>JAQTYA010000108.1 GCA_028688525.1 Methylococcus sp. | reverse complement strand
TTAGGCGGGTTGGTCGGCATCGTGCTGGCCTTCGCGGCCTGTCTTGGCCTGTCATCGCTGATGCACATGCCTTTTCTGTTCAATCCGGGGATCAACCTTTTGGCGTTTGGGTTCTCGGCCGTCATCGGCGTCTTGTTCGGCTTCGTGCCGGCACGGCGGGCGGCGCAACTCGACCCGATCGTCGCGCTGCGGCATGAGTGAGGACCGAATATCAAAGCTGGCGGCGGACTGGGATCGCTGAAAGGTTGCGCCGGAGTTCAAACCCGAAAATTACACCGTCTTGACAGACGCTACCGGCTGCCGAAGGCCGGTCCGCAGAACGAAACCCCAGGTATGGGTTTCGCAAAATAACCCGACCGTGGATTCGGATACCCACCGCGCGTAGCGCGTTATACCCAATACCCAACGCTCCCGACACCGAAGGCAACAACCCCCGCCCGTGACGTACCCCCCACGCCTCGGTTAAAATACCGCCATTGTCCGTGCCGTCCGGCCCTTACCGATGGGCAACCCTCGAACCCTCCCGGACATCTCCTCAATCGCACACGATTCGAGCTTTCATGACGAAATACATCTTCATCACCGGCGGCGTCGTTTCGTCGCTGGGCAAAGGCATTGCCGCATCCTCACTCGCCGCCATCCTCGAGGCGCGCGGGCTGAAAGTGACGCTGACTAAGCTCGACCCCTACATCAACGTCGATCCGGGCACCATGAGCCCGTTCCAGCACGGCGAGGTGTTCGTGACCGAGGACGGCGCGGAAACCGACCTCGATCTGGGCCATTACGAGCGTTTCGTCCGCACCACTATGGGCAAGACGAACAGCTTCACCACAGGCCAGATCTACGAAAACGTGATCCGCAAGGAACGCCGGGGCGAATATCTGGGCGCCACCGTGCAGGTCATCCCGCACATCACCGACGAGATCAAGCGCGGCATCCGCCTCAGTGCGGAAGGTTACGACGTGGCCCTGATCGAGATCGGCGGCACGGTGGGCGACATCGAATCCCTGCCCTTCCTGGAGGCGATCCGCCAGATGCGGGTCGATCTGGGCGACGAACGCTCGCTGTTCATCCACCTGACCCTGGTGCCCTACATCTCCAGCGCCGGCGAGCTGAAGACCAAGCCTACCCAGCATTCGGTCAAAGAACTGCGTACCATCGGCATCCAGCCTGACATCCTGATCTGCCGCTCGGACCGGCCGATCCCGAAGAGCGAATGCCGCAAGATCGCGCTGTTCACCAACGTGCAGGAAGACGCAGTCATCGCCTCGGTCGACGCCGATACCATCTACCGCATTCCCAGCCTGCTGCACGAACAGCAGCTCGACGAGATCGTCGTCCGCAAGCTCCGCCTCGACGCGGGCCCCGCCGATCTGAGCGAGTGGCGTCATGTGGTGGATGCGCTCAAGAACCCGGAGCGCTCGGTCACCATCGCCATGGTGGGCAAGTACGTCAACCATTCCGACGCCTACAAGTCGCTGAGTGAAGCCCTGATCCACGCAGGCATCCACACCCGCACCAAGGTCGACATCCGCTTCATCGAGTCCGAAGAAATCGAGGATCATGGAACGGAAGCCCTGGAAGGCGTCGACGCCATCCTGGTTCCCGGCGGCTTCGGCGAGCGCGGCATCGAAGGCAAAATCGCCACGGTGAAATACGCCCGCGAGAACCGCATCCCCTACCTCGGCATCTGCTTAGGAATGCAGGTAGCGGTGATCGAATTCGCCCGCAACGTGGCCCGGCTGGAAGGAGCGCACAGCACCGAGTTCCTGCCCTCGTCGCCGCATCCGGTCATCGCCCTCATTACCGAATGGAAGACCGAGGCCGGCAGCACCGAATACCGCAGCGGCAATTCGGACCTGGGCGGCACCATGCGGCTGGGCGGACAGAAATGTCGATTGATAGCGGATACCCTGGCCCACCGCACCTACGGAAAAGACGTCATCACAGAACGGCACCGGCACCGCTACGAATTCAACAACCATTACCTCAAGACGCTGGAAGCGGCAGGCTTGCGGGTATCCGGCAAATCGCTGGACGGCCGCCTGGTCGAGATGGTGGAGATCCCCGACCACCCCTGGTTCCTAGCCTGCCAGTTCCACCCCGAATTCACCTCCACGCCGCGCGGCGGCCATCCGCTGTTCAGCGGCTTCGTCCGCGCGGCCTGCGCCCATAGCGAGGACACGGCACACCCGAAGAATGGCGGAGCCGAATCATGAGCAACATCGAAAGAACGGCGCAGCCGTTCGAACTCTGCGGCTTCCCCGTCGGCCTGGAACATCCGCTGTTCCTGATTGCCGGCACCTGCGTGATTGAAAGCGAACAGCTGGCGCTGGATACTGCCGGCACCCTCAAGGAAATCACCGGCGCGCTGGGCATCCCGTTCATCTACAAGTCTTCTTTCGATAAGGCCAACCGCTCCTCCCATGCGAGCTACCGCGGCCCTGGCATGGAAGAGGGCCTGCGCATCCTGGCTGAAGTCAAACGGCAGATCGGCGTACCGGTGCTGACCGACGTGCACGAGGACACGCCGCTGCAGGAAGTCGCCTCAGTGGTGGATGTGCTGCAGACCCCGGCCTTCCTGTGCCGCCAAACCAACTTCATCCAGAGCGTCGCCAACGCCGGCAAACCGGTCAACATCAAGAAAGGCCAGTTCCTGGCGCCCTGGGACATGAAGCATGTCTCCGCCAAGGCGCTGGCCACCGGCAACCGCCACATCATGGTGTGCGAACGTGGGGTGTCCTTCGGCTACAACAACCTGGTGTCGGACATGCGCTCGCTGGCCATCATGCGAGAGACCGGCTGCCCGGTGGTCTACGACGCCACCCACTCGGTGCAATTGCCGGGCGGCCAGGGCACCGCTTCCGGCGGCCAGCGCGAATTCGTCCCGGCGCTAGCCCGAGCCGCCGTGGCGGTGGGGATTTCCGGTCTGTTCATGGAAACCCATCCAGACCCCGATCGCGCCCTGAGCGACGGCCCCAACTCCTGGCCGCTGGACCGCATGAAAGAACTGCTGGAACTGCTCGCGAGCCTCGACCGTACCGTCAAGGCAAGCCCTCTGCTGTAATCCGAATGGCATAACATCGACGCTCGGACGCGCGCCGCACAACTAACGCATACCCATTGGTGATCCCATGAGCAAGATTGTCGACATCCTGGCCCGGGAGATACTGGACTCCCGCGGCAACCCCACCGTACAAGCCGAAGTCATCCTGGAATCAGGCGCCGAAGGCAGCGCCATGGTGCCCTCCGGCGCCTCGACCGGCGCCCGCGAAGCCATCGAACTGCGCGACGGCGACCAGTCGCGCTATCTCGGCAAAGGCGTCACCCGTGCGGTAGAAAACGTGCGCACGACGATCCGCACCGGCTTGATCGGCCTGGACGCAGAGGATCAGGCAACCGTCGACCAGCGCATGATCGACCTCGACGGCAGCGAGAACAAAGGCGTGCTCGGCGCCAACGCCATCCTGGCGGTATCGCTGGCGGCCGCCCACGCCGCCGCGGCCGCTGCGAAAAAACCGTTGTACGCCTACCTTAACCGCAACGGCGAGTTCCTGCTGCCGGTGCCGATGATGAACATCATCAACGGCGGCGCCCATGCCGACAACAGCATCGACCTGCAGGAGTTCATGATTCTGCCGGTCGGCGCGCCTACCTTCCGGGAGGCGCTGCGCTACGGCGCCGAGGTCTTCCACGCCCTGAAGAAAGTCCTGTCGGACCGGGGGCTGGCCACCGGCGTGGGCGATGAAGGCGGCTTCGCGCCGAACCTGCCATCCAACGAGGCCGCCATCGGCATCATCTTGGAAGCCATCGAAAAAGCCGGCTACCGGCCCGGCGAGGACATCTGCCTGGGGCTGGACGTCGCCAGCTCGGAGTTCTATTCGGAAGGCCTCTATACCCTGGCGTCGGAAGGCAAGCAGTTCACTTCGGAAGAATTCTCGGACTACCTGGCCGCCTGGGTCGACAAATATCCCATCGTCAGCATCGAGGACGGCATGGCCGAGAACGACTGGCACGGCTGGGGCATCCACACCGACAAGCTGGGCCGCCGCATCCAGCTGGTGGGCGACGACTTGTTCGTGACCAACCCGGCCATCCTTAGCCAAGGCATCGACGCCCGCGTCGCCAATTCGATCCTGATCAAGGTCAACCAGATCGGCACGCTGAGCGAAACCCTGGAAGCCATCCGGATCGCCGGGGCGGCCGGCTACACCTCGGTCGTGTCCCACCGCTCGGGCGAGACCGAAGACTCCACTATTGCCGATATCGCCGTCGCCACTTGCGCCGGCCAGATCAAGACCGGCTCGCTCAGCCGCTCCGACCGCATCGCCAAGTACAATCGGCTGCTCAAGATCGAGGAACAGCTGGGCGACAAGGCACGCTATGGCGGTCGCAGCGTCGTCAAGAACCTAGCCTGAACCGCAGCCCGGAGCCGGGGTGAGGAAACTGATCGCCTTCCTGCTGGTGTTGATCGCCCTGCTCCAATACCGGCTATGGTTCGGCGACGGCAACCTGCTGGAGATGCGCCGGCTGCAAGAGCGCATCGGCGAGCTCGCCGAAGAAGGCGAGAAACGGCGGCAGCGGAACGCAGCGCTGGAAGCCGAAGTGCTGGATCTCAAGCAAGGCACCGATGCCATCGAAGAAAGGGCGCGGCGCGACCTCGGCATGATCAAGGAGGGCGAAACCCTGGTGCAGATCATCGACGCGGCGCATCCCACGCCCAGCCCGGCGCCTACACCGCGCCCGCAGAAAACGCGCAAACCGGCGGCGCCGGCCCCAGCCGCCACCGCCCCGAAGACCGACGAAGCCAAACCCCCGGAACATGAGCACTGACGCACGCTTCTGGATAGTAATCCCCGCCGCCGGCGTGGGTAAGCGGATGGGAGCCGACGTTCCCAAACAATACCTGGAGGTGGCTGGGAAAGCGGTGCTGCAGCACACGGTCGAACGCCTGCTGGCCGTCCGCCGAGTCGCCGCGATCATGATCGCGCTGGGAGCGGACGACGAGTTCTGGCCGGAGCTGCCCTGCTCGCGCGAACCGCGGGTGCTGACCACGACCGGCGGGAAGGAACGCGCGGATTCCGTACTGAACGCCTTAGCCGCCCTAGCCAGCCATGCCGCGGACGAAGACTGGGTACTGGTGCATGACGCCGCCCGGCTCTGCATCACCCGCGCGGACGTGGAACACCTCATGGCCGTCCTGGAAGATCACCCCGTAGGCGGCATCCTGGCGCTGCCGGTTACCGACACCCTCAAGGAAGTCGAAAACGGCGCGATCCAAGGCTCCCCCGACCGCAGCCGCGTCTGGCGCGCACTCACGCCGCAGATGTTCCGCTACCATGCACTCAAGCAGGCGCTGGAGTCGGCCGCCAAACACGGGCTGACGGTGACGGACGAGGCCAGCGCGCTGGAGTTGCTCGGACAATCCCCCAGGGTCGTCGAAGGACGGCCCGACAACATCAAGATCACCCGGCCGGAGGACCTCCCCCTGGCCGCCTTTTATCTGGAGCGACAATGTTTCGAATAGGCCAAGGTTACGACGCCCACCGTTTCAAAGAGGGCGATCATGTGGTGCTGTGCGGCGTGAAGATCCCTTACACCCAGGGCTTCGCCGCTCATTCCGACGGCGACGTGGCGCTGCATGCGCTGTGCGACGCCCTGCTGGGCGCGGCCGCCCTCGGCGACATCGGCCGCCATTTCCCGGACACCGACGTCCGCTACAAGGGCATCGACAGTCGGCTGCTGCTGCGCGAAGTGCGGCAAAAAGTCGCCGGAGAGGGCTATGCCATCGGCAACGTCGACGTTACCGTCGTAGCCCAAGCGCCGCGTCTGGCCGCGCACATTCAAGCGATGCGCGAAAATGTCGCCCTGGACCTGGAAATCCCCGTCGGCTGGGTCAACGTCAAAGCGACGACCACCGAAGGCATGGGCTTCGAAGGACGGGGCGAAGGCATATCGGCGCACGCGGTCGCCCTCATCAGCCGCCAATGACCGAAAATATCTCCCGCTTCGGACTCGACGAGCTGCCGCGAGCGCACGGCGAAGTCCTCTGCCAGGGCCGCATTCGAGTCTCCCCGGAAGACTTCCGGGTCGACGAGATCCTAGGCTTCGAACTCAGTGGCCAGGGCGAGCATGCTTTCCTGCATATCCGCAAGACCGGCGAAAACACCGACTACGTAGCGCAGCGGATCGCCAAGCTGGCCGGCGTCAAACCGATGGACGTGGGTTATGCCGGCCTCAAGGACCGCCATGCCGTGACCACCCAGTGGTTCAGCGTGGGGCTGCCCGGCAAACCCGATCCCGACTGGGGCGCTCTGGAAAGCGAGAGCATCGCCGTGCTGAGCCACACTCGGCACGACCGCAAGCTCAAGCGGGGCGCGCTGCAAGGCAACCGCTTCCGGCTCGTCGTGCGGGAGCTGTCGGGCCCGATCGATAACCTGGAAGCCCGCTGCGCCGCGATCCGCTCGACCGGCGTGCCGAACTATTTCGGCCCGCAGCGTTTCGGCCACGGCGGCCGCAATCTGCAGGAAGCGCTGCGACTGTTCGCCGATCCGCGCCGCCGCATCGACCGCAACAAGCGCTCGCTGTATCTGTCTGCGGCGCGCTCGTATTTGTTCAACCGCATCCTCGCCCTGCGCGTCGGGAACGGCAGCTGGAACCGGGCGCTGGAGGGCGATGCCTTCATGTTCACCGGCTCCAACAGCTTCTTCAAGGCGGACGCAGCGGACGAAGACATCGAGCGCCGCATCGCAGCTCTCGCGATCCACCCCAGCGGCACGCTGTGGGGCACCGGCGAGCCGGCGATTTCCGGCGCGGCGCTCGAAATGGAGCGGGAAGCCCTGGCACAATACGGCGAGTTCTGCGAAGGCCTGGAGCGCTGCGGACTCGAACGCGCCCGCAGGGCGCTGCGGCTGCCGGTGCCGGACCTCGAATTCACGCCGATCGGCGCCGATGCCTGCGAGTTAGCGTTTTCGCTGCCCTCCGGCGCCTATGCCACCACGGTGCTGCGGGAACTCATCGAGTTCGACGCCCAGAGCTTGCCGGACGCCTGATTGCCTTGCACAACCCCGGAGGAATCCACGCCATGTCCGTGACCATCTACCACAATCCGCGCTGCAGCAAGTCGCGGGAAACCCTGAAATTATTGCAAGACCACGGCATCGAGCCCACCGTGATCGAATACCTGAAGACCCCGCCCGACGCTGCGACGCTGCGAGAACTGGTGGGCCTGCTCGGAATCTCACCGCGCCAGTTGCTGCGCAAGGGTGAAGCCCCGTACAAGGAACTGGACCTGGCGAATCCGGAAATTACTGACGAAGCGCTGATCGCAGCCATAGCCAGCCATCCGGTGCTGATCGAACGCCCGATCGTCGTGACCAACGGCAAGGCGGCGCTGGGCCGGCCGCCCGAGAATGTTCTCAGCATCCTCGACTGACACCCTTTGCCCAAACCCGAACCCCCATGACCGACTCGAAGCGCAGCAAAACTGAAATCCTGATCCTCTATTACAGCCGCCACGGCTCCACCGCCGACATGGCACGTATGATCGCCCGCGGCGTCGAAGAAGTACCGGACGCCACCGCCAAACTGCGCACCGTTCCGGACGTCTCCGCCCTCAGCGAAGCAACGGCGCCTGCCGTTCCTTCCGAAGGACCGCCCTATGCCAGCCTGGACGACCTCAAGCGCTGCGACGGCCTGGCCCTGGGCAGCCCGACCCATTTCGGCAATATGGCCGCACCGCTCAAACACTTTCTGGACAATACCAGCGCCCTGTGGTTTTCCGGCGCGCTGTCGGGCAAACCGGCCGGAGTGTTCACTTCCACCGCATCGATGCACGGCGGCCAGGAAGCGACCCTGCTGACCATGCTGCCGCCGCTCTTGCATCACGGCATGATCCTGGTCGGCATCCCCAGTAGCGAAGCCGCCCTGCACAAGACCCGCACCGGCGGCACGCCCTACGGCCCCAGCCGCCACACCGGCGATGCCTCGCCGCTGAGCGACGAGGAACGCGCCCTGTGCCGCGCTTTCGGCGCCCGGCTCGCACGGGTCGCCCAGGCGCTCAAGAACGCGGGCGAATAAAGCCCGAAACCCTCGCGGCCGCCGCCCATGGCACAGCAGATCCCGCTGCACTTCGCCGTCGACCCGCTGCAGACCTTCGAACTTTACTGCGCCGGCCCGAACGCCGAAGCGGTGACGGCGGTGCGCCATTGCGCCAGAACCGCGGGCGAACCTCTGCTCTATCTCTGGGGCGATACCGGCCTGGGCAAGACCCACCTCCTCAACGCGGCCTGCCGCGAAGCCTTTCATAGCGGGCGCAGCGCCGCCTGCATACCTCTAGCCCTGGTCGGCGGCTACGGCCCCGCCATGCTGGACGGCATGGAGCACCAGAACCTGGTCTGCCTGGACGACATCGAGCGGGTCGCCGGTCAGGGCGGCTGGGAACGGCAGCTTTTCGGGCTCTTTAACGCCTTGCGCGACGCAGGGAACACCCTAGTTGTGACCGCCTCGATGCCGCCCGCCGAACTGCCCGTCGCCCTGCCCGATCTCAAGACCCGGCTGGCCTGGGGCCTGACCCTCAGGCTCCACCCCCTGGCGGACGAACACAAACTGGCGGCCCTCCAGCGCCGAGCGGAGGAACTCGGACTGGACCTAACGCCCCAGGTGGGCCGATTCTTGCTCTCGCGCTGCCGCCGCGACCTGGCTTCGCTGCAAGCCTTGTTGGGCGATCTGGACCGGGCGACCTTGGCCGCCAAGCGCCGGCTCACCATCCCTTTCATCAAGAGTTATCTGGAAGACGTCTCATGAACATACTCGTAATCGGCACCGGCGCCATCGGCAGCTTCTACGGCGCCCTGCTCGCCAAGGCCGGACATAGCGTAGCCGTGGCCGCCCGCTCGGACTACGAAACCGTCAAAGCCAACGGCATCCACGTACGCAGCGAGACGCTGGGGGATTACAGCTTCCGGCCCGCCGCGGTCGTCCGCTCCGGCGCCGAACTCGAAGCCCGGCCCGATTGCGTGCTGGTCTGCATCAAGGTGGTGGAAGGCGCCGACCGGGTAGGGCTGCTGCGCGGCGCCGTCGGCCCCGGCACCAGCATCGTGCTGATCTCCAACGGCATCGGCATCGAACCGGAAATCGCCGCCGCCTTCCCGGACAACGAGCTCATCAGCGGCCTAGCCTTCATCGGCGTCACCCGCACCGCACCCGGCGAAATCTGGCATCAGGCTTACGGACGGCTGATGCTGGGCAACTACCCCGGCGGCGCATCGGAACGCGTCAAGGCCCTGGCCGCGTCGTTCGAACAGGCCGGAGTCAACGGCATCGCCACCGAGAACATCACCACGGCGCGCTGGCAAAAATGCGTCTGGAACGCCGCTTTCAACCCGTTGTCGGTCCTTTCGGGGGGACTCGACACCCTGGAGATACTGTCGACCCAGGAAGCTCTCGTCCGGGCGATCATGCAGGAGATCCGCACAGTAGCCGCGGCCACCGGCCATCCGCTGCCAGAGGACATCGTCGAAAAAAACATCGCCAGTACCTACAAGATGCCGCCGTACAAGACCAGCATGTTGGTCGACTTCGAAGCCAGCCAGCCGATGGAGACGGAAGCCATCCTCGGCAACGCAGTGCGCGCCGGACAGCGGGCCGGCGTCGCGATTCCTCATCTGGAATCGGTCTATGCCCTCATGAAGCTCAGGGAATTGCAAGCAAGCAAAAGCCGGTAGGCGCCAGCCGAACGCTCCATCGCTGTCCGGCCGGCCTGCAATCCCGGCGGAGGGGCTACCGGCCGAGCGGCCGGATCCCGACCGATTCGCGGATCCGCTGCATGAACGGAACGGCATGGGCACGCGCCTTGGCCGCGCCGGCGAGGAGTTCCTCTTCGATCCGCCCGGGCTCTTGCATCAATGCCTCGTAGCGCTCTCGGGCCGTGGCGAGGTGGTCGTTGAGGTATTCGTACAGCTTGTTCTTCATGTCGCCCCAGCCGATGCCCTCGGCGTACCAGCGCCGGACTTCCTCGGTTTCGTCCTTGCGCGCGAAGGCCTGGTAGATGGAAAACAGCGTACAGCTGGTCGGATCCTTGGGTTCGCCGGGAAGCTGGGAATTGGTCTTGATCTTCATGACCAGCTTGCGCAACTGCTTTTCCGGCAGGAACAGCGGTATGGTGTTGTCGTAGCTTTTGCTCATCTTGCGGCCGTCCAGTCCCTGCAATACCGCGCCGTCCTCGCTGACCACGGCTTCGGGCAGAACGAAATGTTCGCCGAAGATGTGGTTGAAGCGCTGGCCGATGTCGCGCGCCATCTCGATGTGCTGTACCTGGTCGCGTCCGACCGGCACCTTGCAGGCGTTGAACATGAGGATGTCCGCGGCCATCAGAACGGGATAGTTGAACAGCCCCATGGTCACGCCCTTGTCGAGGTCGGCCTCGTCGGCCTCCTGATTGGCTTGCACCGCAGCCTTGTAGGCATGGGCGCGGTTCATCAGGCCCTTGGCGGTCACGCAGGTCAGCATCCAGGTCAATTCGACGATCTCCGGGACGTCCGACTGCCGGTAGAACACCGCGTTCTGGGTATCCAGCCCCAGGGCCAGCCAGCTCGCAGCGATCTCCAGCGTCGATTGCCGCACTCGCTCGGGGTCGTGGCATTTGATCAAGGCGTGGTAATCGGCCAGGAAGTAATAGGGCTGGACGCTGTGATCCCGGCTCGCCTCGATGGCGGGCCGGATGGCGCCGACGTAGTTGCCGAGGTGGGGAGTCCCCGTGGTGGTGATGCCGGTCAGGACGACTGATTTGGTGCTCATGCGGATGGATCGGGATAAGCGGCGGATAAGGAATATTGGACGAACGCCAGAACTTCCGGCGTTACGTGAGGTCACATGGGGGTCTGGGTTGCGCGGG
This sequence comes from Methylococcus sp., assembly GCA_028688525.1. Classification (GTDB taxonomy): domain Bacteria; phylum Pseudomonadota; class Gammaproteobacteria; order Methylococcales; family Methylococcaceae; genus Methylococcus. The sequence goes on along the minus strand of JAQTYA010000108.1, from coordinate 541 downwards.
CGGCAATATGACACAAAACACCGGACCCTGCCAAATCCCGCGATCGGCTTAATACCACCATCACAGCCACCATTCGTTTAGAATATGCTTTTTACAGTCATCTGAGGCGAGCTTATGCCGGATTTCACCGAGAGACGCCGCTCTCGACGCATCCCCGTCAGCTATCCGATCAAATACCGGATCGCAGGGGAAGGCGAGGAACGCAGCGGAGTATGCGTCAACATCAGCGGCTCCGGCATCCTGTTCCGGACGAACGAAATCGTCGAACCGGGCCGCGCCTTGGAAATCCGTATCGAACCGGACAACCAGCTCGCCCCTCCCTTGACGGCGACCATCGAAACGGTGCGCTGCACACCGGCTCCTGAGCCGGGATTTCTCCATGTCGCCGGTACCATCAAGGGAATCAAGAGCGAATAAACCGGCATGTACAGCGTCACCAAAGAGATATTTTTCTGCTACGGTCACCGCCTCATGCACCATGCGGGCAAATGCCGCCATCTGCACGGGCACAGCGTACGGGCAGCCATTACCATTACCCCCC
>JAQTYA010000107.1 GCA_028688525.1 Methylococcus sp. | reverse complement strand
ACGCTTCGTCGCGGACGTCCATCTCGACGAGTTCCACGCCGGGAAATGACGGCGCGCTGGCGATGTTGCGAACGGTGCCGAACACCACGCAGCCGTGCTTGGCGAGTTTTTCTGCAGTTGTATGCCCGATGCCAGACGATACTCCGGTTACAACCGCGACTTTAGATTTCGACATAAAAATTTCCTTTCACGCTAGATGTCAGTAGTGTTCGATAGTCGATACGGCATATTGGTGTATATACACATAATAAGGAAAAAATCACCGTGCTAGGGCGGCCTCAACCAGCTTCGACAGGTTTTCCATGAGGGATTGCTGCCGCTCTGGACCGAGTTTCGCAATTAGGTGAGCCTGTGCCTGCGTCCACAAGGGGTAGGCTTGCCGAAGTGTGACCAGTCCTTCCTTCGTTATTGTTACCCGCCGGGTCCGGCGGTCCGTCCCCGTCGCTATAGCGACGAAGCCTTGCTTTTCCAGCACGTTCAGATTCCGGGTCAAGGTGGTACGGTCCATGACGGCCATCTCGGCCAGCTGGGTCACGGTGACCGGTCCCGCCATTTTGACGGCGACCAGCAGAGAAAACTGTGTGCCGCGGATTCCCGTGGGGCGCAAAGCGTCGTCATAGTGCTGGCTGACCACGCGCATGGTCTTGCGCAGATTGAAGCCTGCGCAGTCCATGCACAGCAGGTAATTCGGCTCAGGTCCGGGTTGGGTTGGGGATGAATGCAAGATGCTGCCGTCCGTTCGGATGATATGGTGAAATGAGTATATACACGTATGAGTCGATGTCAAGCTGCGTAACCGGCTTGCCGGTGCCGCGGCGAGTGCCCGAGCGCCGTAGCGGGAGTTGTTGAAAAAATACGGTACGGATGCACCGCCCTGCCGAAAACATCGGGATTAAGGAAGTCCGTTGCCGGCGGGGCGATCTATCTGTCGCAGTCGTACGCTTTGGCTGTTGCGAAACCGTTGAAGGCGCCGGAGGGTTTGAGATCGTCCCATACGATATGGCTTGCCCCAATTTGGGTGGCCTCCCTTTCCGCAGAGGCCTTGGCTTGAAGCTGCCAGTTCCCGATGTTCTTGCCGTAGCCGGACGAGCCCGAGACGGCCTGGAGGAAGCGGCAGTTTTTGATCTCATTTTCGGTCGCGATATCGGGTTTGGCCTGGGCCTCTACGGCTAAAAGACCGATGCTCAGGATGATGCCTGCGGTAGTCGTTGTTATCGTTGTGACGGACATGGGATGGCTCCGTTATTGGACGTGATCAAATTTGGTGCGAAATATAAAAACGCACCAAAAGTTAGCACAATCATATTACGTATCGCATCAAAACGAAATTGTTGTCTTATTCGATTTTTGCAGAACTAAGGCGCTAATTATAAGGCTTGAAAGCCGTCGCGAAGAGGCTTGGATGTTGGCGGAGTCGTGAACAGTCTTGGTGCTGCGACTCGTGTTGGTGCATTTCTAATGTGGTGTTGTTAGGGAAAGGGCGGGCGGCGGAGGCCGCCCGGGGGAGTCAGGGCTTGGAGAAGAACGCTTCGGCGCGCCGCTTCAGCTCGTCGGCAGGGACATCTTCGATGTGGGTGGCGATCCACCAGATGTTGCCGGAGGTATCGCGCACGCCGCCGTGGCGGTCGCCGTAGAACTGATCGGCAGGCGGAGAGATCGAGGCCGCACCGGCATCCAGCGCCCGCTGGTAGGCGGCGTCCGAATCAGGGACGTAGAGATAGATCGTGCCGGGCATGGGCTGCCATGAGCCCCTCGCTTCGCTCAACATGACCACGGAGTCGCCGATTCTCATTTCGGCGTGGCCGACCGTACCGTCCGGCCGTAGGATGCATTCCCATTCCTTGGCGTCGAAGGCCTTTTTCATGAACTGGATCAGTTCCGCGGCGCCTTGTATGGTCAGATAGGGGATGACGGAGTGATAACCGTCTGGAATTGCTTTAGCCATGTCTTGCCTCCTGTGCGCAGGGTGTGAGGTGGCGTCTCAGCGGCTATTTCTGGCGGATTGGCGCCTAGGCCGGATTCTAAGCGCAACTCATGGGGGAGCCAAATGACTATGCGGCGCCGATTCGATCTTCCGCGACCGCTCGGACGACCGTTCCGCCGAGCCTGCCTTCATCCAGGGCCTGCCTGAGCGCGCCGTACCAGCCGGTCACGTAGGCATACCAGTCCGGCCCGTGCGTGCCGACGATCCAATCGCGTTCCCGTTCGAAGCGCATTAAGAGATCTTCGTACCATCCAACGAAGCGCCGGCTCCAGTCCGTCTCGGCCTGCAGCGCCCAGCCGGCTGCGCTCAGGGTGCCGGCCAGCGTTTCGCGCTCGATGGGATTGCCGATTTCCGGGCCCAGTTCCGGCGGCGGGGGCGATCCCGCCGGGCGGGTGTAGTCGACCAAAAGCAGGAAGCCTCCGGAACGCGCCGCATTTCTCATCCGGCGCAGCGCCTCGGCCTGGTCGGGAAAGGCATACAAGGCGGTAAAGAGGTAGATCAGATCGAAACCGTTGAACTGTCCAGCCGCCAGGCTGCAGATGTCCTGTTGCTGGAAACGGACTTCGGGGTAGCGTTGGCTGGCATAGCGGATCGACAGGGCGTCGATGTCGATGCCGGTCACTTCGCCCCAGCCCTGGCGCCGGAACCAATCGGCGGTGCCGCCGCGTCCGCAGCCGACATCCAGCAGGCGGCGGATCGAGCCGCGCGGCAGCCCTTCGACGGCGGCAAGAATGGCTTCTTCTTCGCCCGGGTGGGCATAGTCGCCGTTGCGGGCCCGCGCCAAAATGGCTTTGCCTGCGGGGGAATTCATTTTGAATGCCATACGGTCTCCTGGGCTGAGTGGCGCCTGCGGCGATTATATCGCCCGCTCCGGGCTCTGGACCTTGGCGGGCGCTTGGTTTAGTTTGCGGTGGGCAAGGCTCTTCCGATTTGGAGCGGGGCCGTAGGGAGGATGAGATGAGCGCATACCCGCGTCATTACAGCGAAATTCTGGAAAGCCTCAAGACCTGTTTCCCGGCGCCGGTCTCCAACCCGGTGATGGACGGGTATTTCGTGCATACGCTGTCCTGTTTCCTAGATAAGGTGGACAGCCTCAAGTCGGCGTCGCCCATTCTGGGCTCGACCCTCGACGGCGATTATTCGGCCCAGCGCGCTTTGCCGATGCCCGAGCGGATGAGTTCGATCGAACAAATCACTGCGATGCTGGCGGACTATTGCCGGGGCATGGTGGTGTGGGCGCACCCCAACGCCCAGGCCAACGTCATTCCGCCGCCGACCATTGCCAGCATCACCGCCTTCATCGCCAGCGCCATCTACAACCCGAACATCATCTGGGACGAATATTCGGCGCGTTTCGCCGAAGCCGAGATCGAGGCGGTCGCCATGCTGGCGGATCTGGTGGGCTACGAGCGTGAGCAGGCCGGCGGGGTGTTTACCTTCGGCGGCACCGGTACGATTCTCTACGGACTCAAGCTGGCGATCGAGAAAATATCCGGCGGGCGGGCGATGAGCGAAGGGGTCCGTAAGCCTTATAAGATTCTGGCTTCCGGCGTGTCGCACTATTCCCGGGTGAATGTCGCCGGCTGGCTGGGGCTGGGCAGCGACAATCTCGTTACCGTGCCCACCACGCTGCAGAACGAGATGTCGCTGACGCATCTGGAAAGCGAGCTGCGGCGGCGGTTCGACGCCGGCGAGGAAGTGGCGGCGGTTATCGCCACCCTCGGCACTACGGATGCGTTCGGCATCGACGATCTCGCCGCAATTGCCGATCTGCGGGATGCCCTAGTGGAGGAGTACCGCCTGCCGTACCGGCCGCACCTCCATGCCGATGCGGTGATCGGCTGGCCCTGGCTGGTGTTCAAGGACTACGATTTCGAATTGAATCCCTTGGGATTCCACGCCCGTACCTTGCGTTCGCTGCAGGACTCTGTAGAACGCATCGGTTTCCTGCACCGCGCCGACAGCATCGGGCTGGATTTCCACAAGACCGGCTACGCGCCGTATGTGTCCAGCGCAGTGCTGGTGAAGAACCGCGCGGACCTTGCGCTACTGAGCCGCGATCCGGCGCAGATGCCTTATCTCTACCAGTTCGGCCATTACCATCCGGGGCTGTTCACGCTGGAGTGCTCGCGCTCCGGCGCCGGCGCGCTGGCCGCGCTGGCCAATCTCCGCCTGCTAGGAAAGGAAGGCTATCGGGTCATCCTCGGCCATAGCGTGGAGATGGCGGAGCGTCTGCGCGAACTGCTGGAGGAGCTGGATTTCGTCCATATCCTGAACGGCTGCAATTTCGGGCCGGTGACACTGTTCCGGCTTTACCCGCCAAGGACCGACGCGGCAGCGGCCTACCATCGAGAGCTGACCGACCCTGACTATGCCGATGCGTTGGAGCGCCACAACCGCTTCAACCGCGAAATCTTCGACCGGATGCACGCGCAAGCGGTGAAAGGCGAGGGCGTGCTGTTGTCTTGGACCGACGCCTACCGCGACGCCGGGCGCGGCAACGGCCGCATCGCCGCCATCAAGTCCTTCATCATGAGTCCCTGGACCGACCGCCGGGCGATCGATCGGGTAGCAGACCAGGTGTGGCGGGCGTGGGAGGCGTGCGGGTCCGAATTCTCGGCTTAAACGGCGGGACAGGAGCTAGGGGCTTATGCTCGTTCCGTGAGCGGTATATCATAGGCGCTTCAACCGCCAAGACACGATTCATTCCTCCCTCCCCATGAACAGGCGAACCGCTGAGGTCGAGCGCTATACCCTGGAAACGCAGATCCGGGTCCAGATCGATCTGGATGGTACCGGCAAGGGCAAATTCCGTAGCGGCGTGCCTTTTCTCGATCACATGCTCGACCAGGTGGCGCGGCACGGCTGCATGGACCTGGAAATCGAAGCCAAGGGCGATCTGCACATCGATGCGCACCACACGGTGGAGGACGTCGGCATCACGCTCGGCCAGGCTTTCGCCCAGGCCTTGGGCGACAAACGCGGCATCCATCGTTACGGTCATGCCTACGTTCCTCTGGACGAGGCGCTGTCCCGTGTGGTGATCGATTTTTCCGGCCGCCCCGGATTGTTCTACGAGGTCGATTTCCCGCGCGACCGCATCGGCGATTTCGAGGTGGACCTCTTCGTCGAATTCTTCCGCGGATTCGTGAACCACGCCCAGGCGACGCTGCATATCGACAACCTCAAGGGGCAGAACGCCCATCACGTCGCGGAAACGATCTTCAAGGCTTTCGGACGCGCGCTGCGCGCGGCGATCGCACACGACGCGAGGATGTCCGGAGTGCTGCCGTCGACCAAGGGTCTACTCTAAAGTCCGAGTCCCGATTACTTTTCTTTCCTGACAGAACCTAAGCTTATGTCTTCGGTGGCAGTCATCGATTACGGCATGGGGAATCTCCATTCCATTGCCAAGGCGCTCCAGCACGCGGACGAACGCGTCGAGGTGGCGGTTACTTCCGATCCGGACACGATTCTCGCGAGCGATCGCGTTGTATTCCCCGGCGTAGGGGCGATGCGCGACTGTATGGCCCATATCGCCGAGCGCGATTTGGAGCCGGTGATCCGCCGTGCCGCCGCCGAGAAGCCGTTCCTCGGCATCTGTCTGGGCATGCAGGCGCTGCTGGAAGAGAGTGAGGAGAATGGCGGCACGCGGAGCCTCGGCCTCATTCCCGGCCGGGTGCAGCGGTTTGCGCCGGGACTGGCCGATGCCCGCGGCGAACCGCTCAAGATTCCGCACATGGGCTGGAACCGGGTGCATTTCAGCGACCCGTCGCATCCGCTGTGGGTCGGCATCCCGGCGGAGAGCTGGTTCTATTTCGTGCACAGCTATTATGCGGCGCCTGCCGATCCAGCCGACATCGCCGCCACCAGCGACTATCCCGGTCCATTCGCGGCCGCCGTTGCGCGGGACAATCTTTTCGCGGTGCAGTTTCACCCCGAAAAAAGCCAGGCCGCCGGCTTGCGCCTGCTGGCCAATTTTCTCCGGTGGGAACCCCGGACCTCCAGTTGAAGAACCTGCTACCCAGTGCGTTGAGGGCCTTACGTTTATGTTGCTGATACCGGCTATCGACTTGAAAGACGGCAAATGCGTCCGCCTGCGGCAGGGCCGCATGGAAGACGATACGGTGTTTTCCGACGATCCGGTGGCGGTGGCGGGCCGCTGGGTGGGGGCCGGCGCCAAGCGCCTGCATCTGGTGGACCTGGACGGCGCCTTCGCCGGCAAGCCCCGCAATGCCAAGACCATCCACGCGATCCGCGAGGCCTACCCCGACATCGAGATCCAGGTCGGCGGAGGCATCCGCGACGAGGAGACCATCCAGGGCTATCTGAACGCCGGGGTCGATTTCGTCATCATCGGCACCAAGGCCGTCAGCGCGCCCCATTTCGTGAGCGACGTCACCGCCGAATTCCCCAACCACATCATCATTGGGCTGGACGCGCGCGACGGCAAAGTCGCCATCGACGGCTGGTCCAAGCTGTCGCACCACGACGTGATCGATCTGGCGCAGAAGTTCGAGGAAGACGGGGTGGAGGCGATCATCTACACCGATATCAGCCGCGACGGCATGATGGGCGGTGTGAATATCGAGGCGACCTCCCGCTTGGCGCGCGCCATCCACATTCCGGTCATCGCTTCCGGCGGCATCACCAATATCGGCGACATCAAGGCGCTGGGCGAAATCGTCGGCGACGGCGTCATCGGCGCCATCACCGGCCGGGCGATCTACGAAGGCACCCTGGATTTCGCCGAAGGCCTCAAGCTGGCGGAAAGCTTTTAAGAAATGCTGGCCAAACGCATCATTCCCTGCCTCGACGTCGACAACGGGCGCGTCGTCAAAGGCGTCCGTTTCGTCGACATCCGCGACGCCGGTGATCCTGTCGAGATCGCCCGCCGCTACGACAGGGAAGGCGCGGACGAACTCACCTTTCTCGACATCACCGCCAGTTCCGACGACCGCGAGACCATGGTGCACGTGGTCGAGCAAGTGGCCGGCGAGGTCTTCATTCCGCTGACGGTGGGCGGCGGCATCCGTACCCTGGACGACATCCGCCGCATGCTCAATGCCGGGGCCGACAAGGTCAGCATCAACACTGCCGCGGTGTTCAACCCCGAATTCGTGCGCGAGGCGGCCGAGCGTTTCGGCTCGCAGTGCATCGTCGTCGCCATCGACGCGAAGCAAGTGAGCGAGGACCCGCCGCGCTGGGAAATCTTCACCCACGGCGGGCGCAAGCCGACCGGGCTGGATGCCGTGCAATGGGCGCAGCGCATGGTCGAGCTGGGCGCGGGCGAAATCCTGCTGACCAGCATGGACCGCGACGGCACCAAGGCCGGGTTCGATCTGGGGCTGACCCGGGCGATCAGCGACGCGGTCAGCGTGCCGGTCATCGCCTCCGGCGGCGTGGGCAACCTCCAGCATCTGGCGGACGGCATCCTGCAGGGCCGGGCCGATGCCGTGCTGGCCGCCAGCATCTTCCATTTCGCCGAATACAGCGTCGGCCAGGCCAAGGATTTCATGGCGGCCCAAGGTATCGAGGTACGCCGGTGAGCGCCTGGCTGGACGAGGTGCGCTGGACCGCTGAGGGCCTGGTGCCGGTGGTTGCGCAGGAGGCGGGGACCGGACAGGTGCTGATGGTGGCCTGGATGAACCGCGAGGCCCTGGCCCTGACCGCCGAGGAAGGCTATGCCGTGTACTGGTCGCGCTCGCGCGGCCGGCTGTGGCGCAAGGGCGAGGAGTCCGGCCACCGCCAGAAGGTGTTGGAAATCCGCCTGGACTGCGACGAGGACGTGGTGCTGCTCAAGGTCGAACAGGCCGGCGGCATCGCCTGCCATACCGGCCGCCACCACTGCTTCTACCGGGTGCTGAAGGACGGCCGCTGGGAGACGGTCGAGCCGGTCCTGAAATCCCCCGATTCGATTTACGGAGCTTGAACGATGGATGTCCTGAACCAGTTGGCGGAAATCCTGGAGCAACGCAAGTCGGAAGCGCCGGACAAGAGCTATGCCTCGAGCCTGTATGCCAAGGGGCTAGACACCATCCTCAAGAAGATCGGCGAGGAGGCGACCGAAACCGTGATCGCCGCCAAAGACGGGGAGCGCGACAAGATCGTCTACGAAATGGCCGATCTGTGGTTCCACTGCTGCGTTCTGCTCGCCCAGCAGGGGCTCGCTCCGGACGACGTGCTGCGGGAACTGGCCCGGCGGTTCGGCATGTCGGGCCTGGAAGAAAAGGCTTCGCGCCAGGCCGGCTAGCCGGCCCACAGCCGGGCCGACACCGCGCCGCCTGCGCCCGCGGCGAGCAGGAATCCCGCCAGCCAAGCGAGCCCCTGCCATAGATGGCGCCGGGCCAAGTGCTCCTGGGGCAGCGCTGAGATCAGGAACTTAGCTCCATTGCGCGGTTTCCGCAGCACATTGAGTTCGATCGCATGGACGGCGGAGCCCCGCCGTTGCAAGACTTCCTCTCGGGCCGCCTCCCGCGCCTTCTCCCATTCTTCCAGATTGATTTCGCCGTCCTTATTCGCGTCGAAGCGCTGCAGCAAGGCGGCTTTGTCCTGCTTCCAGGCCGCCAGCAAATCACGGGTTTCGTCGTCCGGCGAGCTGTCGCCCCCGCCAACTCCGGCGAACTGGCCGGAAACGAACAGCCATTCGCCTTCGGGAATGCGGGCTTCGGTATAGCGGTAGGGACCGGCCGGGATCAAGACATCCCAAACACTCTTTGCGGGACGCGGCAAGCAGCCGGGCTTGGCATAGATGCCGCGCCAGTTCAGGCGGATCGGCGGCAGCACCTCGGCGCCCTCGGGATCGACCACGCAGCGGCCGGTTTCGTCCTCGATCTCGAAGATGGCGGTGCTGGTGCCTTCGTCGATGGTTTGCCACTCCGAGTCGCCGCCCTCTTGTTCGAGTTCGTCCCAGCCTTTCCGTTCGACCAGGTATTGGTACCAGACGCAAGGACGCCCGCTCAGCGGCGCGAGAATCGGTTCGCCCCGCATCATCCGGGCGCGGCCTTCCAGTTCCACGTAGCCTTGGGCGGCCGAGCGTATGCGCGAGGTCGGGCGGTCGGCGATCGCCCGGGCATGGGCCAGATGGCTGAAGCCCCGCCACAGGCACAAGGCCGCAACGGCAATGCTGAACGACCACGCCAACCAGACTTCGCGCGCGCTGGCCGCAGCCATCCAGTCGGAAACCCCCATCAGCTGAACAAGGCGCGGAGGTCCGGGTTGCTGATGTCGGTATCCGAGAATTCGAGCAATTCGAAGGGCTGGAAGCCGAGCAGCCGGGCGACGACGAGGTCGGGGAACTGGTCGAGCCGGACGTTGTTGGCGTTGGCGTGGTCGTTGTAGAACTCGCGGCGGTCGGCGATCGAGCTTTCCAGCTCGGTGATGCGCCGCTCCAGCACGCGGAACGACTGGTCGGCCTTCAGCTCGGGGTAGTTCTCGGCCACGGCGAACAGGCTCATGAGGCCCTGGCGCAGTTCCCCTTCGGCGGAACCGAGCGCACGGACGTCCTGATGTTCGCGCGCCGCGGAAACGCCGCTGCGGGCCTGGATCACCCGCTCCAGAGTCTCCTTCTCGTGCTTCATGTACTGCTTGCAGGTCTCTACCAGCTTGGGCAATTCGTCGTGCCGCTGGGCCAGGAGCACGTCGATGTTGGACCAGGCTTTTACGGTATCATGCTTGAGTTGAACGAAACGGTTGTAGATCAGGATCGCATACAGCGCGATCAGGATCAGCACCCCTGAAATGACGAAACCGGCGATGAGCATGGCGACTCTCCTCGTGCGTGGCAGAGGCTAGTATAGCGGGCGCGCCCCATCGCCAGAACGCCGACCGGCAGAGAGGAAAGATGGCGCTCCAAGTCTACAATGGCATCCGCCCCACACTGGGCCAAAACGTATTCGTCGCGGAAAGCGCCTTCGTCGCAGGCGACGTGAGCCTGGGCGACGACGTCTCGATCTGGCCGATGGTGGTCGCCCGCGGCGACGTCCACCGCATCGAAATCGGTGCCGCCACCCACATCCAGGACGGCAGCGTCCTGCACGTCACCCAGCCCAGCGCCTTCAACGCAGCCGGATTCCCCCTCACAGTCGGCGCCGGCGTCACCTTCGGCCACCCCGCCGTCCTCCACGGCTGCACCATCGGCGACTTGTGCCTGATCGGCATCGGCGCCATCGTCATGGACGGCGCGGTCATCGAAGACCACGTCATGGTCGGCGCCGGCACCCTGGTGCCGCCGGGCAAGCGCCTGGAAAGCGGTTACCTCTACGTCGGATCGCCCGCCAAGCAGGCCCGGCCCCTCAAGGACACCGAACTCGAATTCCTCGTCCATTCCCGCGACGGGTATGTGAAATTGAAGAATCAGTATTTGCGGGATAGGGGTGTCGGGTAATTTCGACGCTTACCCGGAGCCTTGGGTCGACTTCGTCAAAGGGCGGAGAATCGGTTTCTGCGGTTGTGGCGGCGCGATCTACGTAAAATAGCCATGCTTTAATATTATGTGTTGAGGATGACTGTAATGTTGGGAAAGCCTCAAGGAATTTTTGATCTTCATAATAGTGATGAATTTGTTGGTTCATTTATTACAAGAAATGACGTAAAGGAAATATTTGGCGTTGATGATTATGATATTGAACTCCTTGAATTTGAAGCGTTCAATAAGCTTGAAGTAATTGATGAACTGAAATTACGTAAGGCTTGGTATGATGGAAAAATTAAAAATGCCCCTGCTATTAAAAATTCAAGTTTAGATGAACTTATTTTGCTTGCGATAATCCGAAAGACACTTCCAAAATGTGAAGTTGAAAGACAGATAAAAATAAATAGGTTCGCAATAGATTTAAAGATTACTCATAACGGAAAGGTTATATACGTAGAGTTCGATGGCCCTTCACATTTTTCAATTTCAAGATATGGTGTGCCCCGACACGAACCATTTCGAAAAAAGAAAATGATTGAGGATAAAACAGGTATCGAAGTAATTAACTGGGCATATTGGATTCTAAGATGCTCCTCAAATGTAAAGGCGTTGTTTGATGAAAATATCAAAGGGTATGGCGCCTTGTGGGGTGCGAAAATTCACTTTGGTGATTTTTATTTTGGTAACTCTGCCGATATAATTGAGAGCATTAATAAAAGGTTCAATGTTGAGCGTAACGGTGGATATGGGTATTTCTATGGTGCTGACACCGCTGGAAGTAACAAACCAGAGCATCCGGTCGTTGAGGAAATTCGTAACGGGAAAAAATCCATTCAAAAATTGTTACCTCCTGGTTTTGCTAATAAAAATAGATGGCTACCAGAAAAACTGCTTGACTAAGGTCCATAGGTCCATAGGATGCGCTGAGGCACGAAGCGCATCATTCGAGCAACAATACAGGCCAACGAATGACGGACTATCGCCGCTTTTATATTCCAGGATCAACCTGGTTCTTCACGGTCAATCTGGCGGAGCGGCGA
>JAQTYA010000106.1 GCA_028688525.1 Methylococcus sp. | reverse complement strand
CCTGCTCCACTATCGCTGGACCACCTATGTCTGTCTCATTCCCAAGACAAACGGCCTGATTCCGCCGCCGTCCCCAACCGACCTCAAAGCGCTCTCGCTCGGCAAACCCTATCAGCCGACCGATCCGGAATTGCCCGGAAAATTGCACAAGCGGCAGGCGCGCCGCCGCTAGCGGGCCGCCTCTTCGAGCGTACCCGGCTAGGCCCTTTCCAACATCTCCAGCAGAACTCCGGCCTCGCCGGCAATGGCCGGATCGCCGCACATCTGCGCGCGCACGATCGCTCCGTCGATGATGAGCACCGCGAGCCGCGCCTTCGCCAAGGACTCGCCCGCCGCGCCAGGCCGAAGCAAGCCGGCGATATAGCTGCACAGTTCATCCTTGTGTCCCACGACCCGTTGACGCTCGTCATCGGATAGCTCTGCCGTTTCCGCCGCCGTATTGATAAATGCGCAGCCGCGGAAATCCGGCGATTCGAACCATTCCCTGAGAAATTCCGCGACGAAGGCCAGCCGGAACCGCCCTTCCCGCTCGATCTGCGCCGCCATGGAAGCGCGGAACCACCCCATCCAGAACTCGTGGCGCCGTTCCAGGAAGGCCAGCACCAGATCCTTCTTGGACGGAAAATTACGGTAGAACGACATCTTGGCTACGCCCGACTCGGCGATGATGCGGTCGACTCCGGTCGCGCGTATGCCATTCCGGTAAAAAAGCCGCTGGGCGGTTTCCAAAATGCGTTCGCGGGCGGAACTGGGCTTTTCCATGGGCATACCGAAGCGGATTCAGATAGCGGAATATTGACAGACGGTTCTGTATCACTAAAGATAGAGACAGGTCTGTATCATTAACCAGTCATACGGAGAACCGCCATGCCCATCAAGCCAGGATTCCGCTTAGGGATATACCTCTGCAAGGATTTAGAGATCGTCGACTTCGCCGCGCCTTACGGCGTGTTCTCGGTGGCCCGCCGCTTCGATCCGGAACTCGAGGCCTTCTTCATCGCCGAATCGCTGCGCCCGATCCAGGCGCAGGCGGGGTGCACCGTGCTGCCGAATTACGGCTTCAACGACCAGCCGGACATGGACGCTTTCCTGATTCCCGGCGGCTTCGGTACCCGCCAGGAGATCAACAACCGCCGGCTGCACGGGTTTATTCGCGCCCTGCCGGAAACCACCCTGCTGGTCTCGGTCTGCACTGGTTCCTGGATCTACGGCCGGATGGGCCTGCTCGACGGTAAAGCGGCGACCAACCGCAAGGAGCCCGACCGGGCGGAACAGTCCAGCCACGGCAAAACGCCGATCGACCGCCTGGCGGAGATCGCCCCCAACTGCCGCATCAGCCGGGCCCGGGTCGTAGATGCGGGGCGCATCGTCACTGGCGGCGGGATCAGTTCCGGCATGGAAATCGGGTTCCATCTGCTGCGCCGCGCCGGCTACGGCGAGGAATTCATCGCCGAAGTCGCGCGTGTGATGGAATACAGCGCCGCCTACGAACTCTACTCGAAAGACATCGAGTACGCGGCCTAACGCCGGGTATAGCGGTGCTTCACGCCGGCCGGGAAATAGTCCGGATCGGCGAAAGGACGCAGCATGACCGCCGGAGTCTGCCGCTCCGGCGGGGTGTAATGGGCGAATTCGCTGTTCAGGCGCAGCAGCTCGGCGCGCACCGACTCGGCGATACTCGCCGCCTTGGCCGCGTCCGCCACGACGCCGGGCAGCAATTCCACCGTCAGCCGCAATTCGCGGTCGCCGTCTATGCCCTCCGGCGCCTCCAGCACGAATTTGCCGGTGACCCAATCGGCGATGCCGGGCCGCACCAGCCCCACGCTCACGTTCTCCGGATAGATGTTGGCTCCGTAGTAGGACACGGTGAAATCCGCCCGCCCGAACAGATAGACGAAAGGCAGCGGCCGCGATCCCCAATCCGGATCGAGGCCGTATTCGGAAAGATCGCGCACCCCCCAGTCGCGCAGAAATTCGCGCATCTCGGCGAACGTCACCAAACCGCCCCGGTCGGCGATGTGATAGCGGAGCAAGGGCACGCCGTTGTCGCCGGACACCACCAAGGTACCCTCGTGCAGCTCGAAATAGCGGCTCAGGGGATCGTATTGCACCAAGGTCGGCAGCCTGGATTCCCCGAACAACTGCCGCGCGGCCTCCGGTTGCTGAGCGAAAAAACGGCGGATCGCGATGCTCAGCGGCGTTTCGTTGCCCAGCACCCCGCCGTCCGCCGTGCCGTACAGAGACGCGGTATCGTAGCAAGGCGCCTCCGATCCAACCCCGGCGCAGACCAGCGAACGCCATTCCTCGCTGAATACCTCGCCCGCAAACACCAGCTTCACCACATAGCGCGCCCAAGATAGGCCCTCCGCCGCCCCGGCGTCGATCACATCCTTGACGAAGGGCGGGTAGCCCAGCAGCACGGTCTGCTCGAAATGCGGCGCCAACTCCTCGATCACCCGGAAGATTTCCTCCGGACGATTGCCCGGCGTCGCCACCGTGATCGGGTAACCCTTGTGGGCGAGATGCCAAAGGCAGGTGGTGGTGTAGATCCCGCCTACCCAGTTGCCCAGTGTGAAACAGACCACCGCCAAAGTGCTGCGGGCATGGGCCTGGAATCCGTCGCGGAACACCTGCTCGAAGCGCAGCGCCACGTCCAGCTCGTGGCGCAGCGCGCGCGGCCAGAATGTCGGCTTACCGGTCGAGCCGGACGAAACCGCGATCCTTTCGCAATCGGCCAGACGCCCACCCCAGCAGCGCTCGGCCAGGGGATAGGCCTGCATGTAGGACGGCTTGCCGGTCAGCGGCAGCCGGCCAAAATCGGCCGGTGTCCGCACCGCGTCAGGCCGTATGCCATGAGCCGAGAGAAAGGCGCCGTATGCAGGAACATCCGCTGCGGCGCGTTGAAAAAGGTCTATGGCCGCCGCGCAGGGATCGCGGGACAGACGGTCAGCCAGCTCATCGTCCAGAGAAACGCCGAGAAATCTCTGGAGGCGATCGGAATCGGTATTTCGGTTCATCGGGAGCTCTCCAAAACATCGCATTCCACTCTCTATGGAATCGCCCGGCAAGGCAAGGCCGAGATCCGCCAGGCGCAGGGGCAGAAACGCATCGAGGATCCGCGTTCCGGCTGGGCTGCCGGATCGGATTCCGGCCGCCCAGTTCCAGGGACGGGAATGCCTCGGTGCCGTTACTTCTTTTTGATGAACTTCGCCGTGACCGTCTTGCTCTGGGTCAGCTTCACCGTGCAGGGCTTTTTGCCCGCGCAGCCGGCGCCGATCCAGCGCTTGAACCTATAGCCTTGCGCCGGGACCGCCGTCAGCGTCACGGCACTGCCGACATCGAAGCTGGCGCTGCACACCGGACCACATTCGATTCCGCCGGCCGATCCGATGACCGCACCTTCACCCAGCGTCACGACATTCAGCACTGCTCGATTCGGCGTGGGAGCAGGCGTAGGGCTCGGCGTGGGCGTAGGAACCGGAACGGGCTGAGTCGTCGGGGCCGGCGTCGCCGTAGGCGCGGTGGTAGCATTCGGGGCCGGCGTGGCCGTAGGCATAGGGGTGGCGCTCGGCGCCGGCGTAGGCGCCGGACCAGCCGCCTCCCGGAAGAGAGCGATCACTTGTAGCTTGGGCCCGGTCATGCTCATCCGACAGGTCTTGTCAGGTTGGATGCTGTCGCAATTTACCCAGTCCACGAACACACTGCCAGGCTTCGGCGTGGCAGTGAGATACACCGGGCTCCCGGCCGTAAACTGACCTGCGCAGACGGTGCCACAATCGATCCCCACGGGTTTACTGGTGACCCTGCCGCCATTCCCGACCACCATGACCCACAAGTCATCTGCGGGGATCGGCGTCGGAACCGTAGTAGGGCCCGGAGTCGGCGCTACCGTCGGGCTCGGGCTCGCCGCTAGAACGAAGGTAGCGCTCACCGTCTTATCTCCGTTCATCGTCACACTGCAGCTCGCGCTGCTGCTGACGCAGCCGCTCCAGCTCGAGAACGTATAGCCTGCAGCCGGCGCGGCCGTGAGGACCACGTTGCTGCCACTGGCGAAACTGGCACTGCAATTTACGCCGCAGTCGATCCCGCCTGCCTCGCTGGTGACAACGCCACCGGTGGACGGCGTGACCGTCAAGGTATAAGCAGGAAGAAACGCGTCGAAATCGGCGAACGACCGTCCGCCGCGCACCAGACGCACGTATAAAAGAGTCGCCTTCGAATTCGCTAAAACGGAGCCCGTTTCGAAACTGACGTACCAAGCCCTGGCCGGATCGCCTCCGAAACTCGTCGAACTCCAATAGACGCCCGTAGCGGGAGTAAAGGGGAAGACCGCGGTGTCGATAGCCGGATTGTTTTTGGAGATATCGACCAGCGATTCCAGTTCTTTGGCGTTAGGCAGGCGCCAGCCCGTGTATTCCCTCCAGACCTGGCTGTTGGCGCTCGCCGCCACAGCTAACGCTTGATCCCAGCTGTGCGTGCTCGGGCGGTTTCTGCAGGTGTTGAGTTCGTAATCCCAGCCCTGGCCCCAGGAGCATTGATCCCACATCAAACCGGTCGCCTCGTCGGTGACGGTGCCGTCGCCGTTGTCGGTGAAGACCGCCGCGACCGGCATGGCCCAAGGCAGGGCCACCAGCAAGGGGAGGAATCGGAGGAAGATGAACATGAAAAACCTCATTAAAGATGGAATCGAAATACGAAAATCGGGGTCGGGTCTGGCGTCGGAGCTGCAACTGGCCGGCGGCTGCGCTCCAAAGGCTAAATTCGCCCTCAGCCATGCACGAGACGGACGAAGTATTGCCTCGTCATGTCGTTGATCTGGGCATAGCCGATATCGAAGGCGACGAACCAGGCAATGAGCGAAGAATAAGGCGCATAGACGTCGCTGCTCCAATACGGCATACCGGAGGTCGCAGGAAAATAGCGGCTGTCGATGGCCGGCCCGTCTATCGCGCCGTAGTTGACGATGGATAGCAGTTCGCGCCGGGTGGGCAGGCGCCAGCCGCCGCCGAAACCGCAGCGGGCGGCGGCATCGTAGTCGGCGGGCAGCGTCGAATTCGCCTCGCTCCAAGTCGCATAGGACGATTCGATGGACCAGACCAGCTGGGTGTGGTTGTCCTGGGTACAAGCCCAGGGATCGGCGTCGTCAGTAGTCGGATCGGCGGCACAGCTGCCCGTTCCCGCCGGATTGCCGGAACGGCAGATCTTGGTGAAATCGAAGCCCGCCGTCCCGCCGCCAACCTTGCTGAACTGGCCGGCGGCGTAGGCCGGATCTCGGCCGTAGCCCCCGTCCTGGCCGAGATAAGCGGAGCCCTCGCCGCTGTTGTCGACGCTGCATTGCACCATGGAGGCGCCGTCGTAGCAGCGGGTCTCGCCGGTATCGTTCAGAGCTGCGAAAACGGGCTGGGCAAGGCAAACGAGCGGAACGATCAGTGTACGCATGGAACCTCCAAACATGGGCGACACGTAAAAACAGCCAAGATTCAAAGGGAGCGCACTTTAACGCCCTATGAGCGGGGCTGAATTGTAAAAAACCGTCGGCGATCGTTTTCGCCGACGGTCGATAGGGCGTTTCCGCAACAGCCGCGCCTTGCGGCGCGCTATCTGGTTTTGCGGACGAATTTAGCCTTGACAGCCTTGGATTTCTTCAGCTTGATCGTGCAGGGCTTTTTGCCCCGGTTTTCGCAGCCGGCGCCCGCCCAGCCCTTGAACTTATAGCCTTCGGCAGGCGCTGCCGTTAGCGTCACCTTGCTGCCGGCATCGAAACTGGCGGCGCAGACGTCGCCGCAGACGATTCCGCTAGGCAGACTGCTGACCGTGCCTTCGCCGAGCTTCACCACGCTCAGCCCGGCTTGCGGCGGCGGCGGCGGCGGCGGCGGCGGCGGCGGCGGCGGCGGCGGCGGCGGCGGCGGCGGCGGTGTCGGTGTCGGTGTCGGTGTCGGTGTCGGTGTCGGTGTCGGCCTGACCGTCGGCGTCGGCGTCGGGCCGGGACCGGCCTCGAAAGTGGCCGATACGGTCTTGTCCGTATTGGTATTCACCGTGCAAGCGTTGCCGTCGGCGTTGTCGCAGCCGTTCCAGCCGGTCACGCGATAGCCCGGCGCGGGGTCCGCCTTCAGAATGACGCTCGTTCCCGTCACGAAACCCGCCCGGCAAGCACCGCCGCAGTCGATGCCCGCTGGATCGCTGATGATCGTGCCCCCGGCCTGAGGGACGACGTTCAAGGTGGATTGGGTATTGGGTAAGGCATAGGCGTAAGCCGCACCCGCCATCGCTGCGCTGCCGATGTCGGCGCCATAGGCCCCCGCCAATGCGGCCCCGCCCGAAACAGCCACCGACCAGCCGAATAGCTCGTCGTTGCCGTCCGTGAGGTCCACCGTGAGTCTGTCGCGCTGGCTCCAGGCGGCTCCGTCGCGGGTGAACACATAGGTCGCACCGCCTGCCAGCTTGCCGGAGGCGTTCGCATAAGGCGAACCGGCGACCAGGAGGTCGCCCGCTATGGCAACCGAATGGCCGAGCAATGCGTCGGGCTCTTCCGGCGTACCCACCAGCTTGGCGCGTTGGCTCCAGGCCGTTCCTGCACGCTCGAAGATATAGGCGGCGCCCATTCCTGGATTTTCATCGCCGGCTCCATCTGCGCCGGGCACCCCGGCCACGGCCGTGTTGCCCGAAATGGCCACCGCATAGCCGAAATTGTCCTCCGCCGCTTTGTCGGCGGCGGTCAGCTTGGCCTGCTCGATCCAGGCGGTTCCGCTGCGCACGAACACATAAGCGGCGCCGGTGTCGCGCACACCGCCGACATCGGCATTGGTGGCCCCCGCGATCAAGGTATTGCCGGTGATGGCCAACGCATTGCCGAAGCTGCTGAAAGCCTCCGGGTCCGAAGCCAGCAATTTGGACTGTTCGCTCCAGTTCGATCCATTCCGGACGAACACGTAGGCAACGCCGGTCTCGGCAGCGCCGCCGAGGCTGGCCATGGGCGATCCCACCACGGCGGTGTCGCCGGCCACCGCCACCGATCTGGCGAAAAATTGCGCGCTTTCGCTGTCCGGGGAGACGAGCTTGGCCTGCTGACTCCAGACCGCTCCGCTGCGCACGAACACATAGGCGGCACCGGTTCGGGTGGCCGCGGCGGGGGCGCCCAAGACTGCGGTATCGCCGTAGATCGCCACCGAATAACCGAGACCGTCGCCGATCTGTCCATCGTTGGCGGTAAGCGTGGCCTGCAGGTTCCAGGCTGCGCCGTCGCGCACGAACACATAGGCCGTACCGTTGTCCGTGTTAGGCATGCCGACCACGGCAGTGTCCCCGTCGACCGCGACCGCATAGCCGAACTCGCCGTTGTAAACGGGAACCGGCGCAGTCAGCTTGGCTTGCGGGTCTGCGAGCTGGGAATCGGCGATCCGGCAGACCGCGGCGCTTAGGCCGGGAGGCAGTCCTGGCGCTGCCGATGCGATGCTGGAACTCAAGATGCCGGTCCACAGGGAAAAATGCAGCAGGCTCCGTCGGAACCGGCGCGGAGAAACGAAATTCATGCGAAACCTCTCGGGTTAGGACTGAAATGGAAGATGCGGCGAGCGGGAGCCGCAAAGGCGCCATTCTGTTGAACCGGGGATCGTGGCGCATCGCCCAAATGGGCCATTGCCGTGCGGAATTTCGGACCATAGCGCGTGGGCGGCAGGTGGCCGAGATGCCCCGATAGCCGCCGAGTACGATCCTAAGGCTATAAAAATGTCCGTTTTTTCCAATTCGGACAGGAGTGTCCAGCGCTAAAGTGCAAGCCGTTTTTACTCCACCCAGGTCAAAGCTCCTTCGATGGCCCAAGCTATATCCAAGCAGGACGCTGCCGTTCAGGCGAATGCTCCTTACCCGTCGCCCGCGTGGAGCGCCGCCGCAGCGACCAAGTTCCGCTCCCCCCGCCTGCGGCCTTCCTTGGTCGAGCGCTCGGCCTTGATACAACGCTTGACGGCACTGGCAGAAGACCGGCGCGTTACCCTGGTGTGCGCCCCGGCGGGTTTCGGCAAGAGCACGCTGCTGGCCCAGTTCGCGGCGCAACCCGATTTGCCCGCCGAAACCGTCTGGCTTTCCTTGGACGAGGACGACAACGACCCCAACCGGCTATTCGTTTCGCTGCTGGGGGCACTGCAGAAGGTCCGCTTGGACTGGCGGCAGGATCCGCAGGTCTTGGCTTCCCAGGTGGATACCGGCGGGCCGGGCGCGCGGGCCGCAGTCTCCGGGTTGGTCAACGCGCTGTGCAGTTACCCAGGCGAACGCTTGTTGCTCGTCATCGACGACCTGCACCGGATCGGCGACCCCGGGGCCTTGCAACTGCTCGATACCCTGATCGATAAACTGCCTCCCGAAACCGGTCTGGTGATCGGTTCGCGCACCGAGCCCGGGCTTTCGCTGCCCCGTTGGAGAGCCCGCGGAGAGCTGGGCGAATTGCTGGCGGGCGACCTCCTGTTCAATGAGGAAGACGCCATGGTTTTCGCCAACAGCCGCCCGGCTGGCGCGCTGCCGCCGGAATTCGTCCGCCAGGCGCTGATCCGTACCGAAGGCTGGGCTGCAGGGCTGCAATTGATGTTCGGGGCGGAGGAGAGCGTAGCCGCCTCAGACGCGGACGTTTCCATGGGCTGTGCCGACCGCCACTTATTCGCTTACTTTGCCGCAGAGGCGCTGGCCGGGCTGCCGCCGGACTTGCGGGATTTTCTGCTGCATTGTTCGATCCTGCCGGAACTCGACCCCGCACGTTGCGCGGCTGCGAGCGGCCGCGACGACAGCCGCCGGATATTGGAAGAGCTGTATCGGCGCAACCTTTTTCTGACGGTACTCGACGATCGGGTGCCCGTGCTGCGCCTGCACGATTTGTTTCGCGATTATCTGCAGAGCGAGCTGGCATTGCGGTTCCCCAAGGCCGAGGAAGAATCGCACGCTCGGGTGGCAGCGGTCGAACCGGTTGCCCCCAGAGCGGTCACGCACTGGCTCAAGGCCGGGCGCTGGGACGAGGCGGTGGCCGAGATTCTGCGCTGTGCCGAGCCGCTGATGGCCGAAGGCGGTTATGCGCTGCTCGAGCGCTGGATACGCCAACTGCCGGAGGAGACGCCGCGGCAATGTCCTGAAGTGGCACAGCTGCTGGGCACCTGCCATTGGGCGCGCTACGACTTCTTAGGGATGCGCAAGCCTTTGGAGCTGGCTTGCGCCGGCTACCGGCGGCGTGGTGATACGGAAAGCCTGGCCCGCGTCCTGGTCATGCTGGGACGCAGCCTTCAGGCTACCGGCGATTTAGAGGCGTGCGCAGAGCTGTTGCGGGAGGCCGATAGCATAGACGCCGGCGTGAGCGTCCATCTTCGTTCAGCGTTCCACTCCGTCCGCGCCTGGCAGGCGCTGGCGGACGGACGGCCGCAGGACGTCGCCCCGGCCTTGCAGGCCATGGCGGATGCCGCAGAACGCGATCTGACGACGCTATTCCCGGCGATCAGCGACGTATTCAACACTTTTTTCTACGGTCTGCCGGGTACGCTGGCGCCGCTGCGGCGGCTGCGCGAGCTCTGCGCCGCCTGGAGCGCGCGCCAGCCCGTCCACTGGCAGGTGGAAGCCATGGCGCAAACGGCCTGGCCGGACTTCTGGCGCGGCGAAAAGGAATCGGCAATTGCCGCGCTGGAAGCGCAATCGCGTTTCCTGGAGCGCATCGAGGCGCTGCCGCCTTTGTGCATCAATCTGTACCAGCTCCGCTGCCGGATACTGGCCGCCTCGGGCGACTTCGACGGTGCGGCTGCGATGGGAAACCGGAATCTGCAAATCGTCGATGCTCCGGAATTCGGCTCCCTGGCACCCACCTGGCGCCGCTCGATCGTGCTGAACTCGGCGGCGGTTTACTGGATGGCGCAGGATGCTCAGGCACTGGCCGGGCTCATGCCGCAACTCGAAGCCGCGCAGCGGCCGGAGGAGTGGCCCGCGATCGAAACCGGCCGGGCCAAGGTGCTCGGCCAGCTCGCGCTGCTGGAGGGGCGGCTGGATGAGGCGGAGTTCGAGCTTCTGCGCGCGCGGGAACTCTACCAGCGCTGGCGTCTGCCCAATTTCATGGGCAACATTTGCCCCTGTGCTGCACGAGGCCATAGACGAGGACGCCATCGCCCCCTTGCTGATGGAACCCCGCGAGCCGCTGACGCGGCTACTATCGCTTGCCCCTGCGGCTGAGAGCGAAAGCGAGGGCTTCCAGCACGTCTTGGCTAAGCTGGCTTCCTGGCAGCAGATGCCTCAGCCGCTGCCGATCGGCGAGGTACGGCATGGCTTGTCCGAGCGCGAAATGGACGTACTGAAACGCATCGCCGCCGGCGACAGCAACAAGCAAATCGCCCGCACCCTGCAACTGAGCCCGTTTACGGTGAAGCGGCACGTTGCCAACATACTCGCGAAACTCGCACTGGCGCGGCGGGGACAAGCGGCCGCATGGTGGCTCGCCCATAGCGGCTGAGTTCGCTCCTGTTCCTGGCTTGCAACCTACCTCCGGATCCCGCCTCGTAGCGATCCGGAAATTCGTAAGGCCAATGCCACCGGCGTCCGCTCTACGGCGGAATATCGCTTCCACGGCTCCCTCTCTCCGAAACGCACACCCCCGCCCCTGTCTCGAGACATCGAGTCGTCGTCGCCATAAGCCGGCCTAGCAACTCCGACTCGAACCCGATGCCCGGACGGCACCGCGCCGGTCCCCGGCATCGCTTTCGCCGCCACCAAAACGGAATGACCGAACGGCATCGGCGCGTGCCCGGCAATCCCCAACGCCAGACGAACGACAAGTCCGGATCATGAAGGCAAACATCTAAACAAAGCGCTAATCTTGTTACATAATTACAGGATTTCGCCGATTCAGTTCCCGATCTCCAGGCGTAGCCCTTCGCCATGAGCGCCCTGCATTCGTTTCCGCCCTCGCCCCTATTGGCGCCTTTCGTATCGGCGCTGTGGGTCCACGACAATCTGTTGATGGCCGAACAAGGCGCCTGGTCGGTATTGCCCGATACCGCGACTTATATCTGCTTCCTGTGCAGCGATCCCATCAAAGCCACGCATAAGAACGGGATCTACACGACCTGCAGCGGCATATCGGGGTTTCAAACGCATCGCTTCGACCTGGAATGCCTGGGCATGATGGCTGGGGTCACAGTGCGCCTGACGCCCTGGGGAATGCGCGCCTTCCTGGGCGATGCGGTGGGCGCCGTGGCCGAGATCCGGGTGGATTGCGGCGACTTGTTTCCCCTGGCAGCGGTCCGGGAACTGGAAGACCGCCTGTTCGACCTGAAATCCCCCAGGGCCAGAGCATCCTGCGTGGAGAACTTCCTGCTGGCGCGGCTGCGCGATCAGCCCATGGACGAGTTGGCACGGGCAGCCTGCCTGAAGTTAGCGCATTCCGGCGGCGCCTTGCCGATCAAGACGCTTACCCGCGACTTCGGCCTGAGCGAGCGCACGCTAGTCC
>JAQTYA010000211.1 GCA_028688525.1 Methylococcus sp. | reverse complement strand
GCCGGCTTCGGCCTTGGCCGCCTCCGCGGACGCCGCCGCCTGGGTCGGGATCATGGCAAGCTTGGAAAGAGTGCAACCGTCGCCGCCTTGAGGATCGGGCTGCAACTGGTCGTCCGGGAAGCCGTAAGGGTCGGACTTGGAGGTTTTCACGAACGGAGCGGTGAACAAACAAGGCCGTACCTTCAGCTCGTCGAAGACGCCGGCGCTGTTTCCCACCAACTCGGCGAGGTATTGCTTTGCGAACGAGAGCGGCTGCGAAGGATTGGCCGCACTATTGTTGCCGACACCCGGGTCGAACGAATAATGGGTGACGCCGGTGTTGACGAAGCCGGTGTCCATCAGCCTCGTATTCCCCAGGGGGTCGTTGGTACGGTCGACCAAGGTATAGCTGTTCGGATCGACCTTCACCGCCTTACCATTCACCAGCCTCACGATCTCAGGGCTGGCTGCATTCGAGGCCAGCGGACCGGTGTGGCAGAGGATGCAATGGGCGTTGATGAAATGCTGCAAACCCCGGAGCTGAGCGCTGGTCATGGCCTGCGGAGCGTTGATCAGATCGCTGGAACTGGGGCAGCTCGCCACCGGGTGCAGTTCCTGGCCATCGAAGCAGACCTGAACCTTATCAGAATCTACCGGCGCCTGATCGGAAATGAGAGTTCGCATGTAATGCTGCACCGCCACGCCGAAAAACAGAGCGAAGTTGGCCTCCATCTGGCTGTATGGCTCGGCGGAGCCCGCAGGTAAGCCGAAGATTTCCGGGCTTTTCCGGGGCGCCTTGCCCGCCCAGTATTTGCTGCGGAAAGCCTTCTTGATCAATTCGGCATAGGTCTGCTCTAAACCTGCCCCTTGGCCCGAACGAAAACCGGCGAGCACGCTGTCTTCTGCGTGGACTTCTTGGCGCTCCAGCGCATGCCGTTGCAACAGCTTGCGGCCCACGTCCGGAAAAGTGCGGCCATTGCAGGACATTTCCTGATTATTGGTCGGCGGCCCCACGGCCTGGGAAGCGAGCGAGGAGTTCTCCAGCCGAAATGGCTTTTTCTTCGGCTTGCCGTTCGAAACCACCCATACACCGGCCTTTGCATCCCGCAGTCCTTCGCCGTTGACCCCGTTGAAAACGCTGTTGGCGCGGCCATCCCAGAACTGGCGGTAGAACAAGGCGGCATTGATGACAGTAGGGGTATTGCGCGGCTCAACCTGCCGCGTGCGGATGCCGCCGACGTGATAGAGCCCGTCATGTCCGGCGCGGTCGCAATCGTCCAGCGCGCTGCCGGCTTTGTTCACCCCCCGGAATTCGCCAGCGTAGGTGCCGGAAGACGACATCACGTTGTCGGTTTCCGCCGTCATGGCGGAATTGGCGTCGTTGGGATCGACAAACTGGACGAAGGGGAAGTCGCCGGCAGTCAGTTCATAGTTCGGGCCGCCCGTTCCTCCCGAAGCCGTAGGCTTGAAACCCTTGGCTAAGCTCGGATACAGCGGCTTATCGCTCGCGTCCGCCATCTCCCGTTTGCCGCCTGGATTCAAGGCATTCTTCGTGCGCACGTCCGCTCCGGCATGGAAATGGCAGCTCGCGCAGGCCATGCCGTCGCTGCCGACGTTCATGTCCCAGAACAGCGCTTTACCAAGCGCCAGCAGGGCTTTTTCGTTCTTCACGACCTTGCCCAGTCCCGGAATCGGCGGCGGCTCGATCTCTTTCAGAGAGAACGGGAAAACCAGGGCGCCGTGGGCGTGGCCAGTAGCGGGCACGGCAAAAACCAGCGCCATGAGGACTAAGCACAGCCATCCTGAGACTGGAGCCTTAGTCCCGGCTGCGGACAAAGAGTCGTGCCGCACCGAGCTTTTGACGATATTGAACATACAGGAGAATGGTTACGAACTTGAAACCCATCACAGGGCAAGCTCCGTACCACAATTTAAATCGCTTAAACTACATAGAGATAGCGATCAAGCCCCTGCCGGATCGGCTTGAAGTTGCGCAATGTCACGCGGATGCTGCGTCATTTAACGCACCCCCGTCTCCAGATACTTATAGGGAGCTACGTCCGCCCGTACGCGATCCAATGCCGGTCGCTGACGACCCGTACCGTCAACGAACTCAGACCGGCGGCTTCCAACTGCGCCTCCACTTCATCCGGCCGGTAAGCTGCGAACAAGGAGTTGCGGAAGTCCCGCCGCAGTACCGGAGGCGCATCCGCCGCATGCCGAGCCACCAGGGCGTCGGCGCTTTCAGGGCTTTCGGGCCGCAGGAGGTCCATCACGAACAGGAATGCGCCGGATCGCCCGTACCGCTTCGCGGTTTCCCACAGCACCGCAGGATCCGCCAGATGATGCAACAGCGAATTGGAGATCACTGCATCGTAAGTTTGGCAGGGCAGCGCAGCGCCGGGGATATAGCCTTGGATCAACCTGATGCGGTCCTGTAGAGAGGCGGCATCGACGGCCTGCCTCGCCAGTGCCAGCATCGCCTCCGCTCCGTCTACGCCGTCGATCCGGCACGCCGTATGGGCCCGAGCAAACCGTAACAGCACGTCGCCGGTACCGCAGCCGAGATCGAGACACCTGCCGGAACCGAGCCCGCTGGGAAAGCATTCCATGAATAGGGTGACGAAACGGTCGTGCGCTTCGGAAAAATCCGCTTGCGCATAGGCCGATGCCTGCGCTGCATCGTCCATCAATTCGGGTTCGGGTCGTCGTTCCATGCTTAGGCTCTCAGTCTGGTCAGAGGCTGGCGGATTCTTTATTCTTGCGCGCCCTAGCGAGATTTGCCATGTTGACCGACACCTTGAAGCGCCTGTTGCCTGCAACCCCTGCGTTCGTCTACGACCAGAATGCCATCGATCGGACCC
>JAQTYA010000105.1 GCA_028688525.1 Methylococcus sp. | reverse complement strand
CTTTGATGGCCTGCTGCCGCATCACCTGCAGGGCATGATGATCCAGGGTTCGCCCGTCCGAGTTCCGTTTGCATTTCATGGCTCCATTATATCAAATATGTGACATTACTTTGTTGAATCTTAGTAATTCTTCTGCACGAACGTGGCTTTGACGGTTTTGGCCTTGTTCATCCTGACAACGCAAGGCTTTTTGCCTTTGCAACCGCCGCCGGACCAGCCTTTGAACTTGTAGCCGCTTCCTATATTTGCAACCGCCCCCAAGGTCACTTTGCTTCCCTTGTCGAAATAGGCATTGCAGGTCGTGCCGCAGGAGATGCCATCTGGATAACTGATGACGCTGCCAGAACCAACGGGGCCTATCAACACTATCGACAGTGGAAGTTGCGCATGAGTCTGGATGAAGCCGGCGGAAACGGTTTTGTCCGCAGTCAAGATTACCGTGCAGACGTTGCCGCTGACGCTATCGCATCCGGTCCAGGCGGTGAAGGCGTAACTCGGTGCCGGTGTCGCAGCAAGAGTAATGCTAGTCCCCTCAGCGAAATTCTCGCTGCACTTGTCGCCGCAGCGAATACCGGCCGGCTGACTGGTGATCGTGCCGCCAGTTGATGCCGCGACATTCAGCGTATGGGACTCGCCTTGCTGCAGGTTATAGACGTAGGCAGATCCGGTGGCCATGCCATTGCCGGCTTTGGGACCTGTGCCCATTGCGCCGGCCATGGCGGTGCTGCCCGACAGCGCAACGGCAGACCCGAAATCGTTGTGCGCTTCGCCATCCGAGGCAACGAGCTTGGCTTGCTCGCTCCATGTCGTGTCTCCGTCGGCACGCGCGAAGACATAAGCTGCCCCCGGCTCGTTTTGGACGTTGTATGCGCCGACGATTGCGAGATCGCCGGACACGCCTACAGAGCAACCAAAAGCGCTGCCCCGTGAAGCGTCTCCGACGGTTAGCTCAGCTTGCTGGGTCCAGTTCGCTTCTCCGGCACGGCGGGCGAAGACATAAGCAGCGCCGGTACCTGTCTTGGCTCCAGGTGCACCCACAAGCGCGGTATCGCCCGATAGCGCAACCGAGATGCCAAACAGATCGCCTGATACCGCTTCCGTACTAGTCAGCTTGGCTTGTTCGCTCCATGCAATTTCTTCGTTATCGAGGCGTGCAAAGACGTAAGCCGCACCGGTACGTTTTTCGCCGCCGACCATGCCCACCAGTGCAGTATTGCCGGATAGTGCTACGGAGGAACCGAAAAGGTCTCCCGCTTGGCCGTCGAAGGCGTACAGCTTGGCCTGCTGGCGCCAGGCCGTTTCCCCATCAGAGCGCACGAAGACGTAGGCTGCGCCAGTTGCGGCGTTGACCGTCGAGGCTCCGATAATCGCCGTATTCCCGGCTAAGGCTACTGCGCGGCCGAAAGTATCGCCTGCTACCGCGTCTGATGCGCTCAACTCGGCTTGCTGGCTCCAAGTCACGCCTCCCTCGGGACGCACGAAGACATAGACGCTACCGGTACCGTCATTGGCTTGCGGTGCGGCGACCAATACCGTGTCGCCCGATACCGCAACCGCAGCGCCGAAAGCGGCCTTTCCCGGGGCAGTCAGCTTGGCTTGTTCGTTCCATGGCGTTTCACTGCCGGGGCGCGCGAGAACGTAGGCCGCACCGCTCCCCAAAGCGCCTACAACCGCGGTGTCGCCTGAGATCGCGACCGAAAACCCGAAGACGGCGCCCGGAGTTCCATCCGGGGCGGTCAGTTTTTCTTCAATGCCGATCAGAGGATCGATCACGATGGGCCAAGCGGCGTCCCGGGTGTCGACCCGGATGGCAAGTCCGTTTTCGGACGGAATCAGCTTGGCCGGTAGGTGTTGTCCGTTTGCATCGAGCGCATCGAGCTTGCGGTAGTTCAATGCGGTACGTCCGGCAGGATCCTGCAACCGGGCGCCGCGGCCATCGGCATCGAGTGTGGCCTTGAGATTGCCGCTTACACCCAAACGCAGTTCGACTTCGCTGGTGCTGGGTTGAGGCGGTCGAGCAAGGGTGAAGCCTTGTTCCAGACCTTCGGCCTTATTCTCGTACCATTCGATGACGTCGCCCCGGCGGTACTCCAGGCGCTGTGCCAAAGCTATGGTTTGAGCGTGCTGAACAGGAAGTATCTTGCCGGGGGTACCGTAGCCGGAGAGGGTAATGCGAGAGTTCCAACGAGGGCTCTGTGAAGCGGGCGTTAGGGAGAGGCTGTTGCCGTCGAATTCCAGCGTCAGCCTATTTTCGAGGTTTTGTGCGGCGTACTTGCCGAAGCCTGCAGGCTCGAACTTGCGCAGGCTTTCGTTGATCGCCGCGCTCAGTTCAGCCGACAATGATGCCGGACTTGCTGCGAAAGTCTGATCGAACCCCAGCAATCCGGCGCTCAAGACCAAACTTATCCACACGCGCCCAATCCGGCGCAACGCAACCAATGGCATTGAGTAGTCTCCTCTCGAGAATTGAAAGTCGAAAACCGAGCGTTATCGTGAGATGGGCGGATCAAGCAATACGGAGTGCGGCACCTTACCCGTGCTAAATGCTCAGCTCAAGCGCTCCAGATCATTTCTTCTCTTAGAAAGAATTTAGTTTAAACCGTTTTGTAAGTGTAGCGCCAAACCTGGCTAATAGACGAAGTGCGATGTTGTCCACGGGGCCGCCCTTATGTGACTCGTTGTTGGAGCAAGGCGCTCACCGAACGGGCAGGTTTTTTCAGTTGCAGTTGAGTTGGCAACATTTTTTGATGAGCCATTGAACAAAACAAGTGCGAGCAAATTGGGTCAATCTTGATGACACCGCCCTGATCAACCAAAGAACTTAATGATGCGATGCAGGAACGGTCCGATTTGCCGCGGTGATTTTTGCTTCGATGAGCCAGGAGATTCTGGAGTGTGGCTAAATGTCTAGCCAAGAGGGTTAAGGTGAAATCGATATTCAGCTACTGGTCCGGTGCGAGCCTGTTTGCATTGCGCGTTTGGTGCCTGGAGTGCAGAGTGATTATTGCAGGCATCGCGGTCATACTCATTCTGTATTTCTTCATTTATGCGGCAATCAACCAAAAATTTCTGTCGCACAACGTCTACGATTCCTACACGCTGCAGGCGGCGGCCTGGTGGAAGGGGCGGATCGGCCTGGATCACGATTATTCGCACCTGGAGCTGGCGTTCTGGAAAGACAATATCTACGTGTCGTTTCCGCCGGTTCCCGCCGTCGTCATGTTTGCGCTTTATCCCTTTTTCGGGGAGGAGACGCCGAGCAATCTGGTGAACACTCTCTATGCGCTGTTGAGCGTCGTCGCGATTTATCTGCTGTGCCGAAGAAAGGAGCTTCAGCCCTGGCAATGCCTGTTCTGGGGTGTGTTCGCGGTCCTTGGGAGCAACATGGTGTTTTTGTCGGTCTACGGCGGTGTGTGGTTCCAGGCCCAGGCATTGGCGTTCCTGCTCTCCTGCTATTCGGTTTATTTTTTGACCTCCGAGAAGCGTGGGGACTGGCACATGGGTTGGGCGTTTTGGGCTTTATCTCTGGGGTGCCGGCCGTTTCAGGCTCTATTTTTCCCTATCCTCGTCCTAATTCTTCGAGAAAACTTGAAAAGAGAAGATCCGGCGTTGACCGCTTCCATATTTGTCAGGCGGGCGCTGGTTTTTGCGCTTCTGCCGGCGATTATTGGCGGGGCGCTGGGTTCCTATAACTATTACCGGTTCGGCAACCCGATTGAATTCGGCCATACTCATTTGCCTGCTCATAACCGTGGCGACGATAGGGAGTTCGGCCTGAAGTACGTGACGCAAAATATCGACAATATATTCAGGTTGCCCAGTATAAGCGCTGAGCCGCATCTAAGCTTTCCCAAGATGGACGGGTTTGCGTTTTATATCGCCAACCCATTTTATATTGTGTTTTTTGTTGTTTTTATGCGGCGCCTTATTAAGCGGATAGAGCTCTTCGATATCGCCGTCATTGCCTCTCTGGTATCGTTCACGGGCTTGCTGTTATTGCATAAGACGATGGGAGTTTGGATGTTCGGTTCACGGTATTTCGTGGATGCGATTCCCTTTGTCTTCGCTTATCTTTATTTCAAGGATCTGGGAGTGGATGCCTGGCGCTTCGTACTGGCCTCGTTCGCGGTGATGCTGAATATCTACGGCACCGTATGGATCTTGCTGGATTGGAAATGAAAGACGGCGATCCGCCGTATGGATTACCATGACGGCCATCC
Source organism: Methylococcus sp. (assembly GCA_028688525.1). Lineage (GTDB taxonomy): Bacteria > Pseudomonadota > Gammaproteobacteria > Methylococcales > Methylococcaceae > Methylococcus. Next base: position 7,349 of record JAQTYA010000105.1, on the reverse strand, counting down.
GGCGTGCGGCTGCGGCCGGTACCGCCACTCCTTAAACGTAAAGACGATTTCGATGGATAAACCTTTTGCTCGAGCTTCCGTTTCGGACGATCTCGCCGTTCTGCGGAAAAATTGGCGCAGCGATATCGGCGCCGCTTTCCTGGTGTTCCTTCTCGCGCTGCCGCTGTCGCTCGGCGTCGCGGTGGCGTCCGGATTCCCGCCTATGGCGGGAGTTCTTACCGCCGTGGTCGGCGGTCTGCTGGTGTCGCGGATCAATGGGTCCTATCTGACCATCAACGGTCCTGCGGCCGGACTGATCGTAGTGATCTACGGTACCGTGCAGGTCTTGGGCGAGGGCGATGCCATGGCTGGCTATCGCTATACGCTGGCGGCAATTGTTGTGGCGGGGGCGTTGCAGATTGCGCTGGGTTTCTACAAGGCGGGGCGGTTAGCGGCATTCTTCCCGGCCTCGGTGGTGCATGGCATGTTGGCGGCGATCGGCATCATCATCATGGTCAAGCAGATTCCGGTGATGGCCGGGGTGCAGACAGAGGGGGAGGCGATGTTGTCCAGCATCGCCCAGCTTCCCCGCGGATTGGCGTACTTCGTTCCGGAAACCGCCTTCATTGCGCTGGTCGGCATGGTTATCCTGATCGGCTGGCCGCGGATCGGGCATCCTGTCTTCAGGCGGATTCCCGCCCCCATTCTGGTGGTGTTGTCTGGGATTCTACTGGGCGAGGTGTTTGGCCTGGCGGCGCTCAAACCGGGCGATGCCTTCATGGTGCCCAAGGATTTGGTCCTCGGGCCCGACTTCCTGGTTTCGATTCCCGGCAGCCTGGCGGCCAGCCTGTATTTTCCGGATTTCTCCCGGCTATTTTCGCTGGCTTTCTGGGAGGCGGTGCTGGTTATCACCTTGGTCGGCTCGCTGGAGACGCTGCTGGTCGCTTCGGCGGTCGACAAACTCGATCCGGAGCGACGCTACTCCGATCTGAACCGCGACTTGCGGGCCATCGGTATCGGCAATGCCGTGGCGGGGCTGATCGGGGGGCTGCCCATGATTGCCGAAATCGTGCGTAGCTCGGCCAACATCGACAACGGCGCCCGTACCGGCTGGTCCAATTTCTTCCATGGCGCTTTTCTGCTGCTGTTCGTGCTACTGCTGCCGGGGTTGATCGGCAGGATTCCGTTGGCATCGCTAGCAGCGTTGCTGGTCTACACCGGCTTTCGGCTGGCCTCGCCCCAGACCTTCGCCAGGACTCTTGCGCTTGGGCGGGAGCAGCTTGCGCTGTTCGTTATCACCATCGCCGGGGTGCTGGCCACCAATCTACTGACCGGCGTCTTGATCGGCATCGCCTCCAAGCTGCTGTTCCACATCGGGCGCGGCGTTACCGTGCGAAACCTGCTGAGCATCTCCTACAGCCTGGAGCAGCAGGATGCGGAGACGTGGATCGTCCGGGTGCGCGGCTCGGCGATCTTTTCGAACTTCATCGCACTCAAGTGCGAGCTCGTGTTGCTGCCGGAAGGCGGGACGGTCGTCTTCGATCTGTCCGATGCTTACCTGATCGACCATACAGTCATGGAGTTCATCGACCGTTTCCGTGAAGACTACATCGAGCGCGGCGGCCGCTGCGAAATCCGCGGTCTGACCAATCACCGGGCCTTGGGCGAGCACGAACTGGCAGCCCGGATTCAGAAAGCCGATGCCTCTTGAGTTTCAGAAAGCGATGTCGACGCCGACGGTGCTGAGCATGCTGGGAGTCCAGCGGGTCGTGCCGACCGCGTTCTGAACCCACATGGCGACGCGGTCGTTGAGCGTCCACAACATACCTAGGCCGACGGCGTTTTGCGGCATGTGGTCGGGTTGAGTGGGGTCCTTGTTTCCGTGCGGCGAGCGCGGCAGGCTCATGTTGTTGAAATAGCCGTGGACGAAGACGGCGAGGGTGTCCTGGACGATGTCGCGCTGGAACGACCAGTCCACGGTGAGTTCCCATTGCTGCTTGCCCGAGGGCTTCAGCATGCGGGTGGTACCGATGTTGTATTCGAATTCGATCTCGAACGGCAGGGTCTGGTCGAAGTTCGCCGTGATCGAGGGCTGAGTGCCGGAATTGAAGGCGGTGCTGCCCAGCCAATCGGTCTGTACATAGGCTTCCAGCCCTAAGGCGGGCAGATAGTAATCCCGGTTTTCCAGCCACAAATTGACCTTGACGTCGATCGCGATGGGGGAGAAGCCCCAGGTCGGCGCCGAGCCGCCGCTCCAGGTCGCGCCGTTGCCGAAGATGCGGAACTCGACGTCATCGATCAGTCCGTAGCGCAGCAGGTATTCCGTGTTGTACTGGGCCGGAGTCGCGGCTGCCGTGCCGTAATAGGTGAAGGGCGCGAATTCGATGTAGGCCCGGCCTTGCGGCAAGGTGTAGGCGCTGTTGGAGAAATTGGCCAGGTCCGGGCCCGGATTCCGGATGTCGGCTCGCGATTCTTGCCCCTTGGGCGGTGGGGCGACCTCGCGCTCGCCGACTATCTCCGGATCGGGGCTGCCGGTGGAGGCGCAGCCCGAGAGCGCCAGCAGGCTCAAGGCGGTGGAAACGAGTTGGACGAGTCTAGGCATGGTCGGGTTCCTGCCTATCAAAATGCCGCGGCGAATCCGGCCATCGTGACCATGGACGGCGAGAACTGGGTCGTGCCCCCGCTGGCCTGGCCGTAGACCGCGAAACGATTGTTCAAGGTCCAGATGAAGCCGGCCCCGGCTACGTTCTGGTACGGCGAATGGGTGCGCGGGGCGGGGATGACGGGCAGCCCGGAAGGCGAGGTGGCGGACCGCGGCGTGTATTCGTAGTTGTAGTAATAGCCGTGGGCGAATAGCGCCAGATCCTTGTCGAAAAAGTCGCGTTGCACCGCCCATTCGAACACGAATTGCCAGACGTTCTGCCCGTTGCGGTCCGGGACGCGGGCGGTGCCGATGTTGTACTCGAACAGGATATCCAGCGGCAGCGACTGATCGAAGTTGAAATTGACCGCCGGCTGGGTGCCGACATTGAACGGCGTGGCGCCCAGCCAGTCGGTCTGCAAATAGGCCTCGATCGCCGCGGCCGGGAGGAAATACTCCTGCTTCTCCAACCACAGGTTGATCTTGGTGTCGAAGGCTACCGGCGAGAATCCCCAATAATTATTGGACCCGCCGCTCCAGCTCGCCCCGTTGCCGAACAAGCGCAACTCGATGTCGTCGGTCAGCCCGTAGCGCAGCAGGTACTGGGTGTAGTACAGGGACGGAGCCGATCCGCCGGTGCCTGTGTAAGCAGACGGTGCCGGACCGTTGTAGGTATAGGGTGCGAATTCGATGTAGGCACGGCCTTCGGGCAGGGTGAAGGCGCTGTTGGTGAAATTGGCTTGGTCCGGACCGGGATTGGCGATGTCGGGCTGGGAGCGCCATTTCTCGATGTTCTGGGGCAGGCGCGCGCGCGAGCGGTCGTAGCGGCCCTTGAAGAACTCTTCGCTGATTTCTTTGCCCTGTTCGACGCCCAGGTTTTGGAAATCCCTATAGGCTTGCTTGGAATCCTGAACCGGTTGTTCGGGAACTGGGGAGTTCAACTTACGCTGTTCGGCATCGACGCGCTGTTTCGCCAGTGCCTGAAAGCTCAGGTAGTCCGATTCGAAGGTTTCCGGAGCAGCTGGCGTCGGGGCTGGTTGCGCCGGTTTTGGGACGGGCGTTTCCGGCGGGGGTCTGAGGGGCGGCGAGCATCCCGGCAGCAGCAGGGACAGGATCAAGGCTAATCCGAACTGCGGTTGCATAGGGTTCAGAAGGCGAGGGCGAGTCCGAAAGTGCTGAGCAGGGAGGGCGAGTCCTTGGTCGTACCGGCGGCGGTTTGGGCCCATAGGGCGAACCGGTTATTCACCGTCCAGATCAATCCAGCCCCCACCGCATTCTGGGCGACGTTCCCAGCCAGGGTTTCAGGGGTCGGCGCCCGCGGCAGAGTCATGGCGTTGTAATAGCCGTGGATGAAAGCGGCGAAATCCTTGTCGAACAAGTCGCGCTGCAATGCCCACTGGAACACGAACTCCCATTCGTTATGGCCCGGCGTCTGCTGGGTGCGGGTCGCGCCCAGGTTGTATTCGAGGTCGATGTCGAACGGCAGCGACTGGTCGAAGTTGAAGCTGATCGAGGGCTGCGTGCCGGAATCGAACGGCGCGCTGCCCAGCCACTGGGTTTGGACATAGGCCTCGATGCCTAAAGCCGGGAGGAAATAGTCCGGCTTTTCCAGCCAGATATTGATCTTGGTGTCGAAGGCGATAGGGGCGAAGCCCCAACTGGCATTGCTGCCGCCCTGCCAGGCCACGCCGTTGCCGAACAAGCGCAGCTCGATGTCGTCGGTCACACCGTAGCGCAGCAGGAATTCGGTGTTGTACTGGGCGGGCGTCGTGCGGGAAGTGCCGTAGTAGCTGAACGGCGCGAATTCCACATAGGCGCGGCCGGCCGGCAGCGTAAACGCGCTGTTGGGGAAATTGGCCAGGTCGGGGCCCGGGTTGCCGATATCCGGCTGAGACCGCCATTTTTCGACGTTTTCGGGCAAGCGGGCGCGGGAACGGTTGTAGCGGCCCTTGAAGAAGGCGTCGGCGATCTGCTCGGCGCGTTCGGAGCCATAGGCCTGGAATTGCGCATACGCGGCTTGCGGCGCGGGAGTCGGCAAAGGAGCAGCGCTATTGCCCGCGGCCTCTTCCTGATTCTCACCGTTCCGCTCGGTTTGCATCATGGCCACGCGTTGCTTCGCCAGCGCCTGAAACTGCCGGTAAGAAGACTCGAAGCTTGCGTTCGGATCCGGCGTCGCCGGAGCGGCGGCTTGCGGCGTTGGCGCCGGGTTCGGGGATGCCGCGGCGGCTGCCGGATCCGCAGCCGGTTTGACTACGGACGTGCACGCCCCCAGCAGCAGAGGCGCCAGCAGGAGCCCGGCGGATCGGAAGGACAGCGGCATGGATGCGCCCTAGGCGACGGTTTATTTGAGCAGGGGAATCCGCGCTGCGATTTCCGAATTGACCGCTGCCTGAATCTTGGCTTCGATCTGGTAATAGCGCGCCGCCTTCTTGGCGGTGAGCGCGCCAGCAAATTTGGGGAAAAAACTTTTCAGCAAGCGGTAGCGGTCTTCCTCTACCCCGATGTAGCCCAGGGTGATCTTCTTCGCCAGATCGTCCGTCATCGAATCGAAATTGTTGCCGAACTCGCTGTAATAGAGTTCGCGCCGCGCCGTCAGCGCCGACAGCTCGTTCCAGTAACGCTCGTACACCGGCCAGAAGCGGGCGGCTTCCTCGGGGGAGAGCTGCAGATTGCTCTCGATCAGATGTCTTCTCGATTGGGCGTAATCATCCTGCGGAGTGTGCTCGGGCGTATCGCACATCGCAGGCAAGGGCAGGCAGAACGTCAGGATGAAAGCCAGGATACGGATGCCGGGCATGTGTTCTCCTTGTCGGCATGTGAATGGTCGAGGGGACGGGGAATTCGGCCGCCCGCGGATGCCGGGCCGGATGGGCCGAAGTTTAGCATTGCCCATAGTCGAAATGCTGTCAGGTCGGTAGTGGCCGGGATCTCATTCGGCATGACGGTTGTCGTTCCGGCCGGGAAGCCGGGACCTAGGCCAGAGCTTGCCCCGGACTCGATCCGGGGGAAGGCAAGGCCGGTCCGGCATGAGGGCGCAAGGGTCCGCCCTCGGGGGTCATACTGTTGCCATGCGGCTACAGTATGTTGCTTGTCGGATTGACATAAACCGTAGTTGGCGGCTATAAAATCCGCGCTCCTTATGGCGGAATAGGCTCGCCAAGGAGGGGCCCGCGCCGTTTCCAACGCAGCCACGAGGATGAGTTTTTGCTGCTCATCGCCCCGCAGGTGCCGGTGGCTAAAGCGGACGGGGCCCGTCAAACACTTCTTCCCCTCGCATGAAGGATCGCAGCCGATGAAACAACCGTATCTACGCCCGTCGAAACTCACCTTCGCCCTGGCGATGGCCCTGGCTGCGCCCGCCGCCTCCGCTGCGGTCGACTGCACGGTCACCCAAGAGACCGACGACGGCACCGGCGGCACCTCCGGCAGCTTGAGCTGGGCCATCCTGACCGCCAACGGCGTTACCACCGACGGCGGCGCGACCCACCCCGGCGGCGGCTGCACCAACAACACCATCACCCTGGTGACCGACGTGACGATCACCGGCGTGATGAAGACGCTGATCGACAGCAGCCTGACCCTGCAAGGCGAGACGGGCCCCGCTTGCATGGTACTTTCCGGAGGCGTCTGCAGCATCGACGGCGGCAGCGCCTATCGACCGCTGTTCGTCAAATCCGGCACGGTCGCCATCAAATACCTCGACCTGAAAAACGGCAAGGCCCAGGGCGGCGACGGCTATCGTGGCGGCGGCGGCGGGGCCGGCCTGGGCGGCGCCTTGTTCGTTTACAGCGGCACGGTGACGCTCGATAACGTCGGCTTCAGCGGCAACAACGCGAGCGGCGGCAAGGGCAATCACGGTAACGGCGGCGGCGGCGGCGGGATGTTCGGCAAAGGCGCTCAGGGCGGCGGCGGCCTGTTCGGTAGCGCGACGGGCCAATACGGCGGTTATGGTGGCAACGGGCACTATGGCGGCCATGGAGGCGAGGGCGGTGCTGGCGGCTTTGGCGGCGGCGGCGGCTATCTCTATGGCATGGGCTATGGCGGCGGCTTTGGCGGCGGCGGCTGCTCTGGCGGCTACGGCGGCTTTGGCGGCGGCGGCGGCGATGGCAACGGCAGGGGCGATGGCGGCGGCGGCTTTGGCGGCGGCGGAGGCGGCGCCGGCTACGCCGGCTATAACGGCGGCTATGGCGGCGGCTTTGGCGGCACCGACTATGGCGGCGGCGGCGCCGGCTTCGGCGGAGCGGTGTTCGTCCGGCAGGGCAGCTTGACCCTGAAGAACGCCAGCTTCGCCAACAGCCAGGCGGACGGCGGGACGGGATATGTCAGCGGTTCCGGTAAGGGCGGCGCGATTTTCATCTGCACCTCCGACCTCGGCAACGGCGCGTACGCGTGCTCCGGCTCGATCGACGAAGCGGCCTCCTGCGGCAATACCTTTGGTACTGGCGGCAATAGCAATACGGTCAGCACCGCGACGCCGGTCGACACCAGCAATTTGTTCTGGACCGGCGCCAGCGGCGGTCAGGGCAGCACTTCGGGCCTGACGGACGCTTGTGCGACGCCGACGCCGGGCCCGACGACCGCACCGACGACTGCACCGACGACCGCACCGACGACCGCGCCGACGACCGCGCCGACGGCTGCGCCGACGCCGGGTCCGACCGCGACGCCGAGCCCAAGCCCGACGCCGGTTCCGGGCTTCTACGGTCTGAGGGTCTCGGTGTCCGGCGAT
>JAQTYA010000013.1 GCA_028688525.1 Methylococcus sp. | reverse complement strand
AGCGATTAGCCCTCGGCGCGTTGCGCCGCATTCAGAAACTACCCGAGCTGGTGAAGTCATTCTTTCGCCAGCCTGAATGCCAATACATCATTAGGTGACTCTACTTTCGAGAAGCTTAGTAACACTCGACTCAAACCGTACGGCCATTACTCTGATTTGCAATACCCTATCGAGCATACTACGAAGCACATGATCGAGCCATTGCAGTGGAGTTCTGGTCTTTTCGCACCGACGATTTCCGCGACGCCTTCCGCATAGGCGGAGCCTGAGGCCTGCATAACCTTGCCTCAGGGGGCGGGACTCATCCCAGCTTCGATGCCGGATTTGAAGCCTGCGCGCAGATATTGCACCCGCAAGCTGGTACACAGCTCCCGGCCCAGGCTGGACTGGCGACAGCGGATGTCCAGGAAAACTGTGTCTTCGGCCGGCCCTACGATATGCGCCAAGGTCAGGGCGATTTCCTGGTCGGACAGCGGAGTAGCCGTATGCACCAGGCGGGCTGTATCCATCACCACGGGAGTTTCTGCTTTAGCCAGGACGTAAGCCCGCGCCGCCGCCCAGACCTGAGCGCAGATGGTTTCCGTAGCGCAGACTACCGTACTGGGCGCGCCGGCATCAGCCCCGTCCGCAAACACCTCGCCGAGGCTGCCGTGCCGCTCCCGTTCCTGTTCCGCCTTGAGCGAGCGAAGACGCATCATGTCACGGGTGAAATCTGCCGTGACGATGCGCTTCTTATCCTCCAGCGTCCGAATCTCGGCTTCGTAATCCGCAATCTGGAGGCGTTCGTCTTCGATGGCTTTCGGCACCGACTCCGGCACGGCACGGCCCTGGCGTTCCATGTCGGCAGCGCGTTTTTCCAGAGTAGCAAGGATATCCGAATGCCTTTCGCGGTATTTTTCGAGAATACGCTCCGATGCATCAATCTGGACCGACTGGTCGTTCAAGGCCAGCTGCATCTCCGCCTCGCTGCCGTAGGTCCGCAACAATGCCGTATCGCGATTGCGCTGTTCTTCCAGCAGGCGCTCGGTTTCCTCCCGGAGGCGCTTGAGCTGCTTCTCCCGCTGTAAAGTCTCCGGACTCTTGGCTCCTTCGATGACCTCAAGTTGACGCCCTTGAGCGTCGAGCCGGAAACGCTTCATCCGGGTCTGTTCCGGCGGCACGCTGTCCGAGAAATGGGTTCCGCCCTGCTCGTCCACCCATTTGTAAGTTGCCGCCGCCGCGGGCCAGGCCAATGCTCCGCACAGTGCGAGGCCCAGCATCTGCGCCGGAATCGATTTCCCGACGCGGGCGATGAGAGGCGCCTTGAGGGCCACGAGGTTCAGGCTGTACCGTACCGGTCGCGGTAGGCTTCCAGCGCCGCCAGTTCGCCGGCCCGGCCGGCGACACGCAGATAGTCGATCAGATGGCGGAAGCCGATGATGGCATGAACCGGAAGACCCAGGCTGTCCTGCACTTCCTGCACGGCAGACTTGCCAGACTGGCCGATTTCCTCCCGGTCCAGCGCGATCAGCACGCCGCACGGTGAGGCGCCGGCTTGGCGAATGATCTCGATCGATTCGCGCACGGAAGTACCGGCAGTGATGACGTCATCGACGATGAGCACTTCGCCCTGCAAAGGGGCGCCGACCAGACTGCCGCCTTCGCCGTGGTCCTTCGCTTCCTTGCGGTTGAAGGCATAGGGGATTTCCTCGCCGCTGGCCTGAGCCAGGGCGATCGCGGTCGCGGCAACCAGCGGTATGCCTTTGTAGGCTGGGCCGTATAGCACGTCGGCACGGATGCCGCCCGCAATCAAGGTCTGCGCGTAAAACTCGCCCAGCCGGCCCAGCCGCGCGCCGGTATTGAACAGCCCGGCATTGAAGAAATAAGGACTTTGCCGCCCGGATTTGAGGGTGAAATCGCCGAAGCGAAGCACCTCGCAGCCGAGGACGAAATCGATGAAGTCTTTTTGATAATTCTGCATGGAACGGCTAGGGTCTGGATGATCGAGGGTCATTATTCTTGCGATGTCCTTTCCGAATGGACAATAGACTAGGCTCAGGGTACGGCAACCCGCGCCAGCAGGTCTTTGATGACTTGGTCGGTAGAAACGCCTTCGGCCTCCGCCTCGTAGCTGAGGATCAGGCGATGGCGCAAGATGCTCGGCGCCAGAGCCTGGATGTCGTCCGGGGTGACGTAGTCCCGGCCATCGAGCCAGGCGCGTGCGCGGGCGCAGCGGTCCAGGGCCAATGTCGCACGCGGGCTGGCACCATAGAGTATCCAGCGCGCGAGGGAGTCGCCGTAGGGAGCAGGTGTCCGCGTGGCAAGGATCAGCTGCAGTAGATAATCCTCCAGCGCTTCAGCCATATAGATGCCCAGCACTTCTTCCCTCGCCGAGAACAGCGCCTGCTGCGTCACCGGCACTATGGCCTCCGCCTCCTTCCCTTCCTGGCGCGCCTCCGCGCGAACCAAATGCAAAATGGTCTTTTCCTGCTCCGCGCTGGGATAGCCGATCCGTACATACATCAGGAAACGGTCGAGCTGCGCCTCCGGCAAGGGATAAGTCCCTTCCTGCTCTATCGGATTCTGGGTGGCCATCACCAGGAACAAGCCGGGCAGCGGATAGGTCTTGCGGCCGGCCGTGATCTGCCGCTCCGCCATGGCTTCGAGCAGGGCTGATTGAACCTTGGCCGGGGAGCGGTTGATCTCGTCGGCCAGCACCAGGTTATGGAACAGCGGCCCCGGCTGAAATTGAAACGAACCATCCTCCGGCCGGTAGATTTCAGTGCCGGTCAGATCCGCCGGCAGCAGGTCGGGGGTAAACTGGACGCGCTGGAAATCCGCCTCCACACCCCGGCTCAAAACATGAATCGCCCGCGTCTTGGCCAGACCCGGAGCGCCTTCGACCAGCATATGGCCATCCGCCAGCAAAGCAATGAGCATGGCGTCGACCAGATCGCTCTGTCCGATGATCTGGGCGTTGAGATAAGCCCGCAGCCGCTGAAGATCGCGCTGGGCAAGTGATTGAGAGGTCGCGTTCATCTAATGGGCAATGCCTGACTGATTGAGCAGAGGGTGCATTATAAATTTGTCCGCGCCAAGGATTCACCGTTATCCGCTGCGCCAAGCTCGTCCTTACACGTAGCGTTAACCTTGGCTGCATAGAATGCGGCCTCTTGAGCTACCAGGCGGATGCCCTGTATGTCTTTCGAATCGCTGATTACCGAATATGGCTTTCCAGCGCTGATCGCCGGACTGCTGCTGGAAGGCGAAACCGTCCTGCTGATCGCGGGCTTCCTGGCGGGCCGGGGCTATTTTTCCTTCCCCCACATCGTGCTGCTCGCATTTTGCGTGACTCTCGCCGCGGACCAAGGCTATTTCTGGCTAGGCTACAAGCACGGGGACTCGCTGCTGAGACGGTTTCCCTCGCTCGCCCCCGCAGTGCATCGCGCCTCCGTCCTGTTCCACCGCTACCATTCTTATTTCATCTTCGGCTTCCGCTTCTTCTACGGTCTGCGCGTAGTCACGCCCATATTGATCGGCATGAGCCGCTTCTCGCCGGCCCGGTATTTTTCGGTCAACGTGATGGCAGTGGCCGTATGGGCAGTGGTGACTGCCGGCATGGGACTGGTCTTCGGGAAGGCGATTGCCGGTATGATCGACGATCTACGCCAATACGAATCCGCATTGGTCGCGGGCCTGTTCGCCGTCGGCTCGGCACTCGCGCTTTACCGCTGGCGGCACATCGACGACAAGGACAAGACTTCCGGCGGCGACGACACCTGACCCCGCAAGCGGTATCGCCCGCTACGCTTGGAGCAATGGGACAGCATGGATTATGCTAACGCCCCCGAGCGCTATGGGCGAGGCGGCACGGGTGTTCATTCAGTATAACGTGAGCTTATTGTCGCTATTATGACAATTTAGTTTCGTTTATGGATATCTGCGCTTATAGTGCCTCCGCGAACAGGGACTGGATCGATGCCAGCTAGGGAACGGCGGCTTGTTGTCACAGCGCTCTACTAAACGAGGTGGGAGAAAACCATGGCTGTCAAAACTTACAACGCGGGCGTCAAGGAATACCGCGAAACCTACTGGGATCCGAATTACACCCCCGCCGACACCGATCTGCTGGCGGTGTTCAAAATCACCGCGCAGCCGGGCGTAGCGCGCGAAGAAGCCGCCGCCGCCGTCGCCGCGGAATCCTCGACCGGCACCTGGACCACCGTCTGGACCGACCTGCTGACCGACCTCGACTATTACAAGGGCCGCGCCTACCGGATCGAAGACGTGCCCGGCCAGGACGAACAGTTCTACGCCTTCATCGCCTATCCGATCGACCTGTTCGAGGAAGGCTCCGTCGTCAACGTGTTCACCTCGCTGGTGGGCAACGTGTTCGGCTTCAAGGCCGTGCGCGGCCTGCGCCTGGAAGACATCCGCTTCCCCATCGCCTACGTGATGACCTGCGGCGGCCCGCCCAACGGCATCCAGGTCGAACGCGACGTGATGAACAAGTACGGCCGTCCGCTGCTCGGCTGCACCATCAAGCCCAAGCTGGGCCTGTCGGCCAAGAACTACGGCCGCGCCGTGTACGAATGCCTGCGCGGCGGCCTGGACTTCACCAAAGACGACGAGAACGTCAACAGCCAGCCGTTCATGCGTTGGCGCCAGCGCTTCGACTTCGTGATGGAAGCCATCGAAAAGGCCGAGGCCGAAACCGGCGAGCGCAAGGGCCACTACCTGAACGTGACCGCACCGACCCCGGAAGAGATGTACAAGCGCGCGGAATACGCCAAGGAAATCGGCGCGCCCATCATCATGCACGACTTCATCACCGGCGGCTTCTGCGCCAACACGGGCCTCGCCAACTGGTGCCGGGAGAACGGCATGCTGCTGCACATCCACCGCGCCATGCACGCGGTGATGGACCGCAACCCCAACCACGGCATCCACTTCCGCGTCTTCACCAAGCTGCTGCGCCTGTCAGGCGGCGACCACCTGCACACCGGCACCGTGGTCGGCAAGCTGGAAGGGGACCGCCAGGCCACCCTGGGCTGGATCGACCTGCTGCGCGAGCGCACTATCAAGGAAGACCGCAGCCGCGGCATCTTCTTCGACCAGGAATGGGGCTCCATGCCCGGCGTATTTGCGGTCGCCTCCGGCGGCATCCACGTCTGGCACATGCCGGCACTGCTGGCGATCTTCGGCGACGACGCGGTGTTCCAGTTCGGCGGCGGTACCCTGGGCCATCCCTGGGGCAACGCGGCCGGCGCCTCGGCTAACCGCGTGGCGCTGGAAGCCTGCGTCGAAGCGCGCAACGAAGGGCGCCAGCTCGAGAAGGAAGGCAGGGAAATCCTGACCGAAGCCGCCAAGAGCAGCCCAGAACTCAAGGCCGCGATGGAAACCTGGAAGGAAATCAAGTTCGAGTTCGACACCGTCGACAAACTCGACGTGGCCCACCGCTAAGCTAAGAGGATTCGGGAAATACCATGAGCGAAATGCAAGACTACAAATCCAGCCTGTCCGACAGCGGCTCGCGCAAGTTCGAGACCTTCTCCTACCTGCCGCCGATGGACCCGGCGAAGATCCGCCGTCAGGTGGAATACATCGTCAGCCGCGGCTGGAACCCGGCCGTGGAGCACACCGAGCCGGAGAACGCGTTCGATCACTATTGGTACATGTGGAAGCTGCCGATGTTCGGCGAGACCGACGTCGACGCCATCCTGGCCGAAGCCGAAGCCTGCCACAAGGCGCATCCGCACAACCACGTCCGCCTGGTCGGCTACGACAACTTCAAGCAGAGCCAGGGCGCGGCCATGGTGATCTACCGGGGACCGTCGGTCTGATCGTCATCCGGCGCACAATGCCGCAATAAAAAGCCCCTGCCCGGGAAACCGGGCAGGGGCTTTCGTTTGTTCCGTCCATGCTGAATTGCCGTCTGTAGAGCTACAATGTCAACCTGATTGACATTGGGCCTGGTCCGCATCACGCAGCCAAGCCCAGGCCTGTTCGGTCTCAGCCACATCGAAATATTTCACCGCGGCTTGAGTGAACGGTCTGCTCACCTTCGCCATCCATTCCTGCCATCGGCTCTCTCCTACCATAGCAATGCGGTCGAAATCACCATAGTGCTGCGTTGCGAATTTGAGATCCTCCCACGCGGCACCGAGATCCCAACCGTGGAAATCCTCGAAGCGAATAAACAGGGATAGCTTGCCCGTAGTCGCCAGTGCATTCTCGACCCAAGGAATGAATGTCTTGTAGTCCTCCTCATGCAGTTTGCCGCTCAATTTCACGCCCAGTATCTTGCTGTTGCCTGTCTCGATCGATTCAAACATGATCTGCCTCCCGAGTGGGGTTGCGGTTCCACGCCCAGCGGGCATGTCCGGACATGAGCATACCCCGTCGAGTTTGATCGTAGCGACTCATTAACGAAACGTTCGGTAGTGAGCTGACGGCCTGATTTGACTCCGACCGCGAGCCTGCCAGGAAAAGCCCCTGCACGGGAACCGGGCAGGGGCTTTTTTCAGGCCATTGTGCCCGCGGCCAATAGTGCGCATAATTTCTACGCACAAACTGCACGCAAGAGACACGCCATGTCATTCGCTGCTCCCGCCAAAAAAGCCGTCAACCTCTCGGCGAATGCCGAGCTGTTGCGCGAAGCCAAAGCCCTGAACATCAATCTTTCGCAAGCCTTCGAAACCCATCTCGCCGAACTGGTCAGAGCCCGAAAGCAAGAGCAATGGCTCGCGGAAAATCTCAGCGCCATAGAAGCCTACAATCGGCGTATCGAAGAAACTGGGGTATTCGGCGACGGCTGGCGCAGTTTCTGATGGCTCAATTCGATGTCTATCCCAACCCGGACCGGCAGACGAACCCACGCATTCCGTATCTGCTGGAGATACAGAGCGACCTCTTGGCCGTCTTGAAAACGACCGTTCTCATTCCCCTATACGATCCCGCCGAAGTCGACGTGCCTCCGGTTCGCGGCCTGATGCCGGTGTTGGAATTCGAAGGCCGGCCCCTGGTGCTGGTGACGCCGGAACTGACAGGCGTTCCCAGAAAACGACTCCCGCTGAAAATCGGCCATTTACGCCAAGCGCGGGAGACCGTCCTCGGAGCGCTGGACATCCTGCTGACGGGAATCTGAACGCCGATTCCCCAGTCCGGTTTATCCGCTCACTTATCCCTTTTTTCCGGATGATCGGGCATCGACAGGCCCGCGCAGCTAACGCATAGCTTCGTCATGTTCGAAGACACGCGTCACTCCCGCATCCAAATGCCATAGGTCCGTCCGACCTTGCCGAAAGCCCAGCCGTCATAGCCGGGGGCCGTCGGTCTGATTCCCCCCGACACGCAAGACCGCAATGAAAGCCCCTACACGGCAAACCGGGCAGGGGCTTTTTTCCTGTCGTATAAAGATTTGGAGCTTCCGGCCCTCAACGGCCTTTGGGAGGCTGGAGGAACGATTTCGGCAAGGTTATCGTCTCGACGGCACTCCACTGATTGTTTTCGCAAGGTGCAAAAGTGCAGCGATAGGCTTCGGCGCATGCAAAGGAGATATCCTTCTTCGTGCTGGACGTCTGTCTGCAATCGACAAACCGCGGCTGGCCCAGAGCGCCATGCGGCACCGCCGCGAACAAGTGCTTCTTCGTATACGCCATGGTCCACCGCTGTTTCAGCACGACGCCGTTGATTAGCGTCGTCTTGCGATCGGGGGAAATCTGCACGTTTCTATCCGTGACAGTTGGAAGCGCTTTAAGCGCCGTACGAATATCGCCGTCTCCGCCTTGAGGCGGCGTAGTCACCGGCGGTGTCAGTGGAACGTGATTGAGCGGAGGACGATTGAAAACGGACCCCGGCAAGGTAACCGTCTCCGGCGCCATGGCCTGCCATGTTCCCTTGCCGCAATGTCCCTTCGTGCAAGGCTCGGCCACGCGGCACTTATATGTCGACTGACGCAGGAACGGATTGGCATTGCCGTCGTCGCTCACGAACTCGCAGGACACGAAACGATCCGGATCAATACCATTCTTGGCGTAAATCAGGCCGCTGACGCGCTGAGATTTCGAGTCCTGAACCACAGACCAACGCCGCCCCTCGACAAACCGGCTCGCCAGCCCGAAGCGGGGCGCCGTGGCGGCAACAGAGGCATCCGCGAAAACTCCTGTCTCCTGCTTGGCGCTTGAGACAGCTGCCGAACTGGCGGACGTCGAGGAACCGGACGATTGCTGCGAGCCGCTGGCAGCTCCCGCCGGATTGACCGTCACGTTCATCGACACGCCATTGTCCGATCCGCCGGTGTTAGCGGTGGCGATGGTGACCACATAATCCTCATTACAAATCGTCTGAGCGGTGCTTGAGTTCACGGTCGAAATAGACGGGATTAAAGATGTTCCGGTACCCGGACAATTTCCAGAGGTAGTCCAGCCGCCTGTAATGGCGTTGAGGTTGACATAATAACTACCATCATTACCCCCATTTCCCCAGAACTGCATGTTGAACGCATAATCAGCCGACCCAATCGAATAAGCCAGAAAATTGCCCGTATAAGGACTCTTATCTGAATAACAGAAAGCGCCCGTGTTTAGCGAGCCGACCGAGGCAGGCGGCGTGGTATTGAATGTGCCGGTGCCGGTTTCATAGTAGGCGTTTCCGTTATTGTAAGCGTAATAAGCGTTAATCTGTCCTGATGCTTGGTTTGTGGCCACATCATTGATGATATAAACATCGTAGCCCAACGTATTGCCAGAATAACACTCCGCATTCGAAGGCACCGTAACCGCATCGACGCTTCCGCTGCCGGCCAGACACAGCATAACCGCGACCCACCTTACCGGATGGAAATTCACATTTACCCTTTTCATGACTGGCCTCCCGTCTTCTTGCCCAACCAAGTGCCGATTGACTGCGATGATGTATTGGGCTGTGTACAATAAGTGGTATTTGCGCAGCTTTGATCGGCAAGTTGGGTATTATTGGCCGAGGCATAACCGCAGACATAGGCGCAATAGGGAGCGACCATCACATTCCAGCTATTCGGGCAGCCGTTATTGACCGCCGTCGCGCTGACCACATAGCCGTTGAGATTCTGCTCCTCAACCGTGCTACCCACGCCAGGCACAACTGCGGTATTGGTCTGCGAACTGTTGATTGAAACATTGGATACGTTTGGAAACTGATTCCCGGCAGTATCGACAACATTAAGATAAGCTTCAGCGTCCAGATTTTTTATTATATCAGCAGCTATCTTACCAATATCGATCAACACATCAACAGTCGCTATTACCGCATCGCCCGGAGGTGGAACAGCTATAATCTCACCCGCTTGAACATATGCCACGGACCCTTCAACAAGAAGAGTTTCAGCTGCCTGTTGACCGGCCACTGTTCCCGCATCGGCGACCGTATCAGGATTTGCACCCACACCAGACCAGTAGTCCAGCACGAATCGAGGCGGCGATAGTTGACCATCGTTGATGTAAAGGGTGAATTGCCCACCAGTATCAGCATTCGCCATCCCCCAGGTTTGCACGAATCCCGTCGACGCCCCCGTTGGCAACCTTAGCTCGCCACCAACGGCAGTACTGGGATCGGGATGAATACCAAAATCATCAGTCAAGGTTTGGCCTGAAAACATTAAGTCATACCCCGTGACGTTTTGTATTACCGTATTGGTCATGTAATGGCACATGCCGGCAGTCGCCGCATTGGCGCACTGCGCTCCGACCATAACAAACATGGCAAACAAACCCCGTATTCGCCAATCTATCGAGTTTAGCTTGAACATGATGCCTCTTCTCCTTAAATGAAATAGGAATAACCACCATCTCCTCGCCTTCGAGCTCAGCAACTAGCCCTCGAAGACAGCTTGGAATATACGGGAATCAAACTTCTTTTGGCTCTCAAAAACTCTCAGTTTGAGAGAGTTCGGCAGGCAGGAAACACGAGCGGCAGACCGCCCTTAGGCTCAGACAGAACCGCAGGGCATTGCGAAGGGCAGACGGATGACGAAAACCGCCCCGCGCGGCGCATTGTCTCGCACCAAGGCTTCGCCGCCGTGCAGGCGAGCGATGGTGCGGACGATGGAGAGGCCCAGGCCGCTGCCGGGGCCGGCGTCGCGGCGGTAGAAGCGCTCGAACACGGCTTCCTTGTCCGCATCCGGCACGCCGGGCCCGCGGTCGGCGACTGCAATTTCCAGCAGGTCTCCGCAGCTTTCGAGACGGACTTCGGCCGGCCCGCCGCCGGCGCTATGGCGCAGGGCGTTGTCGATCAGATTGTGCAGGGCGATCGCCAGGAGTTCGGCGTCCACCGCCATGCGCGCCGCACCGTCCAGGCCGCGCCAGGGGATGGGCGGGGCATAGCGCTCTGCCACCTGGGCCACCACGGCGTTGAGGTCGGCCTCCTGCCGCACCAGGCCGAAGCGCAGTTCGCGTAGCCTGTCCTGGGCGATCAGGGTGTTGGCGAGATGGGTGAGGCGCTGGGTGGCCTTGCCGATGTTGTCCAGCCGTCCGGCGGCGGCCGGTGGAATGCCGTCCGCCAAGAGCTTCAAGGAGTCGAGCGAGGCCTGGATCATGGCGGCGGGGGTGCGGAATTCGTGCGAGGCCAGGGATAGCAATTGGCGCTGCTCGGCTTCGGCCAGGGAAACGTCGGCCAGCGCCTCGCGCAGCCTGCGGTCGTCGTCCTGCTTGGACAGGAGCAGGAAGCCGAAGCCATTGACGGTGACGATCAGGTAACCGACCACCCACAGCAGCGTATGCAGGACCTTGTAGCTGTCGAGCGTATGGTCGCCGATCCAGACCAGATGCACGACGCGCAGCAGGAACAGCAAGCCCAGCACGGCGTTGGTGAACGCCATCATCCGGGCCAGCCGGCCGTGCTGGTGGCTCAGCAGCAGTACCGCCGCCATGGCCTCGAAATACGCGGTGTTGATCGAGGAGAAATAGATCAGGTCGATACGCCGCCCGACCTCGAAAGCGTGCAAGGCGATCTGCGCGGCCAGCGCCAGGGCGGTCAGTCCGATTAGCGGCTTGCGCCAGCCGCTGAAGCCTAGCAGACCGGCATAGGCGGCGAACTCCAGCGCCCAGGCCGGCGGCATTAGGAGGTGAGAAACGGTCATCGACAGCCAAGCCGGGATCGCCGGCCGCAGCCAGATCAGCAGGAAGGCTATGCCGGCCACGGTCCGCGCCCAGCGCCAGATCGCCAGCGGCGGATTAACGTTGCGGGCGGAATGGGCGTACACCGCAGCGAGCACCGCGAAAGCGAGATTGCCCAGACCCGCGGCCAAGGCTAGAGTAAGGACGTCGATCAACCCGTATTCTCCGTAAGTGATTGTGAAAGCCTCACCCTACACCGTGTCGATCGTCGAAGACGAACCCATCCTGCGCGAAGAGCTGGCGTTCCAGCTCGAACATCACGGCTTTGCCGTGGAGACCTTCGAAAATGCCGCGCAATTCTACCGTTACCTGGCCGTGCGGCCGAAAACGGTGGCAGTGCTGGACATTGGGCTGGACGGCGAGAGCGGCCTGTCGGTCTGCCAGTACCTGCGCTCGCACGATGCCGACATGGGCATCGTCTTCGTCACCGCCCGCGGATTGCGCAACGACCGTCTTACCGGTCTCGACGCTGGCGCAGATGCCTACCTGGTCAAACCCATCGACCTCGATGAACTAGTGCTGGTCTTAAGGCGTCTTGGCCAGCGTTCCAGCGCAGCCAAACCCGCGGACGGGGCACCGCTGGAAGAAGGGCAGTGGCGCATCGAGGCTGGCTCAGGGGCGCTGGTCGCGCCCAACGGCGCCCGGATACGCCTGTCGCTGAGCGAGCACCAGTTGATGAGCGCGCTCCTTGCCCACTCTGGCAGCCCCTGCTCCCACTCCGAACTGGCGGCCGCACAGGGCCTGCTACCGGAGGAGTACAATAAACACCGAACCGAAGTGATTTTCAGCCGGCTGAGAGAGCGCACGTTCCGGCACAGCGGCCTGACACTGCCCATTCAAGCCGAGCGATGCATAGGCTACCGGTTGCTGTCTTTTTCCCCAGGGACGCAGTCCGAAGAGCTGCATGCCCCAAGCTGACAAGACCGCGGAATTCGGGGTAACCTGCACAGTCGATTTCCCCAGACGGAGCATGCATCGATGACCGCACAATCCCCGGACCAGTATCTGATCGAGGAACGACCCTATTACCGCCCCACCGCCGACGAAGTGGAGCTATTCGAAGCCGCCTACGCCGCACGTATGCCGGTGATGCTCAAAGGCCCGACCGGCTGCGGCAAAACCCGGTTCGTGGAATACATGGCCTGGAAGCTGAAGCGCCCGCTGATCACGGTGGCCTGCAACGAGGACATGACGGCTTCGGACCTGGTCGGCCGCTTCCTGCTCGACGCCAACGGCACGCGCTGGCAGGACGGTCCGTTAACCCTAGCCGCCCGCATCGGCGCGATTTGCTACCTCGACGAGGTGGTCGAAGCCCGCCAAGACACGACGGTAGTCATCCATCCGCTGACCGACCATCGCCGTACCCTGCCGCTGGACAAGAAAGGCGAGCTGGTGCACGCGCACCCGGATTTCCAATTGGTGATTTCCTACAATCCCGGCTACCAGAATCTGCTGAAAGACCTCAAGCAGTCGACCAAGCAGCGCTTCGGCGCACTGGATTTCAGCTACCCCGAAACCGCGGTCGAAATGGACGTGGTTTCGCACGAGACCGGCGTCGATCCCAAGATCGCCGAAAAGCTGGTGCAAATCGCCCACCGCGCCCGCAATTTGAAGGGCCACGGCCTGGATGAAGGCATCTCGACCCGTTTGCTAGTCTATGCCGGTCATCTCATTGCCAAAGGCATCGAGCCCAAAGCGGCTTGCATGATGACCCTGGTCCGCCCGCTCACCGACGACCCGGACATGCGCGATACGCTGGATGCCGCGGTATCGACCTTCTTCTAAGCGCCAGGACAGCGCCCCTGCCCTGTCCAAATCCTATTTTTTGCAGCTTCGGAAAAAATTCGACATTCAACTGCAACCAATAGGCAGCGTATCTGTCCTACGATTGTGGTTATAGCCAGGGACGCGATATTCGTCACTTGGCAGCCGATTTGCTTTGTCAGTTCCGCCGCCGCCGCAATGGTGGGAGGCGTCATCGAGCTTGGTTCGTCCAAGAAGGAGTTAAGCAAATGAACACAAAATTTTTTCCCCCGGTGTCCGGCCTGATCTTAGTGGCCGGCCTCGGGCAGGGAGTGACGGCCTTCGCCGCCACGTTACCGGCGCCAGTCCCCAATGCCATCGTCAGCGCGGCGTCCTCCTGGGGTACCGCCGCCGACTCCTGGGCCGGTTATACCGGCGCGCTGCAAATCTGGGTACCCGATGCCGTCAGCGGCGGCTGGACCCTGAGCTTCCAATCCGCTGGGCTCGGCCAGCAGGCTCAAGCTTCATCGTTCTGGAATGCCAATGCTGCATACGATGCCGCCACACACACCTTCACTATCACCTCGCCCTCATGGAGCGGCGAGGTGGCGGCCAACAGTGTGCTGGACATCGGCTTCAACGGTAACGGCGCCTTCAATACGGCGATCGATCTGAGCAATTGCAAATTCAACGGCCAGCCTTGCGTAATTTCGGCCATGACCGCCCAATCCGCCCAGCAGACGCTGGCAAACCTTAAAGCGGGTTATCAAGGCGGCGGCACCGCCACCCCGACACCGGCGCCTTCCACAACACCGGCACCATCGGCGACCGCAACGCCGGCTCCGGTAGCCAGCCCGAAACTGGAAGTGCTGTTTTCCGTCAGCAGCTCTTGGAGCGGCGGCTATAGCGGCAATATCGCTGTCAAGAACCTGTCGTCGAAGACTTTGAAAGCCGGAGCCAACGGCTGGCAGGCCCCGCTGAAATTCCCTGACGCGGCCACAGCGCAAGACGTGTTCAAGAGCGGGCCGTGGAATTTCTCGGTCAGTATCGCCAGCGACGGCACCGCAACGCTCAAGCCAAAATCCTGGGCTGCGGCTCTGGCGCCCGGCGACGTGGCGGTAAGCGGCTTCAACGGCGGTTCGACCTCCAATTTGCAAAAGGCAGCCAGCGCAGACTCCACCGTCACGGTGCTGTTCGCGCCCTCGGTGCCGAACTCGAACCCGACGCCGACGCCGAATCCCACGTCGACTCCTAGCCCTACGGCTACCCCTGCCCCGACTTCGACGCCCAGCGCATCGGCAACGCCTAGTCCGAGCCCGACTCCGGTACCGACCACGCCGCCGACCGGAGGCGCCAGCAGCCTGTTGTTCAGCCCGTATAAGGACGTGACGATTTCGATGAACTGGAACACCAACGTCATGTCGACCGCAGTGACCGGCACTCTGTCCCCGCTGCTGAGCGTGCTGCCGGCCAAGGTACCGGCGGTGACCTGGGCGTTCGCGACCGGCGAATGCGGCAACGAAAACTGGGCCGGCATCCAGCCCGACGCCTTGGTGCAGTCGAACTTGCAGTCCTTCGTCAACGCCGGTATCGACTACGTCATTTCGACCGGCGGCGCCGCGGGAGCCTTCACCTGCTCCTCGGCAGCGGGCATGCGGGCCTTCATCAACCGCTACGCCTCGAACAATCTGGTCGGCGTCGACTTCGACATCGAAGCCGGGCAGAGCCCGGCAGCCATCGCTAGCCTGGTCCAGCAGGTGGCCGCAGTACAGTCGGAATATCCGAACCTGCGCTTCAGCTTCACCGTGGCCACCCTGGGCTCATCGAACGGGACGGTTACCTCGAATCCCTACGGCGACCTGAACGTGACCGGGTTCAACGTGGTCAAGGCGGTACAGCAATACGGCATCGCCAACTACACGATCAACCTGATGGTGATGGACTACGGCGGAGTCAGCGCTGGCAACTGCGTCGTCGCCAACGGTCTGTGCGATATGGGGCAGACGGCCATCCAGGCTGCCAAAAATCTGAATGCCAAGTACGGCATCCCCTATGACCGGATCGAACTGACCCCGATGATCGGCGTGAACGACGTCTCCAACGAGCTGTTCTCGCTGAAGGACACCGACACCATGGTACAGTGGGCACTCGCCAACGGTCTCGCCGGGATCCACTTCTGGTCGGCCGACCGCGACACGCCGTGCAGCCAGACTTCGGCTTCGCCGATCTGCAGCTCGGTACCCAGCGTGGGCGTATGGGGTTACACCAACCGCTTCGTCACCGACCTCGGCTTGTAAGTTCGGCGCTTGAAGCATGGCCCTAAGGGGAGCGGACCTAAGTCCGCTCCCCTTTTTTCGTCAAAGCGGCGCGGCGAAGGCCGCCGGTCCTTGCGATAAACTAGCCCTCTCCACAAATTAAGTTGATTGACGGCGCTATGAGCTTGAATCTCAGCGACTACCAGGAACACCTCGAACGGCTCGATCCCCATGTGAAAGACACGCTGGAAGCGAGTTTTCACGAGGCCGCTCGGGTCATGTCGCCGGGGGCGCTGAAGAACTACATCGAAGGCGCCCGGGCGCTTTCCGAGCTCGGGCGCGGCACCGGGTTGGTTTTGTGCTACGTGCAGCAGATGCCGCTGGTGTGCAAGGAGGTCGGCGACGACGTCATTCCGGACCTCGTCGCCGGCGCGATGCGGCTGGCATCCATGGTCAGCGGCGCGGTGATCGAGCGGCTGTTCGACAGTATGCCCACTGCGGCCAAGCGGCTGGGCGACGCCGAGCTGCTGCGGCAGTACCTGGCCCTGATCCATCAGTTTTCGGCCAAGGCGCCGCGGGGCCTGCGGCCAATGCTGGACCACCTCGACCCGCTGTTCGACAAACTGACGCTGGGAGGCCTGCGGCGATGGGCGCTGTGGGGTGCGCAAGCCCACGCCCGCAACTTCGAGACCCTGGCGAAGTATTTCGCGCTGGAGACCGCCGACAGCCTCGCGGTACTGCAGCAGGAACGGCGAGGCACCCTATTCGTCGACAGCCAGCGCAAGCTGAATTTCTATCTGCGCGCGCTGTGGGGCCGGGATTTCTATCTGCGCCCGACTTCCGGCGATTTCGAAACCCGCGAAGGCTACCGGCCTTACATCGAAAACCGCATCCTGCTGCTCCCGGACGCTTATGACGATTGCGGGCCGGTTGCGGGCAAGGAGGTCTACCGGGCGGTCGCCGCCCACGCCGCCGCGCATCTGGTTTACACCACCCGCCCGCTGTCCGCCGAGCAGTTGACGCCCACCCAGATGTTTCTCATCGGCCTGTTCGAGGACGCCCGAGTCGAATCTTTGGCCATCCGGGAATTTCCGGGACTCAAACAGCTCTGGGCGCCTTTGTTCGAGGCAGCCGTCGGCTCGGAAAGAAATACCGATCCCCTGGTGCTTTGGCTGGAGCGACTGGCTTACGCCCTGCTGGACGACGGCATACAACCCGAGGATGCGATCATTACGGAAATGCGCGAAGCCTTCCAAGCCGCTCTGGCGCATGACCCGACTGACAACCGGCTGAGCTGGAATCTCGGCGTCATCCTGTCCAACCGCATCAAGGACCGCTGGGGTTTGCCTTCGATGCGCCTATTGGAAAGCTTCGGGATCGTCTATCGGGACGACAACCGCTTCATCTGGGCCTTCGACGAACAGACCTGGGCCGAAGCCGACTACATCGCCGCCAGCCAACACCAGATCCGCAAGAAGGTCTCGCTGCTGGACATGGTCGACGAAGTGGACTGCGAACTGGCCGGGGACGACGCCCAGGAAATCTGGACCCTGGAAACCCCGTTCTACCTGGACCAGGAAGGCTGTACCATCAACGAACTGGAAGGCAAGGAGCCGGTCAGCGACCCTTACCACTATCCGGAATGGGACTATCAGGTTCAGCTGCACCGGCCCAACTGGGCGACCGTACTTGAGCGGCGCCAGGCCAAGGACGACCCCGCGCTGATCGAGCGGATTTTGCTCGAATACAAACCCATCGCCAGCCGCCTCAAGCACATCATCGACGCCCTGCAGCCGCAAGGCGTGATCCGCCAGCGCCGCCGGGAAGACGGCGACGAGATCGATCTGAACGCCGCGATCCGGGCCATGATCGACATCCGCATGGGCGAGATGCCCGATCCCCGCATTAACATCCGCACGATCCGCAAGACCCGCGACCTCGCGGTATTGCTGCTGCTCGACCTGTCGGAATCGACCAACGAAACCCTGGCCGGCAGCGACCGGCCGCTTATCCAACTGGCGCGCGAGGCTTGCACCCTGCTGGCATGGGCCATCGATGGCATCGGCGATCCTTTCGCCATCCACGGTTTCGCATCCGACGGCCGCCACGACGTGCAGTACTACCGCATCAAGGACTTCGACCAGGCTTTCGACGACCAGGCCAAGTCCCGGCTCGCCGGCATGAAAGGCGGTCTCTCGACCCGCATGGGGGCCGCCATGCGGCACGCCGCGCACCATCTCAAACGTCAACCCCAGCAGAAAAAACTGTTGTTGTTGGTAAGCGACGGCGAACCCGCCGACATCGACGAACGCGACCCTCAATACCTGCGTATGGATACGAAGAAAGCCGTCGAAGAATTGGCGACCACCGGCATCATGACCTATTGCCTGACGCTAGACCCCGAAGCGGACGATTACGTCTCGCGGATCTTCGGACACAATCGCTATACCGTGGTAGACCACGTCCAGCGCTTGCCGGAGCGGCTGCCCATGTTGTTTGCGAGCTTGACGGGCTGAACAGCAGCGCATTCAGAAGAAGATATCGGCGCCAAGCTTCCCGCTATGGCTGGACCCGAAAACGTCCAATCCGCCTCGACAACGTGCCCCGCCCTCCAATGAGGGAAACCCTAAACAATCCATGCAGGCGCTGATTTTTCGATAAGGCCCGCTTTCTGTCTCCGATAGACGACGGATTTTCCGGCCAAAGGCAGCCGCGCAACCTCTAAGCCTTTGTTAAATAGATATATCTTGTATAGGCATTTTTCTTGCCTACACTCAAACGAAGCGCAACACGGCGTTTCTCCATTGATTTGGGGAAGTGAGACGCTGCCGGCTTGCCGTTCCATCGGCAACGGAACCTTAGCGCTGAACATATTGACAATGAAGGGGAACGGTCATGAGTCAAAAACCCGATTCAACTAGCAAGAAAAACGGGTTCGCCCATAGCGGCTTCTTATCCTCGCTGGCGGTACTGCTTGCCGCAATGGCGGGAGGGTCTGAAGTCGCCCGAGCCGACGCCGCCGCTGGCGCGGTTCTGTATGCAAGCAATTGCCAAGGCTGCCACGGAGCGCTGGCAAGCTCCTCGAAAACCGGACGCTCGTCCGGCGCGATCCAGAATGCCATCAACAACAACTTAGGAGGCATGAGCTTCCTGAGCGGACTGACAGCCACCCAAATTCAGGACATCGCTTGCGCCTTGGGTTCAAGCGCAGATTGCCCGCCGACCGCCTCGCCAACGCCGACGCCGACTCCGGTTCCTGGCGGAGGAGCGACGCCCACACCGACGCCTGTCCCGGGCGGAGGAACAATACCTACCCCAACGCCACCGCCCACTGGGGGCGACGATGGCGATGACGATCACGACCATCACGGAGGCCACGATAAAGGCGACGACGACGATCATCACGGCGGCGGCGGAGTAACGACTCCGACCCCGACCCCGAGTGGCGTAGTACCCACGCCGGCTCCCACACCTAAACCGGATCACGATGGTCATGACGATCACGACGGCCATGACGATGGCGGGACGACCTCGCCTACACCGACCCCGGTTCCCGGCGGTGGAACACCTACCCCCACACCCGTGCCAGACTCGTCGACCTCCGGCGAAGCGCTTTACGCCAACAACTGCCAGGGCTGCCATGGCGCCCTCGCCAACTCTTCGCAACGAGGAAGTTCGTCCAGCGAAATTCAGAGCGCTATTGCCCGTAACAAGGGAGGAATGGGGATGTTAAGCGCTCTGAACCCGGCTCAGATCCAGGCGATCGCTTGTGCGCTGGGTTCGAGGAAAGACTGCTCGGCTTCGTCTCCGACGCCAGCTCCGGGCGGCGGAAATCCTACGCCCACGCCGGCACCGGGCACATCGACCTCCGGTGATGCGCTTTACGCCACCAATTGCCAAAGTTGCCATGGCTCGCTCGCCAGTTCTTCGAAAAAAGGGAGTTCGTCGGGCAAAATCCAGAGCGCAATTGGCGGCAACAAGGGTGGCATGGGCTTCCTGAGCAGTCTCAGTGCCGCTCAGATTCAGGCAATTGCTTGTTCCTTGGGATCGACGGCGGATTGCTCGTCTTCCGCACCCAGCCCGACCCCGGCACCCAGCGCATCGCCTGCACCCACCTCGCAGCCTTCGCCTACCGCCTCTCCGGCGCCCTGCGGAACGAGTGCCCCACCCGAGCTGGATACGATTCCGTCCCAGTACGACGTCAAGATCGGAGCGCAACTGCAGTTCAATGTCAGCGCTCTGGACTGCAATGACGACGCCATCGTGATCGAAGCGAGCGGCTTACCGGACGGTGCCTCCTTCACCCAGGGCTTCGACGCGGCCACCCGCAAGCAAGTCGCCGTCATTCAATGGACCCCCGCAGCAGGACTGGAGAACCAAACCTACCACGTCACGTTCACGGCTACAGACGGCAACTCGACCGGAAACAGCGCCTCTTCGCGCTCAACCGACATCAAAGTTTGGCCAGCCGATAGCGCTAGCTCGATCGTTGACGGGATTGTCATCCGCCAAGCCCAGTGGCGAGCCAAGTCGGAGCAACTGGTGATCAGCGGGAACATCAAGTTCGACAAGGCTGCAGCCAAAGCTGACCGTCAAGACTTGGTCGTTACCCCGGTCACGATCCTGGACAGCAACACGCAAGCCGTGCTCGGACAAGCGACGGCGAAACCCTCCGGACAATGGTCGGTAAAAATCCCGCTGACGGATTCGTCCGTGCCTTGCTCAGTGGACGTTGTGTTCCAGGGCGAAACCGGTTCGCGCACCGTCAAGCGCAACCCGGCTGCATGTAACTAGCAACAACCTGCCTTGAGAAGAGCGGCTCGCCCTCGTACATCGGGGCGAGCCGCCCGGCTCTCACGATACGAAACCCCTTTCCTGCCAATCGGCGGATCGAAACCCTTGCCTCGATCCGGCATCAGCACTCCCTCATTCCCCCATCATTTCGGCATTCGGCCGGATTCCATCGTCTGTATCAGGCGTTTCAAACTGACGGCAACCTCAACGGGGTAAGCCGCGCAGGGTGAGAGCGCTCTGAGCCTCCAAGGAAGACAGCCGAGCTGATCGAGTACGCGAGCCCGAATGGTTTCCAGAGACTGGTTCGGCCCGAGCCGCCGTCCCCGACGCATGACCGGACATAACAGCGGATCGCCGGCCTGTTCGTCGCTTGCTAGCGTCAAGACGTCCCACTGCATTTTCCCCTCGCTATCGTAATGGCGGTAGACCTGCTTCCGCCCTGGCCAGGTCGCCTTGCCCTCAGAGCATTTGCGTCGGGGAATCCCCGCATACTCCTGGAGTTTGTAGGCGCAGTCGAGATAAGGCGCATCGGACGATGTATCCATGCGCGTACCGATACCATAGCCATCGATCGGCGCGGCCTCCGCCGTGTGCTGTGCCAACAAGTGTTCATCTATGCTGCCGCTGGCGAAGATGCTAACTTGGCCGAGGCCGCCGCGATCGAGGATGTTTCGCACCTTGCGGGCGTGATCGGCCAGATTGCCGCTGTCGATGCGCACCCCCTGAATGCCTATGCCCTTGGCGGCTAGGCGTGCGGCAAGCGGGATGAGTTTTTCCGCAGCGGCTTCGGTATCGTAGGTATCGATCAACAGCACCAGCTCCCCTGGGTGAGCGCAGGCAAAGTGCTCGAAAGCGGTAAACTCATCGTCATGAGCCTGGATGAAGGAATGCGCTAGGGTGCCGTACAGCGGAAGGTTCCAGCGTTGGCCGGCAAGCACGTTAGAGCTGCCTGAAAATCCGGCAAGATAAGCAGCGCGGGCCGAAAACAACCCCGCCTCCGCTCCGTGGGCACGGCGCAAACCGAAATCGACCAGCGGCTTGCCTGGCGCTGCGAGAACCATCCGCGCTGCCTTAGAGGCGATCAGGCTCTGGAAATGCAGCAAGTTGATGAGTCTGGTCTCAACCAGTTGCGCCTCCGGCAACGACGCAGTCACTCGCAATATCGGCTCACCAGGGAAGAACACCGTGCCTTCCGGCATAGCGTCAACATCGCCGGCGAAACGTAATCCAGCCAGGGCATCGAGAAACTCCGCTGCAAATCGCCCGGTCGAACGCAGCCATTCGATTTCGTCGGGCTGAAACTGCAAGCCTTCGAGAAAATCCAGCGCTTGTTCCAGCCCCGCCACAATCAAAAAATTACGTTTGGGCTCCGGCTCTCCCGGAAGCTTGCGCACGAAGAGCTCAAACACGGCGGTCTCGTTCATGCCCTGAGCGAAATAGCCCTGCAGCATGGTCAACTGGTAGAGATCGGTCAGCAAAGCGCTATCGGCCGGCAAGCTCATGCGAAATCCTTCAGCACAGCGAACCGGGCACCTTGCGCCTGCATCCGATGTAAAGAGCGGCGACCATCGCCAGAATCGGCGTCGATAGCACGCACCGCATCTTCAAGCACAACCACATCGAAACCCAAGCGGCGCGCGTCGAGCACCGTATTCAAAACACAATAGTCGGCAGCCAAGCCGCCGATGAACAGCCGGCGTATTCCTAAGTCGTGCAAAATTAACGCAAGATCCGTATCTTCAAAGCTCGAATAGGCCTCCTTGTCCGGTCTCGTCGCCTGGGATACAACCCAGGCGTTCTCGGGCAATGCGAGGCCGGACGAAAACTCTGCACCCGAGCTGCCGCCCACACAATGCGACGGCCAAGGTCCGCCTTGCTGGCGGAACGAGCAATGGTGCGGCGGATGCCAATCGCGGGTAGCTATGACGGGCAGGCCCTGCCGGACGAAGAGGACGATGTAGTCGTTCAGAACCGGCACTATCGCTGCACTGTCCGGTACAGCAAGACCTCCGCCCGGTA
Source organism: Methylococcus sp. (assembly GCA_028688525.1). GTDB lineage: Bacteria > Pseudomonadota > Gammaproteobacteria > Methylococcales > Methylococcaceae > Methylococcus. The sequence continues at coordinate 31,020 of JAQTYA010000013.1, read as the reverse complement.
AAAAATCGTTCTGCACATGGACCGCGATCAAGGCATCGCCGTGGGATAGGCGAAAAGCTGGGGCTGTAGTATTCATAGCATCGCCTACCGAGGATGAATCGATGATGCCCCCTCGGCGCAGGGGGTGAACGGATTGAGTTTTCCGACTGCAGCCCCTATAAATACGGCATCAACGAACTTTGAACGGAGAATCACATGCCGAAATACGACTACATTTGTGATGCCAATGGCCAGACCGTAGAAGTCAGCCACCCGATGCAGGAGCGGCTCTCGACCTGGGGCGAATTATGCGATCGTGCTGGGGTCGCGGCCGGCGATACTCCTCTCGATACCCCGGTCAGGAAGTTGATCACCGGCGCCGGCATCGTCCGTTCCAGCGCCCTCAAAAATCCCGAGGCGCCGCCCTGCCAAAGCGGCGCTCCTTGCTGCGGCGCTAACGCCTGCGGCTTCAACTGAAAGCCATCGGTCTGCTCAGCGCACGGCCTGATTGGCCTTAGCTTCGTCTTCGAACCTCTGGCGGTATTTCAAGATTTCGCCGACGATTTGCTCCGCGGTCTTCTTGACGTCCTTGCCGGTTGCGTTCTTTTCCATCACGAACTTGGCGGCGGCGACGTACGGGTTCATCGTCACCACGGCACCCGGCATCTTGCTCGGATCCTTCACGGTGCCGAACACGATGAACGGCTGGCGCGGGTCCTTGCCGGCTAGATCGCTCACACCGACCTGGACTTCCATGGATGTCGCCCCCGCTCCGAACCCGATCACCGCCCGTTTGAGGCGGCTGCCTTCGTCGACTTCCGTGAACATACCTTGCACCAGCCAGCCGTCGCGCGGCAACGAGCCTGTCGTCGCCGGTATCCGTAGGGCAGCTATGCCCCTTTCCGACAAGCTCTTGACCAGCTCGGTTGCCATGCCATCGACGATTTCGCGCGCTTTGTCGTTGGGGCTGCCAGAACCGAACGGATTCCTCAATCGCTGGCCTATCCCGCCCAACAGTCCGGAACGCTGCGATTGCGATTGGCCCGGCACCATCCCCCGCACACCCTGATCGCCTTGAATGTTATCCGAATCGAGCGCGAAATCCGCCACGTACACCGTTCGTGCGCCCGTGACAGGTTGAACCGCGCTTAACTGTTCGTTGCGAACCTCCACGCCGCCCAGAACTTTACGGGACTGGCCCGCACTGCAAGCGGCGAGTACGACCGCGCCTAAACCAAGGCAAACCAGGAACAAAAAGGGGTTCCTACCTGTCATTGGACTCTCCTTGAGAAATGGAATCGACGAAGCGTCAGCCCCCGATGATAGCAGCAACGGCACTCGGACCGTGGTCAGCGAAGCGATGCGCCTAATCGCAATTCCATAAATCCAATGCGACCCTGTCGCGCCGCTGCGGATCGTATTTGACAGGTACGATGCGGCCGGGCTGAGCCTGCGGCACTTCGAGGCGATCGATCATGGCTTTGCTGCGCGCTTGAAAAGGGGCTTCCTTTTCCGGATACACTTCAAGCACGAACTCGATCACAAAATAAATCTGATTAACGGTAATTCCGGTATCGACGACATCGATGATCTTAGCGGTCGCTGGCCGTCCCGTGCGTAGTATGTCGCAGGCCTCGCTGCGTCCGCTGAACTGATCGACAATAGCACTACAACCCGTCGCCGCTTCCAGCATGACGACCAGGAAACATTGGGCGAAACATCGGCGGACCCTGGGTATTTCCATGGCATATGAATTGACAGCGGAAATCGAATGACTACCAATGCAATCTGATTCGCGCCCGTTTTCAGCGGGCGCGAACTAAACCTCAAAATACGGCAATATTCGCCGCTATTGAAGCTTTTGCTGCCGGATTTTTTCTACCAACCCAAGAATAAACTGGTCCAGAGAAATAGTATTGGAAGACGATGCCGGACTTCCCAACTCTCCTGTCTGAGAACTGATCATCACAGCAGGCTTGCCGACATAGGAACCGGAAATCTTGAGCTTGATCGAAATACCCATGATGGAAATCCTTACGCCCAGCGCATAAGCACCCTTGATGTTACCGGTAGCCAATACCTTGCCCGTAAACGAATTGCTAGTGACCGTCACCGTACCGCCAAGTTGCTCGATTAGGGCGATCAAGCCCTGGAAGTTCATGTCGACCGAGAATTTAGAGGCGGTAAGCATCGACCAGGTCCCGCGCAATTGGATGGGAGTGCTGCTGTCGAGCGGATTGTTGATCGTCATCACGAAGTTGTTTGGAGTGCTTGCCGGCGGATCGAATTCGAACGCCAAGCCCAGCAATCCGCCCAAGACGCCCACATTCGGACTGCTGACGGAAATGTTGATGATGCCGGGTACATCCAATTTCAGCGCCATAGGGCCGCTCGGAGTATAGAGCCCGTTTGGTTCCGCCGCTCGGGCCGCCAGCGGCGTCAGCGCCAATGAAATCGAAAGGCTCAGAAAAGCGAGGGTATGAAGGATTTTCTTGAACACGGCTGCGTCTCCTCTATTGCGAACTTCACGAATCGGCGCTCGTGCATCCCTTGGCCGGTAGGTCGCTTGCGTGAGCGGGCCCCATCCCCGTTAATACAACCACGCCTCTCGACTATAGGCCCCAAACAGAATATCCGCAACGCGTGAAGTAACCGATTAAATCTGCGAATCGGCGGATTCAATCGGGTAAATAATCCGGATCTAGCGCATCCACTAAATTAAAAGGGGGATGTACCGGGAACACCTCCAAGGTCAGCCCCGTTTCCATGACCGCGCTGAAGCGAGCGTTGTCGTAAGTTTCCAGAAAGCAGCTATGGAGAGCCGGCTTCAAGCTGGGATTGGCATCCAGCATTTTGATGAGCCGCCGGCGCTGCTCGAGTATGGCTGCGGCCCAGCGCACGCCGTGAAACTCGGGTTGGTAGCGCCATGTCAGCAGATGTGCCAGCAGCACTTCGAGATGCCGGATCAGCTGCAGCGGCGAACTGCGGCCCATAGCCTCGATTTCTTCGCACAGGTGTTCGGTATCCAGCTCCGAGAAACGGCCGGATTTGAGCAATTCGGCCTGTTGCTGCGTCCAGCCGAAATAATCGCTGTCGTAAAGATTAGAGTTCACACACACAAACCTCGTTGGATCGGAAAACGCGGGGCGAAAGATTCAACCCCGCGCCTCGCAGGTTACCCCCGCAAATGCTGCAACACCTCATCCAGCATTTTCTTGGCGTCGCCGAACAGCATCCGGTTGTTCTCCTTATAGAACAGCGGGTTGTCGACGCCGGCATAGCCGGACGCCATAGAACGCTTCATGACGACGGAAGTGCCTGCCTTCCAGACCTCCAACACCGGCATGCCGGCAATGGGGCTGTTGGGATCTTCCTGGGCACCCGGATTGACGATGTCGTTGGCGCCGATGACCATCGCCACGTCGGTTTCCGGGAAGTCCTCGTTGATCTCGTCCATTTCCAGCACGATGTCGTAAGGCACCTTGGCTTCGGCCAGCAGCACGTTCATGTGCCCAGGCATGCGGCCGGCCACCGGATGGATGGCGAAACGCACGTTGACGCCCTTGTCGCGCAGGTGCTTAGTGATTTCATACACCGTGTGCTGAGCCTGCGCCACGGCCATGCCGTAGCCCGGCACTAGGACCACGTTGCGGGCGCTGCGCAGCAGTTCGGCAGTTTCCTCGGCGCCGATAGGCTGCACCTCGCCCTCCGGCTTTGCCCCCGTCGCAGCGGTACCGCCCTCGGTTCCGAACCCCCCGGCAATCACCGCAAAAAAATGGCGGTTCATGGCCCGGCACATGATGTAGGACAGGATTGCGCCGGAAGAGCCCACCAGGGCGCCGGTGACGATCAGGAGGTCGTTAGACAGCATGAAGCCAGTGGCCGATGCAGCCCAGCCCGAATAGCTATTGAGCATGGACACGACCACGGGCATGTCGGCACCGCCGATCGCCATGACCATGTGGATGCCGAACAGCAGAGCAATCCCGGTCATGATGCCTAAAGGCACGACGCCGGTTGCGGCCGAATCGGCGCCGAGAAACTGCTTGCCGACCACGAAGACGGCGATCAATAACCCTAAGTTGAACCAGTGACGCCCCGGTATCAGCATCGGCTTGCCGCTGATCTTGCCGGACAGCTTGCCGAAGGCGATGACCGATCCGGAAAAGGTCACTGCGCCGATCAGTATCCCAATGTAGATTTCCGATTCGTGGATGGTCTTCTCAACGCCGCTGAAGTGCGCGCTCGGATCGAAGTAGTTGGCGAAACCGACCAGGGCTGCCGCGAGGCCGACCAGGCTGTGCATGAGCGCGACCAGTTCCGGCATCTCGGTCATCTTGACCTTGATCGCGGCGAACACGCCGACACTGCCGCCAACCAGCATGGCGATCAGGATCGGCACGTAGCTGGTGACTTTCGGCCCCAGCAAGGTCGCCACGATGGCGATGGCCATGCCCGCAATGCCGTAGAAATTCCCTCGCCTTGCCGTTTCCGGATGGCTCAGCCCGCCCAGACTGAGGATGAACAGGATGGTCGCGCCGATGTACGCGACCGTAACCAAACCTTCAGACATGATCTTCTCCCGTCCTTGTTATCTTCTGAACATGCGCAGCATGCGCTGAGTCACCCAGAATCCGCCCGCCATGTTGACCGCCGTCAGGGCGATGGCTAACCCTGCCAGCGCCAGGATCAGCGTGCCGGGAGAGGAAATCTGGATCAGCGCGCCGATCGCGATGATGCTAGAGATGGCGTTGGTGACGCTCATCAAGGGCGTATGCAGCGCTGGCGTCACGTTCCAGATCACCATGTAGCCGACGAAGCAGGCCAGCACGAACACGGTGAAATGTTCCATGAAGTCAGCCGGAGCGTTGGCCCCGATCAGATAGAAGATCAATGCGCCGCTCCCGATGCCTAGACCAGTCCGGGCCCAGGCCGGCAGCAGCGGCTTCTTTTCGGCTACGACCGGCGGCGCGGCCGTGGCCATCTGCGGAGCCGCCGCGCTGATCTTGGGCGGCGGAGGCGGCCAAGTGATGGTGCCGTCCTTGACCACCGTGGCGCCGCGGATCACTTCGTCGTCCATGTCCACCACCGCATTGCCATCCTTCTGCGGGCACAGCTCTTCGAGCAAACGCAGCAGGTTGGTGGCGTAGAGTGTGCTGGACTGCCGAGCCAGGCGGCTGGGCAGGTCGGTATAGCCGATGATGGTGACGTCGTGGCGCACCACGACCTCGCCGGGGACGGTCAGCTCGCAGTTGCCGCCCTGTTCGGCGGCCATATCGACGATCACGCTGCCCGGTCTCATGGATTTGACCATGCCGACGGTGATCAGCTTGGGCGCAGGCTTGCCGGGAATCAGGGCGGTGGTGACGATGACGTCGACGTCCATGGCCTGGCGGGCGATCATATCGGCCTGGGCCTTCTGATAGCCTTCGCTCATGATCTTGGCATAGCCGCCGACGCCCGTGCCCTCCTCCTGGTATTCCACCTCGACGAACTCGGCGCCCATTGACTTGACCTGATCCTTCACTTCCGGCCGGGTATCGTTGGCGCGAACGATGGCGCCCAGCCCACCGGCGGCGCCGATTGCGGCAAGTCCCGCCACTCCGGCGCCGATGACAAAGACCTTGGCCGGCGGCACCTTACCGGCCGCCGTCACCTGGCCGCAAAAAAAGCGGCCGAAATGATGGGCCGCTTCGATCACCGCACGGTAGCCGGCGATATTCGCCATGGAGCTCAGGGCATCGAGTTTCTGCGCCCTGGAAATCCGCGGCACGCTGTCCATGGCCAACACGGTTCCGCCGGTAGCGGCTAGTTTGTCCATGAGTTCGGAGTTCTGGGCCGGCCAGATGAAACTGACCAAGCATCCCCCCTTCCGCATCAATTCGACTTCGGCGGACGAGGGCGCGCGCACCTTGAGCACGATATCCGCACCTGCCCACAGGTCGGTCGCGTTGGGCACGATCTCGATACCCGCCTCGCGGAATACGTCGTCGGAAAAATTCGCCGCGTCCCCGGCTCCAGTTTCGACGGCGACCTCGAATCCAAGCTTCTTGATCTTCTCGGCCACTTCCGGTGTGGTCGCTACCCGGCGCTCCCCGGGAAATGTTTCCTTCGGTATTCCTATTCGCATGCAAGCCGCTCCTTATCCCTATTTGATTGGGAGACGGGCCCCACGCGGACGCCTGATCGCTCAACGCAAAGAACGACAAACCGTTACCCGGAGGAAACAACCCATCTCACGAGGCTGGATTGACAAAAGCAAACGGGCGCCGAGCGCCCGTGTCTTTAATACCGGCAAAGCAAGGCCGGGTCAACCTTTTTCCGAATGGGGCGATTCAATGAAAGCGGGGCAGGCGCTCAGCTAAGCCCATGGCGTGGCGGGCCAGCAGGTGTTTGGCCGGGGGCAGGCAATCGAGAGCGAACAATCCGATGTTGCGGACCAGTGCGAGAGGTAGGAAATCGTTGGAAAACAGCCGGATCAGGCTGTCGGTGAAGGCTACGGTATTGCGGAGGTCGCGCTGACGGGCTTCGGCATAGCTATGGAGGAAAGCCGGAGCGCCGACGTCCTCGCCGAACCCCTGCTTTACGATCAAGCGCTCGGCGAGCTGAGCGGCATCTCGCAGCCCCAGATTGAAGCCCTGCCCTGCTACCGGATGGAGCTGGTGCATAGCGTTGCCGATCAGCACCACCCGGTCGTCAGCCATGCGTCCGGCGCGAATCAGCTTGAGCGGAAAAGTCTGGCGCGGCCCGACCGGCCCCAGCGCTCCCAGCCAATAACCAAAGGCATGCTGCAGACGGGCCAAAAATTCTGCTTCGGGCATGACGCGCAGTTCCTCGGCATCGGACGGCGCCAGCGTCCATACCACGGAGCAGCGCCGCCGCCCGAGCGGCAGCACGGCCAGCGGGCCGGAGGCGGTAAAACGCTCGTAGGCAACGTTGCGGTGGTCGAGTTCAGTGGCGACTTCGAATACCAGGGCAGTCTGCTCGTATTCGCGAATGATCTGGGGAATTTCCAGCAGCCGGCGGACAGTGGAATCGCTACCGTCGGCGCCGACGACGAGACGGGCGGACAACATCAGGGTTTCTTCGCCGCGCTTGAGGCTGACGTGGACCGAATCCGGCCCGGCCCGCAGCCCGATCAGGCGGGCCGGCTGGATCAGCTCGACCGTTCCGGAATGCAGGGCGCCGGCTACCGCCTCCTCGACATCGCGCGCCGTGACCACATACCCTAAGGCGGCGACGCCTTCGCGTTCGGCGCTGAGCCGGGTCTTTCCGAAATGGCCGCGGTCCGAGACATGGATGTTGCGGATCGGCATGGCTTTCGGCTCGACCACAGCCCAAACGCCCAACGTCTCGAGAATCCGGGCGGTGCCGCGAGCCAACGCCAGCGCGCGCGCGCCGGCGGGGGCCGCCTGGCGTTCGGATTCGGTGCCGCTTTCCACCACTGCCACCTTGAGCGGTGAACCGGCCAAGGCCAGCGCAAGGCTGCCGCCGGCCAGGCCGCCGCCGATGATGAGAACGTCGTAATCGAAAGTTTTCATGGCCGCATCAGCGCTTCAATCTCGGCGACCGTCTTGGGCACGCCGGAGGTAAGGGCCTCGCAGCCGTCCGGGGTGACGAGGACGTCGTCCTCGATGCGGATGCCGATGCCGCGGAAGCGCGGATCGGCGTCCTCACAGTCCTCCGGCACGTAGAGCCCCGGCTCGACCGTGAGCACCATGCCCGGCTCCAGCTTGCGCCAGTCGCCGCCTGCCTTGTATTCGCCCACGTCGTGAACGTCCAAACCTAACCAATGGCCGGTCCGGTGCATGTAGAACTTCTTGTAGGCTTCGCTCTTGATGAGCTTGGCGGGTTTACCGTCAAGCAGCCCCAAGGCAGCCAGACCTTTCGTCAGTACCCGCACGGCGGCATCGTGCGGATCGTTCCAGCGCTTGCCCGGCTTGACCTCGGCTATCGCCGCCTGCTGCGCCTCCAGCACCAGTTCGTACAGCTCGCGCTGGGCTTCGCTGAAGCGGCCGTTGACCGGGAAGGTCCGGGTGATGTCGGCGGCGTAGTGGTCGTGCTCGGCGCCTGCGTCGATCAGCAGCAGATCGCCGTCGCGCAGGATCGCGTCGTTGGCGGTGTAGTGCAGCGTGCACGCGTTGTTGCCGCCAGCAACGATGCTGGGATAGGCGGGCGAACGCATGCCGTGGCGGGTGAATTCGTGCAGGATTTCCGCCTCGATCTGGTACTCGTACATGCCGGGCCGGCAGGCCTGCATGGCCCGCTTGTGCGCCTCGGCGGACACTTCGGCAGCCCGCCGCATCAGAGCAGTCTCTCGCTCCGATTTGAACAGCCGCAGCTCGTGCAAAAGCTTATCGAGGGAGACGAACTGTTCCGGCACACCGACCCCGCTGCGCGCCCGGCTACGGATGTTGTTGATCGCCCGCATCACCTGGGCATCGAATTCGGACTGATGCCCGATCGGGTAATACACGGTTTCATGGTTTTCCAGGAGGCCAGGAAGCACCGCGTCGAGTTCGGCGATCGGATACGCCTCGTCCGCTCCGAACACCTCGCGAGCCCCCTCGATCCCCGCGCTGCGTCCTACCCAGATGGCCATCTTGGCATCGAATTCGCGGCAGAACAGCACGAATTCGCCCTCTTTCCGGCCAGGAATGAACACCGCCAGCGACTCCGGCTCGGCGAAGCCGGTAAGATAGGCGAAGTCGCTATCCTGGCGGTAGGGGAACTCGACGTCGCGGTTGCGCACCGCGGCGGGCGCACCGGCGATCAGGGCGACGCTCCGTTTCTTCATGCGTTTGAGCAGACGGCGGCGGCGCTGTTGGAATTCGGACAGAGGCAACATGGAAGGACTCAGTGAAGCTGGGGAGCGGCGTTCTGCTCGAATTCGCTGCGGACGAGTTGCGCTCCGGCCCGGACGAACTCGGTCAACTCGGCGTAAGCCTCTTCGTCGGTTTCGTCGGCATGCTCGGCATCGAGGCGGGAAAGCTGAAGAATGTCGTCGAGCACTTCAGTGCATTCGCCGGGCCAGTCGCTGCCGCCCAGCTTGTAACCCAGGCCATACAGAAAGCCCTGGCACCATTCGCTCAGCGCCTGTGCGCGGTCGCTCATCGGATGGTCGTCGTCCGGCAAGCACAATTCGAAACTGAAATCGAAAGCGTCCAACTGTTCGCGCGTACGATTGCATAGATTTTCGCAAGCGGCTTGTTCATCCGAATTCAGCACGGCCTTGTCGTCGCCGAATACGGTGCTCAACCATTGTTGGCAATCAAGCCGACCGTCGACGCACAAAAGCCCTGCCAGCACACCGTGGGCCTCAGCAGCGCTGGCTGGGATACGGTGGTTAAGGAATATTGCCTGGATGTCCTCGTAGGATGGACGTTCTTGCATGGGGTGACTTGTCGAACTTGGGAGTATTTCATTATGCTACCACCCCTTGGGCTAAGGCCGGTACCCAAGCCGTCGCCGCCGGCCCTGCATCTCCGTGACTTCGACCCCATCTCCAGGAAATACGCGCCATGAGCGAACATCGTCCCATCAAAGTGCAGCTTCTCGGCAAGGAATATCCCATCGGCTGCTCCGAAGATGAACAGCATGACCTGCTGATCGCGGCCCGTTTCCTCGACGAGAGAATGCGCAAGATCCGTGAAACCGGCCGCGTTATCGGCACAGAGCGCATTGCGATCATGGCGGCCTTGAACATCGCCCATGAACTGGTCCAGGCCCAGCACGAAATCCGGCTGCTGAACCAGGGCCTGGCCAATCAACAGGCCATGAATTCGCTCGGTTCCGGCAGCGGCTGGAACAGCTGAACGCCGCTCCGGGAACGGGAATTTCGATACTCGTCAAGTCTCTCGCCCTCGCCGTTTATCGGGTAAGATAGGCCCCAGTATTCCCTGTAGCGCTCGAAGCATGCTGGGTTACTCTTTGAGCCTAATCTAAAACCCCGGGACTTTCGGGTGATCGATGTGCGCAAGTCCGCCCCGAGCGGAAAGCCTGATTCGGCATTCTCAAGTCCCACCTGAACCATTTGGTTCAAGGGCGAAAGCATGCTACGGCGCAAACGGGGAATACTCTTTTCAATCGCCATGACCGCGCCTGCCGAAATTCGAACTCGCGTCCGCGAGTGGCGGCGCAATCAATCCCCTGCTGACACTCGCCGGAAAAGCCGGCAAATCGCCGAACGCTGCATCGCTGCCGGCCTGCTCGACACCGGTTTCCGGGTCGCCGCTTATCTTGCCAACGACGGCGAAGTAGACACCTTAGATATTTTCGAAGCTCTTCGACAACGCGGCCGGACCGGCTTCATCCCCATCCTGCGGCAACAGCCACAGCGTGCACTCTGGTTCGGACCCTACGCAGACCCCGGATCGACGCAGCCCAACCGCTACGGTATTCCCGAACCCGCTATCGACGGCGACACGATCACCGACGGACGAGAGCTTGATCTCGTCTTCGTACCGCTGGTGACCTTCGACCTGCACGGCAACCGGCTCGGCATGGGCGGCGGCTATTACGACCGCAGCTTCGCATTCCGGCTTGAAGACCCCTCACCCCTAAAACCTCGATTGATCGGCCTCGCCTTCGAAGACCAGAAGATCGAGCGGCTGGACGCCCAAGCCTGGGACGTTCCCTTGGACGCCGTCGTCACCGAAGCGGCCGTTTACTCATTTCGTTGACTTCCGCCCCCCCCCGGCTAAGCCCTGCTGGAAAACGGCCGGACTAAGGAGTATTTTTGCGGCCACGCAGGACGCGCGAAGACCGATTGAATTTGTCAGCCGGTATGGAGCACTCACATGCCATCGAACCAATACGCTTCCGCCGCCTACCTAGACGAGGCGGCCAGACCCGTGGTGCACATCGTCGACGACGAGCCTGACGTACGAGTTGCATTGCGATTCCTGGTCGAAAGCGAGGGATTGGCGACGCACTGTTTCGCCTCAAGCCAGGATTTCCTCGATCACTGCTCGCCCGCCTGCCAAGGCTGCATCCTGCTGGATCTGTCGCTGCCGGAAATCTCAGGCCTGGATCTGCAAAGAGTTCTGACCGACAAGGGTATCGGCCTCCCCGTAATCTTTCTCACCGGTTGCGGCGATGTACCAGCGTCCGTGGAAGCGCTCAAGCGCGGCGCCTTCGATTTCATTGAAAAGCCTTTTGGCAATAAGCTACTTCTGAAGCGCCTCCGAGAGGCGGTCGCCCTAGATCTGCGCCACCACGAACGCTGGCGCCAGCGTGCGGAAGCCCTCGCCCAGTACGCGCGGCTCAGCGAGCGCGAAAAGCAAGTACTGCATTGCACCGTCAAGGGCTACTCCTCGAAAGACACAGCCAAATCCTTAGGCATCAGCCACCGTACCGTCGAAATCTACCGCGGCAACGTGATGCGGAAAATGCACACCGAAACCCTGGCCGAACTGGTGCGCACCGCACTCTTGCTCGAAACCGACTGAGCGTCAATCCGGCGTTGGGATCGACAGTTGTTCTTGCATCTGCCGCACCTCCATCTCGGCCTGCAGCCAGTCGTCCAGTTCTCTGCCTTCCTCGAATCCCCGCTGCTCGGCCTTGAAATAGGCGCGCTCGGCGATCAGCAAATTCAGCAGATCGGGATCGGGCTGAATCACCGCCGCGTCCAGTTCACTGAAAGAATCCCGCTTAGCGGTTTGGGACAAAATTCTTGCATTCATGATGTTTTGCCTCCACCTCGATAGTCGCTCGCAAACGCCGGTTGCCCTGCTATCGCAGCCGTCCGGCCAAGTCCCGGCAGGTGAACGGTCCGGGTTCGGCGATCAGCCCACGCGCGGCATCGACGCGTCCCCATACGTTCCACAGCAGCACGCCTCGCACTCGTCCCTCGGCTAGATAATAGACCACGCCCTTGCGGTAAGGCTCGGTCCAATCCTCCACGGTCTCCAGCCGCGCATCCAGTTCGCCTACAGCTTCGTAGCCCAGATCGAACAAATCGGAATAGAAAAATGGGAGATGGCGATAGGGAATCTGCTCGCCCGCCATGTTACGGCCGGCAGTTCTGCCCATAGCGAGCGCATTGTCTTCGTGTTCCACACGCATCCGCTTGCCGAGGACGGTATTCTGGAAAACAGCGACGTCGCCGGCCGCGTAGACGTCTGGGTGCCCGGTTTGAAGCCGTTCATTGACCACGATGCCGTGCTCCACAGGAAGCCCGGCATCTTCGGCGAGCCCGATCTCCGGATCGATGCCCAAGCCGGCCACGACACCATCAGCCTCGATGGTTTGCTCTTGCTGCGATCCGGTATCGAGGATGCTGAGCCTGAGAATATCGCCTTCCCGCACCACATCCGAAACAGTCCGGCCGCTTAGCAGTTCAACTCCTCGGTCGCGGTAATAGCCATCGACGAACCGGCTCAAGCCCTCGGGAAATACCCGGACTCCGATGCCCGGACCCGGAAAAATCATGACCACGTCCTTGCCGGCCGAAGCCAGGACTGCGGCGATTTCCGAACCGATGAAGCCGCCGCCGATGACCGCGAATCGCTGCCCGGTGTCGGCTAAGGCTCTCAGCCTCAGATAATCGTCGACGGTGCGGAAATACACGATCTCGTCGCCTCCACACGGTAGGTGGCGGGGCTTGCCACCCGTCGCCAGCAGCAGTTTGTCGAAACCGTAAAGCGTTCCCTCGTCATCGGTAATTCGCCTGCCAGCCAGATAGAGGCTGGTCACGGTCCGACCCAGAAACATGCTGACCTGCCCTGTTTCGGCACCGCACCAAATCTGATCAAACGGCTTGCCGAACCATAGCCCTTTGGATAGCAGCGGACGCTTGTACGGCAGATGCGGTTCGGCGCTGATGAGGCCGATAGAGCCGTGCGGGTCGACCTCACGGATGCCCCGGATCGCGGCGTCCGCCGTCATACCGCCTCCGACGATCAGATATTTGTAGGTGTGCATGAGCTTGCTCCGTGGACGCGAAACACCGCGCAACGCTCTCTGCCGCCGCCTGCAGCCAGAGGCTTGTCCGTCACACTGGCGATCAGCAGCTAGCCGCGATGCTGCCGCGAGAACTCCTCGCAGAAGCGGGGCCAATCGGCTTCTGCAATGAACTGCGAAGTCGCTGCATCCACCCGTATCTAACCTGCGCTAGTCCGTACATTTGACCTTCATTGCACTGACCAGACGGTGAAGCCCAAACTCCCCGAGATGGTGCGCCTTGTGCCCTGCGGTGAACGTCGCCATCCCCGCCCGGAAATTTTCGTCCTTGTTGCCCCAGCTCTGGAGTTCCTGCTGGTGATACACCGGCCCTTTCGGCAACACAAAATTCTCGTTCTCGTAGACGCTCACTTCGGCACCGGGACCGACCTCGAGGCTTTCGATCGCATCGTCCCAGGCAGCACCTTGCACATCCCGCAGATTAGCCAAGTCCACAGGCCCGAAGACCCTCGCTTGCGTGCCGGAAAAATCCGGGCCGCGATAAAGATCCACCCAGCATCGGCCGGATCGCGGCTCGGCCCCGGCCGTCGCCACGAACCCCGCCAGCGCCAAGACCGCTAGCCCAGAATAGACGACAGAACTCGGTTTCATAGCGCCTCCAGACTCTTAAAGAAATGCCGGAATCGTTCGGATCCGTACCCTCGAATCCGGCCTCGGGGTGATGCTTCTGAATCGATTGATGGATTTCGTCCCCGCGACTCCGCGGTACGTCGATTATCAGCAGCAGCCCTTCGACGATCGTCTCCGTCGGCTCTACCGTCGGCACGAAAAAGTAAAACGGCACCGGCAGAAGCGGCCTCCTGCGGCGCAGGCTGTAAACCCATGTTAGAAGGGATAGCCTCGGAATGAACTACGTAGAAACACGTAGTAAGCGGTTGAACCAGAGCTCCCCGAGCGGGCAATTCCAGGGCCACTCCAGTATCATGCAGAACTGTTTGCCTACTCTCCTGGAAGCCGCCATGCCATGGATTCATCTAGCGATCGCCATCGTCGGCGAGGTCATCGGCACTTCGGCGCTGAAGTCCTCTGCCGGCTTCACCCAGCTCTGGCCCACCCTCGCCGTCGTGGTCGGCTACGCGGTGGCGTTCTACTTCCTATCGCTCACGGTGGACAAGATTCCGGTGGGCATTTCATACGCAATCTGGTCGGCGGTGGGCATCGTGCTAGTCTCCCTGATCGCTTGGCTCCTGCATGGCCAGAAACTGGACCCGCCCGCCCTCGCCGGTATGGCGCTCATCATCGCCGGCGTACTGGTATGCACCCTGCTGTCGAAATCCGCGTCGCACGGGTAACCGCGCCGCATGCATCCCGAAGCCCCAGCCACGGGATTCCGTTAAGTCAAGAAAAGCGACTTTGTGTCATGCCGGGCTCCCGCGCGAAATGACAGCCCAGCATTATTTTCTTTACGCTTAAGTAACACAGGTAGGACGGCTATTCCTTCGCCCCAGCGTCGATCAAGAGCTTTTCAATGTCCGAGTAACCGTGGGTACGGGCGAATTGCAGCGCGTTGGAAGTCGGTTTCGCGCCCTTGCCCAGCAGCAGCTTCACCATCTCGGTCTGTCCACGGCCCGCGGCCAGACCCAGCGCGGCACCGCCGCCAGCATTGACGTCCATCCCGGCGTCGAGGAACAACCCCACTGCCGTCTTGTCCCCCGCGCCGGCAGACTTGGCAAACTGCTGCTCCGAATATTCCACACCCATTTGCTGCAACTGGGTTCTCGCCTGGGTCGGATCGGCCGCATAGGACGAAGTGGCGTAGGACACCACCAGTCCTCCGACAAACAGCAACATACCCCAATAAGATACTTTCGATTCTGTGCGCCTGGCTTGCATGCGATGACCCCCATGTTTTCGTTAAAGTTGGAATGCTTCTCGCCAGGGTGAAGCTCCGAGCGTTAATTCACAGTCTAGCAGCCTGCCGGCTCCGGGGCGCTCAAGAAGGCGATACGCGAGTTCGATGCTCGGCTTTAGCGCTGCTTCTTCACGAACTTGGCCCCCACCGTCTCGCTGCCGCTGCCCTGCAGGGTCACGGTGCAGGGCTTTTTGCCTTTGCAAGTCACGTCTTCGCCGGACCAGCGCTTGAATTTGTAGCTCGCTGCCGGACTTTGCGTCAGCGTCACCTGCGTCCCAACAGCGAACTGCGCCGTGCAGATGCTGGGGAACTCATTCTGGCAATAAATCCCTTCCGGGCTGCTGATGATCGTGCCGTCCCCCACCAGTAAGACGCTCAGCGCAATCTGCGGCACCGGCGTCGGGCTAGGCGTCGGTTGCGGGGTGGGCCGCGCGGTCGGCGCGGGGGTCGGACTCGCTGTGGGTACCGGCGTGGGGCTGGCCGTCGGAGCCGGCGTCGGTCTGGGAGTCGGCGTCGGCCAGGGCGTTGCCGTGGGCCGGGGCGTCGGACGCACCGTAGGCGTAGGCGTGGGCAGTACGGTCGGCGCGGGCGTCAGTGTGGGCTGCGGTGTCGGACTAGCCGTCGGAGCCGGCGTCGGTCTGGGAGTCGGCGTCGGCCAGGGCGTTGCCGTGGGCCGGGGCGTCGGACGCAGCGTCGGCATCGGCGTCGTACTGGGGTTCGGATTCACCGTCACGAGTACCTTATTGCTGGCGCTCTCGGCGTTCTTAGTATCGCCTTCGTAACTGGCAGTAATCACATACATCCCGGTTTTGAACCCTCCTTCACGAAGCGTCGTGTGGCCCGCTACCAGAGTATTGCTGCCAAGGAAAATTCCATCCTTATAAAAGTCGACGAGCCCTTTCGGATCGTCACCCCCGCTGACATAAGCGATGAATGTGTCCTCCTGACCGTCGGTCAGCACCGTCTTTTCCGCCTTCAGCTCCGTACTGGTCGGGGCAGGTGTTGGAGTTGGGGTCGGCGCTGGGGTTGGAGTCGGAATAGGCGTGGGTGTCGGTGTAGGAGGCGGGCAGGTATCGGTCAGACTTGATGTATTACCTTGACCGCCCGTTGCCTGAGTCCAGAACAAATCGTTGGTATTGGGTGTGGTCGTCGTGCTGACCGTATTACCGCTGAACGTCACTTCGCACGACGCCGCTTCGTTGATCGATCCGCTGCACTGCGTCAGCGCTTGATTGGTACCATTGTCGGTCAGATCCGGCGTGCAGATGAAGAGCGCGCCGCCTTTGCCGAAACCATTACAGCTACTGCCACACCAGGAGTCAGACTCCCCACCCGTCGCTGCACTCCCGGTAAAACTGACGGAACGTAATATCAAGGTTCCTTGCTTTACGAATACCGCCCCGCCAAAACCCGCACCGTAACCACTGACCACTTGATCTGACGACCCTCTCCCGCTCCCGCCGCCATAACCACCCGGGCCAGTACATCCAATAACTCCGGCACCACCGCCACCGAAGCCTCCGGCGCCGCAATAATTGAAGGATGAAAACGCGCTGCCGCCGCCACCGCCAAAACCTCCATTGCCAGCGTAACTAGCCCGAATTCCCGCTTTGGCACCGCCGCCGCCGCCGCCGAAACCGCCGTTTCCGCCATAGGCACGTTCGATGTGAGCATATCCGTATCCGCCCCCTCCACCGAAACCGCCTGGGTTACCTTTGTTATCGCCTGGGGCGCCTCCGGAGCCGCCGTAATTCCCGTTACCGCCGTAGCCTCCATGCCCTCCCGAAGAGGCGCCGAACAAACCACCGCCGCCATAGCTGCCTGCGCCGCCCATCCCGCCTCCACCATAGGGAACATGTCCCACACTTCCCCCAAAGCCCGTCCCTCCCTGGGCTTGATTGCCGCTAAAATTCACGGCAGACAGCGTAACCGCACCGCCGTAAACGAACAGCGCTCCCCCTAAACCCGCACCGGAGCCCCCGCCGCCGCCAGTCCCGTTTGCGGACCCGCCTTGCGCCAAACCTTGGGTTAAGCTGAGATTCTGCAGCGTCACCGTGCCCGACTTGACGAACAACGGCCGGTACCGATTGTTGCCGCTGATGCTGTAGTTCTGACCGGGAACGCTCTGCAAGGTCAGGGTGCTGTCGATCAACGTCTGCATCACGCCAGTGAGCGTAACGTTGGTCGCCAGAGTGATGGTGTTGTTGCTGCACCCGCCGCCGGGATGGCCGTTGGGATAGGGCGTGCCGCCGCCGTTGTTGGCCGCGATGATCGCCCAACTCAGGGTGTTGGGCGTGGCGCCGGTGCCGTCGTCCGTGGCTTGGGTCACCGTGCAGTCGACCGCGGCGGTAACGGCCGGCGCGGCCAGCGCCAAGGCCAGAGCAAGACTGAGTTTGCTGGGTGTCAATGCGGCATGCTTCATCGGGGACTGTCCTTCAGGTTTGGGGCAAATGACCGGGATAAAAAGTGCGATAGAAGTCTCGGAAATTTTTGTGCAGCTCTTGGACGATGCGACCCGGCACGGGATGCGGCTGCGGCGGCTGGATGCTGGCGTAGGTCCGGTGCGGGTATTTGCAGCGGTAGTGGCTGTCGCTTTCGTGCGGCTTGACCGGCAAATGCTCCGGGTCGAGCGGCGCGGGTTTCAAATCGAGCCAGCGGTGGATGTCCTGCAGGGCGGCCACGGGTTCGGTCATCAGGTGCTCGAACACGACGTAGTAGACCCGCTGCTGCAATTCGGCGGGCAGGTCTTGCAGGGCTTCGATGGCTTTGAGCGGCCCGCCGACCAGCCCGTCGGCGCCCATCAGCTTGTCGGCGCGGGCATAGCGGCTGAGATGGGCGAGGTGGTCGGGGAAGTCGAGCAGCCGGGTCTTAGCGTGGCGGGCTTCGATGGAGCCGATGATCTGGCCCAGTTCGCGCACGCAGACCAGCATGCGGAAGTCGGGGTCGAAATCCTGCACGGTTTCGATCTGCGCCAGCCAGCCGCGGTTCTTGTCCACCACCCAGGGCCGCTCGGTCTCGGCCGTCCAGCCGTTGACGAAACCGCGCCAGGCGCGCTCCAGCCGGCCGTAAACGAGGTCGAAATCGACGTCGAGCTGGGCCAGCAGGAATTCGTTGTCGCTCCATTGCTGGCGCAGTTGCATCAATATCTGGCACAGCGGGGAACTGTGGCCGGTGCTGTAAATCTCAGGATGCAGCCCTAAGAGCTGGCACAGGAGGGTGGAGCCCGACCGCGGCAGGCCGGTGACGTAGAGCAGGCGTTTGGCGTTTTTCATGGCGGATCGAACAAGATTCCCTGTCAAATCCGGCTCTTATAGCTGTCAGGGATAAAGCCCGTCAATACCGCGCGGCCGAAGGCCAAAGCGGAGAAGCCGCCGATGCCTCGCCCGCCAGACCTCAGCGCCGCAGCAGCAAGGTGCCGATGCCCTGATCGGTGAACAGCTCCAGCAATACGGCATGGTCGATGCGGCCGTCGATGATGTGCGAGCTGTTGACGCCGCCGCGCAGAGCGTCCATCGCGCAGCGGACCTTGGGAATCATGCCGCCGCTGATGGTGCCGTCTTCGATCAGGGCATCGACCTCGGTCAGCGACAAGCCGGTCAGCAGGGCGCCGTCCTTACCGAGGATGCCCTGGGTATTAGTCAAGAGAATCAGCTTTTCCGCCTTGAGCACTTCGGCCATTTTACCGGCGACCAGGTCGGCGTTGATGTTGTAGGAACAGCCGTCCGCACCGACGCCGATCGGCGCGACCACTGGGATGAAATCGCTGTTGACCAGCATGTGCACCACCGCCGGGTCGATGCTGGCGACTTCGCCGACATAGCCCAGGTCGATGATTTCCGGGGCTTCGGCCTGCAATTGCTCCTTGTCTGCCGGAGGCAGTTCCATGAGGATCTTCCGCGCCCGGATCAGGTCGCCGTCCTTGCCGCTCAGGCCCACCGCAGCCCCGCCGTGGCGGTTGATGAGATTGACGATTTCCTTGTTGACCAGCCCGCCCAGCACCATTTCCACTACGTCCATGGTTTCGGCGTCGGTGACCCGCATACCCTGAACGAATTCGCTGGTCTTGCCCAAACGCTGCAGCAGGCTGCCGATCTGCGGCCCACCGCCGTGCACAACCACCGGGTTGATGCCCACCAGCTTCAGCAGCACGATGTCGCGGGCAAAGCTGTTTTTGAGGCGCTCGTCGATCATGGCGTTGCCGCCGTATTTGACGACGATGGTCTTGCCCTTGAAGCGCCTGATGTAAGGCAGCGCCTCGGTCAGGACATGGGCGATCTGATTGGCGAAAGAGCTTTCCAAGGGTTCCTGTTGTTTCATGGGTAAACCGGCAAACGAGTATCAGAAAGGCAGATCGAGATCCGGCCGCACCTTCAGCAATAGCTCGCGGAATCGCTGCTGAATACGAGCCAAGCCCTCGGCGGTATCGGCTTCGAAGCGGATCACCAGCGAAGGCGTGGTATTGGAGGCGCGCACCAAGCCCCAGCCATCGGCGAAGTCGACCCTCAAGCCATCGATGTCGGTGATCTTGGCATCGCGGAAGTCGGCCAGGGCGCGCATCTTGTCGACGAAGGCGAGGTTCTCGCCCTCCTGCAGACGGACGCCGAGTTCGGGCGTGTTCACGCTATCCGGCAGTTCGGCAAATATTTCCGCAGTCGGGCGCGGATCGGCCGAAAGGATTTCCACCAGCCGGGCGCAGGCATAGATGCCGTCATCGAAACCGTACCAGCGCTCCTTGAAGAATACATGGCCGCTCATCTCGCCCGCCAGCAGCGCGCCGGTTTCCTTCATCCTGGCTTTGATCAGGGAATGGCCGGTTTTCCACATCATCGGCCGGCCGCCGTGGCGCAGGATGTGGCCCGCCAAATGGCGGCTGCATTTGACGTCGTAGATGATATCGGCGCCCGGCTCGCGCGACAGCACGTCAGCGGCGAACAGCATCATCTGACGATCCGGCCAGATGATGTTGCCGGCAGAGTCCACTACGCCGAGCCGGTCGCCGTCGCCGTCGAAGGCCACGCCTAGATCCGCCGCCTCCCGCTTTACCGCCGCGATCAGGGCCTCGAGATTTTCCGGTTTGCTGGGATCGGGGTGGTGGTTGGGAAAGTTGCCGTCGACTTCGCAAAACAACTCGACCAACTCGCACTCCAGAGCCCGTAGCATCTGCGGCGCCACGGTGGCGGCGACACCGTTGCCGCAATCCACCACGACCTTGAGCGTACGCCCGATCTGGATGTCCGCCACGACGCGCTTGAGATAATCGGGCAGCAGGCTGCGGCGCTCGATCTTCCCTTCCCCGCTACGGAAATCCCCGGTCTCGATCCGTTGCCGAAGTTTCTGGATGTCCTCGCCGGCCAGCGTCTGCCCAGCCAGCACGATCTTGAAACCGTTGTAGTTAGCCGGGTTGTGGCTGCCCGTCACCATGACGCCGGAGCGCCCGGACAGCACGTGAGTGGCAAAATAGAGCACCGGCGTCGGCGCCAGGCCGAGGTCGGTGACCGAACATCCGGCCGCCCGTAGCCCCTCGGCCAGGGCTGCGCTCAGTGCGGGACTGCTCAAGCGCCCGTCGCGGGCAATGTTGACCCACAGTTCGCCGCGATCGAGCGCTTCGCTGCCGATGGCCCGCCCGATCGCCCTGGCCGCTTCCGGCGACAGCGAATCGCCGACAATGCCGCGGATGTCGTAAGCCCGGAATAAGCTCGAATCGATAGACGGTACCGGTGGAATCTCCACGTGACTCTTCTCCTCTTTCTGTAACGGTTGGGGCGGCAGTGGCAACTGCCCGGGTTCGGATTCGGGGTCGGCGACAAGTGGCGGCTCCGCATTCTCGGCCGCAGCAAGCGCATCGAGCAAAAGCTGCGTTTCCTCTAGCCTGGCCCGGTATGCATGGAACGGCGAACCGGCCCGCAGATCGGCCACCAGAGCTAGCACCGTCGCCCTGTCGTGCGCCATGGCGCCGGCCAATGCACGTTGGGCCGCCAGCACCGCCGCCAGGATCAGCGCCAGCGCCGCGCCGATGGCCGCGAAGGCCCACCACAGCGGCGTCAGGTCTTCGAACGGACGCCAGTAAACGATTTGCCAGCCGCGGCTGCCCAACACCGACGCGGCTCCGTCCGGCGGGTTCTTGCGGCGGTCGGCGTCGCCGGTGAAAACTAGCGAAAGCTCGCCTTGCCGAAGCTCCAGCGCCGCGCCGAAGGGCATCGGAACCGAGCGCATGGCTTCGCGCAGAACCTCGGGCGAAAGGCTGGCGAGCAGCACCCCTTTGCCTTCGGCCACCGGCACGGCAAGCGCAATGTGGACATGGGGACTGTTGGCGGCGTGCATGGCGGGTATCGTCTGCCCCCGTCGGGCGTCCCGGATCGCGTCCAGGTCAGCGTAACCCATTGCGGGCGCTCGCTCGGTATCGAGCAGATCGCTATGGCCAGAAATCAGGCGAACCAGAAGCGCCCCCGGCAGCGAGTCGGTCAGCCGGCTTTCATCCGCGGCGAGCCGCGCGGCATCGCCGGACGCCAAGGTTTCCGCCAGCCGGGCATCGAGCCCCATCCCTTGGAGCGCCCGGAAGGTCCAACCGAGCCGGTCGCGCACATTGAAAGCTGCGGCTTCGGCTGCCGCCGCCATAGCCTCTCCGGAAGCGGTATCGACACGATACCGCTCGGCCCAGCAGAGCCCCCCCGCCGTGACAGCCACAACCAGCACCGCGGCGACACCAACCGCCCACAGCAGATGGCGCAGGCTAGGGGCAATCACGGTCAGTGCCGGCCGGTATGGCCGAATCCGCCCTCAGCCCGCTGGCTCTCGGCGAATGCCTCGACCTGCTCGAAATCGGCCTGGACCACCGGCACGAACACCATCTGCGCGATGCGCTCGCCTACGGCGATCTCGAAAGCCTCCTCACCCCGGTTCCAGCAAGAAACCAGCACTTGGCCCTGGTAGTCGGAATCGATCAGCCCCACCAGATTGCCGAGTACGATACCGTGCTTATGCCCGAGCCCCGAACGCGGCAGCAGCACCGCCGCCAGCCCGGCATCGCCGATATGGATGGCGAAGCCGGTCGGGATCAGCTGGGATTCGCCGGGCGCCAGCACAAGCGGCGCGTCGAGGCAGGCGCGCAGGTCGAGTCCGGCAGCGCCGGGAGTAGCGTAGTGAGGCAACGGGATTTCGTGGCCTAGGCGGGGATCAAGGATCCTGATCTGTATTTTCGGCATAGTATCGTTCGGCTATCAATCGAACCAAGCGGTGGGCAATCTCGGTCTTGGGCGCTAGCGGCAATCTGCATTCGCCGCCTCGCCAGCACACGAACAAGGCGTTTTCGTCGCGGTCGAAGCCGCCCGGCGCCCCAGAACCGACCGCATTGGCAGCGACCATGTCGGCGCCTTTCGCTTCCAGCTTGGTACGGGCATGAGCCTCGACCTCATCGGTCTCGGCGGCGAAACCGACCACGAACGGCTTGTCCGGCAGGGCGGCGACGGAGTGCAGAATGTCGCGGGTACGGTTCAGAGCCAAGTCCAGGCGGTCGGCGTGTTTCTTGATTTTCGCCGTCTCGGCTTCGGCGGGCGCATAATCCGCCACCGCTGCGGTGCCGACGTAGATATCCGCCCAGCCAGCCCGCGCCATGACCGCGTCGAACATCTCGGCGGCGGTTTCCACCCGCACGGCTTCGACCGCCGCCGGCGGCTCCAGCGTGACCGGGCCGCTGACCAAAGCGACGTCGGCGCCTGCATCTCGGGCGGCCGCCGCGAGGGCATATCCCATTTTTCCGGAACTGCGGTTGCTGATGAAGCGCACGGGGTCGATCGGCTCGCGCGTAGGTCCTGCGCTGATCAGCACGCGCAGGCCGGACAGCAGGCCTCCGCCCGCCAACGCATGGGCAAGATCGAGAACGAGTTGCGCCGGCTCGCGCATGCGGCCCGGCCCCGTTTCGCCGCAGGCTTGGTCGCCTTCGTCCGGCCCCAGTAGGGCGACGCCGCGCCCGGCCAGGGCAGCGGCATGAGCGCAGGTGGCCGGGTGCCGCCACATCGCCCGGTTCATGGCCGGCGCCATGAATAGCGGAGCCTCCGCGGCCAGGCACAGGGTAGCCAGCAGATCGTCGGCCAAGCCTAAGCTGACGCGGGCCATGAAATCGGCCGAAGCCGGCGCAACCAGGATGGCGTCCGCCCAGCGGGCCAAGTGAATGTGCCCCATCGCCGATTCTGTGCCTGGCGCAAACATATCGTGGGCGACCGGATGGCCGGACAAGGCCTCGAATGTCAGCGGCTGCACGAACCGGCCAGCCGCCGGTGTCATCGCCACGCGTACTTCCGCGCCCGCGCGGCGCAGGCCTCTGACGATCTCGGCAGTTTTGTAGGCAGCGATGCCTCCAGTGACGCCGAGAAGAATGTGTTTATGGTGTAGGTCGGCCAAGGGAGGAAAAGGTAAAGAGGGATCGATTCGGGGCGCCATTATGGCAAGTTTCCTTATCCCCTTCTATGCTTGAAACGAACTGATGCCGTGAGGAAACCGCTTATGCCCATCACAGATTGGCCCGTCGACGAACGCCCGCGCGAGCGGCTGCTGAAACTCGGACCGGCCGCCCTGTCCGATGCCGAACTGCTGGCTATCTTTCTGCGTACCGGCATCCCGGGCAAGAGCGCCGTCGACCTGGCCCGCAATCTACTGCAAGAGTTCGGCTCGCTATCCGCCCTGTTCAGTGCCGACCAGCGAAGCTTCGTCAAGTCCGCAGGCCTGGGCACGGCCAAATACACTCAAATTCAGGCGGTGCTCGAGCTGGCCCGCCGTCATTTCGAGGAATCCCTGCAACGGCAAGATGCGCTCAGCAGCCCCGAGCTGACCCGGCAATATCTATCCAACTGGCTGAAGAGCAAGCCTTACGAGGTCTTCGTCGGACTGTTCTTGGACAATCAACACCGGGTGATCCGCTCCCAGGAACTGTTCCGAGGCACCATCGACGGCGCCTCGGTTTATCCCCGCGAAGTGGTCAAGCAGGCGCTGGCCGAGAACGCCGCGGCCATGATCTTCGCCCATAACCACCCTTCCGGCATCGCCGAACCGAGCGATGCGGACCGCCTGCTCACCCAGCGTCTGAAACAGGCACTGGGGCTGGTCGACATCCGCGTGCTCGACCACTTCATCGTTGGCGACGGCCTGCCCTACTCCTTCGCCGAGCGCGGCTTACTGTAGTCCGATGAATGACGCCTCATCGCGCTGCCCCTGCGGCGGCAGCTCGAGCTATGCCGATTGCTGCGCGGCCTTCCACACCGGCCTGCGCCCGGCCCCCACCGCCGAAGCCCTGATGCGCTCCCGCTACAGCGCCTATGTCCTAAAAAACGCCGCCTATCTCATCGCAACCTGGCATCCCGACACCCGCCCGGCAGCCATGGAACTGGATACCGATACGACTCGTTGGATCGGCTTGGACGTCCTGCACACCGCGAAAGGCAGCCCGCTAGACGCGGACGGCGAAGTCGAATTCCAGGCGCATTACCTCGCCGGCTCGCGGCGAGGTTGTCTGCACGAAATCAGTCGGTTCGTCCGGGAACGAGACGCCTGGGTCTACCTCGACGGCTATATTCAACCCGACAGCGGAGAAACCCCGGTAGGCCGCAATGAACCCTGCCCTTGCGGCAGCGGGAAGAAATTCAAGCATTGCTGTTCGAGGTAAGGGCAATTACCGCGGCATGCCGATCAGATAAGCCCCAAGCCCCACCATCACCAAGCCGCTGATCAGCTTCAGCCAGCGTCCTTCGTGCTCCTGGAGCCTGCGCTGGCTCAAGGTGACCACGCCGATACCGAGGATGATGACGTCGTCGAGCATATAGGCCAGGTTGTACAGCAAGAGATAACCGTAATACTCGGCGCCGCTCAGCTGACGCAACGTGAGTATCCGGGTGTACAGAGCCGGGAACCCCGAGGTGCAAAGGAGCTCTACGAATTGGACCAGAACGGCGAGTACGACGGCGGCGATCATGGCGCCCCATAGATTCTCGGCCTGCAGGATGCGCCGCATCCGGGCATAGATGCCGGGCTTGGCGGAGGCGGGAATGGACAGCGAGAAACCGCGGCCGTAGGCCCAGAAGTCCTTGAGGTTGACGCTTCCGGCCAGCAAGGCGAGGGCGGCAATCAGGAGTTCGGAGGCGCGCGATAGGCCGATCAGCAGGAAGAGGTTAAGCCAGGCGGCCATGAACACGAAGTAGGCGATCCCCTCCACCGCGACGAAAGCTCCGGCAACCGCCAGCATGCGCAGCCGGTTTTTCATCGGCGCCAGCAGCGAGATCATGAGGATCAGCACCCATAGCGAACAGGGATTGAATCCGTCCAGCAAACCCAAAGCGAGAGTGAACGCTGGTAGCCCCGCCTCTTCCAGGGTGAGCCGCCGTCCGAACAGCTCGACCGCAACGGTTTCGGTCGGCGCGTGCGCCGCAGTTCCAGGGCCGCAGGACAAAGCCGTTTCGGCTTCGCAGCTGTCCGCCCCGGCGGGTCCGGCCAAGCCGGCATCGCCCAGCGCGGCCACGATCTGCCGCCCGCCGCCGGATTCATCCAAGTAGCCGACGATCCATAAGCCGCGGACCAGGAATGAGGGCACCCGAACGGATTCGTGCCGTTCGGAGGCCAGCGCCTGCAGCCGTGCCAGGGCGGCTTTGTCCTGCACGACATCGCGAATCAGGATACGTAGGCCGGGCCGCTCCCGGCCGAGCGCGGCAAGAAAAACCTCGGCCTGCTCGCAATGGGGGCAACCTTGGCGGACGAAGGCTTCGATATCGGCCGGAGCGGCCTGAACCGCCGCAGCCTCGTGAGCCGGCTCCGCCCACGCTACGCCGGCCAGCGCCAGCCACATGGCCAATGCGGCCAGCGCCGACCACCGACTCCCTGCCACTCGTACCTGCATGCCTAGCTCAGCCGATGCGCAGGACCAGCTTGCCAGTGGTGCGGCCGGTTTCGATGGCGGCATGCGCCGCCGCGGCCTGCGCCAGCGGATAGACGCCGCCGAGGTGCAGCTTGAGTTTGCCGGCGTCGATCCACTCGCCGCAGGCGCGGAGGATTTCCACGTGATGATCCCGCGCAGCATCCAGCTTGCGCAGCATCGGCACCAGCATTAGTTCGAAGCCTATCCTAAGGTTGCGCATCCGCGCCTCGCCCAAGGGCGTATCGCCGGTATCGAGCAGGGTCACCAGGTCGCCGAAATGGGCCGTACACTCGACGCTGCGGCGGAATACCTCAGGCCCAACGGTATCGAATACAAGGTCGGCGCCCTGCCCGCCGGTGAGCGCATTGGCCTCGGCGACAAAATCCTGATTGCGGTAGTCGATCGTCTCGTCCGCGCCCCAGCCCTTGGCCAGCAAGGCCTTGTCCGCGGAACCCACTGTGGCGATCACCCTGGCGCCGCGCAGCTTGGCCAGCTGGACCGCGACATGACCGACGCCGCCGGCCGCGGCATGGATCAGCGCCGTCTGGCCGGCCTGCAAACGGCCGCGGTCGTACAGAGCGCCCCAAGCCGTGATCAACACTAGGGGGCCGGCGGCGGCAGTTTCAAAATCGAGCGAAGCCGGCATGGGCGCCGCCCAACGCTGATCCAGTACGGTGTATTCGGCGTAATTGCCCGGTTCCGCGCCGAGCCCGCCGTTGCAGAACCAGACCCGGTCGCCGACGCGGAAACGGTCGACCTCCGCGCTGGTCTCGACGACCTCACCGGCGCCGTCGCAGCCGAGCACGGCCGGCAAGGCGTCCTCGTAAAACAGCCCTCGCGCCCGGACCTTGGTATCAATTGGGTTGATCCCGGCAGCCCTGAGCCGGACTTTGATGTCAGTCGGCTTGGTCAGGGCGGGTTCTGGCAGTTCGCGCAGCTCCAGCACCTCGGCGGCCGGGCCGGGCCGGGTCATGACGATGGCTTTCATGGGTGTCCTCTCCGTTGGGTTCGATTGCGATAAGTGCCCAAGGCCACGGCATCGTCCGGGGAGCGGTGGCGGGCATGGGGCCGCCGCACGCCCAGAAACCGGCTCAGCCAGTACGGCTTGTTCAGGCTCGAGACTTTGACCCCGGAATGGCTGCTGGAGGCATGGACGAAAGATTCGTTGCCGATGTAGATGCCGACATGGGAATACGAGCGCCCGTCGGTCCGGAAGAACAGCAGGTCGCCAGGGAGGCGGCAGTGTTTGGGCACCTCGGGCAACCGGCTCGCCATGTCGCGGGCGGTGCGCGGCAGGTCGATGCCGTGCTGCCGGTAGACGTGTTGGACGAAACCACTGCAGTCGAAGCCGTCTTCCGGAGAGGATTTGCCCCAGACATAAGGCACGCCCTGCAGACTCAGCGCATAAGGCACCACATGGCCGTTGCCTGCGCTGGGCTGTACCGGCGGCTTGACCTCGGGCGTGCTCGCGCAGCCCGAGAGCAGCGCCGGGAGCAGCAGGACAAGGAAGCGAAGCAGCGGAACCACGGACATCGGCACGGTAAGCGTTCCTATCACGGAGTTTTCATTATCCGGCGATTCGGTGCGGCAAGAAAGGACGGTGGTCTATGGGTCAAGGCGCTTCGGCCAGGAACACCGCCCGCCGCGGCGCCGGATAGCCCTCGGCGGTATGGGCCGGATCGTCCGGGTCGAGGAAATCGGCCAGCGACTGAAACCGCATCCATCCGGTCGAGCGCTGCTCTTCCGGCGTCGTAAGTGAAACGTCGACCAAGCGAGCGTTGCGGAAACCGGCCCGCACCAGCCAGGACAGCAGAGTCGGCGGCGAGGGGATGAACCAAACGTTGCGCATCTGGGCATAGCGCCCCTCCGGCACCAGCACGCTTCCCGCCTCGCCTTCGACAACTAAGGTTTCCAGCACCAGTTCGCCGCCGGGCTCGAGACAGCCCTTCAATTCCGCCAGATGGTCGAAAGGAGAACGGCGGTGGTACAGCACTCCCATCGAGAACACCGTATCGAAAGCACGGGTTTCGGCCGGAAAGTCCTCTATCCCTAAAGGTAGGACCGCGACCGGCCAGTCTCCGGCGAAATGCCGCACAGCCAGGAACTGGGCCACGCTGAGCAGGGTGGGATCGATGCCGATCACCGATTTCGCGCCGGCGCCAAGCATGCGCCAGGCGTGATAACCGTTGCCGCAGCCGACGTCGAGCACCCGCCGCCCGGCGAGCGGCGCGATCTCGCCCTGCAACCGGCGCCATTTCAGATCGGAGCGCCATTCGGTGTCGATGCAGATGCCGTGGATGTCGTACGGCCCCTTGCGCCAAGGGTGCAGCAGGCGCAGGGCGGATTCGACGGCCTGCCGGGTGTCCGTGCCGCAATCTCCCGCCCCGCCCAGCTTGACGGCATCCGCCGCAAAATCCACCTCGCAGGGCGAGATGTCCGGCAAGCTTTCCACCACCGCCCGCCATTGAGGCCAATCGCCATGGCGACCGCCCTCCAGCGCCGAATCGATCCGCGGCAGCAAAGCGTCGGCCCAGCCCGGAAACAAATCGGGGGCCAGCAAAGCACGGAACAGCTCCCGATCGGTCATGCGCCACGCCCCAGGAGACCTAAGCCGTCCATGCTAAAATCGGCCAAAATCTCGGCACGGCGCCGAGCGGAACCGCGACACGGAGGAATCAAGGCATGGCCCAGCCCGACATCGAAGCCGTCAAAACCTATCTGCTGGAACTCCAGGACAACATCTGCCGCACGCTGGAAGCGGAGGAACCCGCCGCACGCTTCGTCGAAGACCGCTGGGAGCATGCCTCGGGCGGCGGCGGCCGGACCCGCGTATTGAGCGGCGGAAAAACCTTCGAGCAGGGCGGGGTCAACTTCTCCCATGTTCGCGGCGCCAGCCTGCCCGGCTCGGCCACCGCGCACCGCCCGGAGCTGGCCGGCCGCAGCTTTCAGGCCACCGGCGTATCGCTGGTCATCCATCCGCTGAACCCGTACGTACCGACGTCGCACGCCAATGTACGGTTCTTCCTGGCCGAAAAGGACGGCGAGGCGCCGATCTGGTGGTTCGGCGGCGGCTTCGACCTCACGCCGTACTACCCCTTCGAAGAGGATGCGGTCCATTGGCACACCGAAGCGCGAGCCGCCTGCCTGCCGTTTGGCGAAGAGGTCTACCCGCGTTTCAAGCGCTGGTGCGACGAGTATTTTTTCCTGAAACATCGTAACGAGACTCGCGGCGTGGGCGGCTTGTTCTTCGACGACCTGAACGAATGGGGTTTCGAGCGCAGCTTCGCCTTTCTGCGCAGCGTGGGGGAGCATTATCTGAAGGCTTATGTGCCGATCGTCCAGCGCCGGAAAGCGACACCCTACGGCGACCGGGAGCGGGACTTCCAGCTCTACCGGCGCGGGCGCTACGTCGAGTTCAATCTGGTTTACGATCGCGGAACCCTGTTCGGGCTCCAGTCGGGCGGGAGGACGGAATCCATCCTCATGTCACTGCCCCCCGTCGCCCATTGGCGTTACAACTGGCGCCCGGAGCAAGGCAGTGCCGAGGAAAATCTCTATCTCAACTATCTGAAACCGCGGGAATGGCTGGAATCATGACTCCTTGTTGGCCAGCGGCTCTTTGAAAGCATTGGCGTTGCGCTGCACCAGATCTTTGATGAGCGGCTCCAGCCCTGTCTGCGCGACCTGATTGGTAAAGCTGGTACGGTAGTTCTGCAGCAGGCTGATGCCTCCGATCAAAACGTCGTAGACCTTCCACTCGCTGCCAGTCTGCGCCATCCGATAGTCCACGGTGATCGGTTTAGCCCCTTCTTGGAGCACTTCGGTGCGGACCATGGTCTTACCGCTTTCAGCCCCTTCCGGCGAAGGAAGATAGCGTATGTTCCAATTGGAATACTCGGTAAACGCCGTAGTGTAGGTCCGTACTAGAAGCGTCCGAAATTCTTTCTTGAAGCGGTCCCGCTGATCCGGGGTCGCCGTTTTCCAAAACTTCCCCAATACGAGAACCGAAACGCGCTCGAAATCCACGTGCGGATTGATGACGCGCTCGACCAGCTCGGTCGCCTTGCGGAAGTCCTCCTTGTACTCTGGCTTCTGCAGCGAACTTTGAAGCTGGTTCGAGGTTTGCTGGATCACTTGTTGAGGGGGTGACAACTGCTCGGCGTATGCCGAGGCCGCGAACACCCCGCATAACAATAGGGCGAATTGCAGCCAATTCGCATAACGCAACACAGCCTTGGCACTCATGGGGAACTCCTGACAAATAAGGGGAAAATGCACGCCGTATCATAGCGCGCGAGCGTTTTGTAAACTATACCATTCACCCCGGAAACCAGATACCTCATGGACAAGCCCGAAACCCGCCCCGGCCGTTATCCGTCCATTCGTCCGCGCCGCATGCGCAAGGATGACTTCAGCCGCCGCCTGATGCGGGAAAACCGGCTGTCGGCGGACGATCTGATCTATCCCTTGTTCGTCGTCGAAGGCAGCAAGTTGCGCGAACCCGTCTCTTCCATGCCGGGAGTAGAACGTCTCAGCCTGGACCTGTTGCTGGAAGAAGCGACCGCTGCACTAGACCTGGGCATCCCGGCCGTCGCGCTGTTTCCGGTGATCGACCCGGACAAGAAAGATTTGGAAGCCAGCGAAGCCTGGAACCCGGAAGGCCTGGCTCAGCGCGCCGTCAGGATACTGAAGGCCCGGCTGCCCGAACTCGGCGTCATCACCGACGTCGCCCTGGACCCCTTCACCTCGCACGGCCAGGACGGGCTGATCGACGACACCGGCTATGTGGTCAACGACAAGACGGTGGAAGCCCTGGTGAAACAGGCGCTGTCGCATGCCTCAGCCGGCGCCGACGTGGTGGCCCCTTCCGACATGATGGACGGGCGGATCGGCGCCATCCGCCAAGCGCTCGAGGGCGAGGGCTTCGTCAATACCCGCATCCTCGCCTACTCGGCGAAGTACGCCTCCAGCTTCTACGGCCCGTTCCGCGACGCGGTGGGTTCGGCCGCGAACCTCGGTGGCAGCAACAAATACAGCTACCAGATGGACCCCGCCAACGGCGACGAAGCGCTGCGGGAAGTCGAACTGGACTTGCAGGAAGGCGCGGACATGGTCATGGTCAAGCCCGGAATGCCCTACCTGGACATCGTGCGGCGGGTGAAGGAGCGCTTCGGCGTGCCCACCTACGCCTACCAGGTCAGCGGCGAGTACGCCATGCTGAAGGCCGCGGCGCAAAACGGCTGGCTGGACGAACGCGCGGTCGTCCTGGAATCCCTACTGGCCTTCAAGCGTGCCGGCGCCGACGGCATCCTCACCTATTTCGCCAAGG
>JAQTYA010000104.1 GCA_028688525.1 Methylococcus sp. | reverse complement strand
ATCACGAAGACGCCAATATCCCCGTGTATCTGGTCGAGTTTCCCGGTGGCTATGTCATCGGCTGCTTCGAAGAAGAGTTGAGCGCGGAGCAGAAGACCGTCCAGGTCGCAGGACTGCTTTAGCGGGCTGGGCACCAGATCCGGAGGCGGTGTGAGATGGGCAGTATTCAGGCGGCAGTGAATCTCCAGCCCAATGAGTTGGATCGCAAGCGCATCGAGCGCGCTATCCAGGAACGCAAGCGTTACCGCTACGTCACTCCTGAGGTGCATCCGACCGAGGACGGTTATTTGATCCAGAGCTCATGTTGCTCTCGGAACATCGACCCCGAGGGCGGCGTCATCGACATCGCCCGGCTGGAGTTCAAGCCAAACCGCGGTTGCTGGTGGCTTTATCACAAGGACCACGAAATCGGACACTGGATCATGCACGGCGAATACCTGTCGCTGCAGCAAATCCTGGCGCTGCTGAACGAAGATCCGAACAGACGGTTTTGGCAATGACCGCCGTCCTGCCCCGCTCACGGCGAGCGGAAGGGTGCCGAGATGAGAACCGAGAGCGCCGGCTGAGCGGCTAGCCCTGAGCGCAGTCGAAGGGAGTCAAAGCCAGCCGATGGGCCAACCAACGATATTGGCAGAACGATGAGTAACGCATTGATCTACCTTGATAACAATGCCACTACGGCTCCCGCGCCGGAATGCGTGGAGGCGATGGCGGCCTGCCTCAACGCGCATTACGGCAACCCGTCCAGCAAGCATCATATGGGCGAGGCAGCCAAGATGGAGGCTATTGCCGCGCGAGCCAAAGTGGCTGCGCTGCTGGGGGTCTCGCCGGCGGAGGTCGTGTTCACCAGCGGCGGCACCGAATCCATCCATCAGGCCATTCTGGGCGCCCTGGCACTGACGCCGGATAAGCGCCGGATAGTAACCAGTGCGGTGGAGCATCCGGCTACCTTGCTCTTGCTGAAGCATTTGGAAACGCAAGGGTTTGAGGTGATCCGCCTGCCGGTCGACAAGCAAGGGCGGCTCGATCTCGCCTTGCTGGAGGCCGCGCTCACACCCGACACCGGCTTGCTTAGTTTGATGTGGGCCAACAACGAAACCGGCGTGCTGTTTCCCATCGAAGAAGCGGCGGCGCTTGCGGCCAGCCGCGGGGTGCTGTTCCACTGCGACGCGGTGCAGGCGGTGGGTAAGCTGCCGATCGATCTCGGCAAGGTGCCGCTGGATTTCCTGTCCCTGTCCGGACACAAGCTGCACGGCCCCAAGGGCATCGGCGCGCTGTTCGTGCGCAAGGGGCGCAAGCTGCCGCCGCTGTTGTTCGGCCACCAGGAGCGGGGACGCCGCGGCAGCACCGAGAACGTACCGGGCATCGTCGGCTTAGGGATCGCCGCCGAACTGGCTCAACAGTATCTGGCGCAGGGCGATGACGGTGTTGGCTGGCTGCGCGACCGCCTGGAGAGCCGGCTGCTGGCCGCGCTGCCTGGCGCTTCCGTCAACGGCGCGGGTGCAGCGCGGGTGGCCGGGACGTCCAGCTTCAACCTCGGGAACGTCGAGGCCGAGCTGGTGCTGGACAAGCTGGACCGCGCCGGTGTTTGTGCCTCGGCCGGCGCGGCTTGCAGTGCCGGCGGCACAGAGCCTTCCCATGTGCTGACCGCCATGGGCTTGGGTGCTGAGGGAGCGCTGGCCACTATCCGGTTCTCCTTGAGCCGTTACACCACGCCCGCCGAGATCGACGCGGTGTGCGGATTGCTGCCGGATATCGTGCGGAATATGCTGGCGGAAGCAGCCTGAGCCCAGCGCTCGCTGCATCCGATAATGAATTGATCGATCGATTTTTCAACCGAGACCTGGAGTCTTCATGAAGGTAATGATCCGTAGAAATGCCGCCGGCGAATTGTCCGCCTATGTCCCCAAGAAAGACCTGGAGGAGCCGATCGTCTCCCAGGAAAAACCCGATATGTGGGGCGGCACGGTGACTCTGGCCAACGGCTGGCAGCTCGTACTTCCGGACATGCCGGAGGGAACTAGCTTGCCGATCACGGTCGATGCCAAGAAGCTCGCCGGAGGCGACGACTGACCATGGCGCTCACGACGGAAGCGCTCGAGCAAATTCGGAGCCAGCTCGAAATCGAAGCTACGGCTGCGCAGCACATCGCCGCTCTGCGCCAGGCATTTCCCGGACTGTCCATGACCCGTTGCGACGAAGGCGATATCGATACCGAAACGCCGGTGCTGGAAACGGCCCGATTCAACCTGTATCTGCTCGACGCGGCCGATCACTGCGCACACGTGACTAGCGATCCGAGCCGAGCCACCGGATTGATTCTGGCCGAGAAACCCAAGGGGACGCCGAAATGAGCGAGCAGCCGAGCATCCTGTTTTCCGATCCGGACATGAGCCTTTCGGAACTGGAGGCGGTAGAAGAGGTGCTGAAATCGCCCGGCCTTTCGGCGGGGCCCGTGGTCGAAGATTTCGAAGCCGCTTTCGCCGAATATCTGGGGCGGAAGTACGCGGTGGCGGTGAGCAGCGCCACCATGGGGTTATTGCTGGCCCTGCGGGCCTATGGCATCGGGCCGGGCGACGAGGTCATCGCCTCGCCCTTCGGCTTCCGCGATACCGCCCACGCCATCACTCTGGCTGGAGCGAAGCCGGTGTTCGTGGACATCGACTACTGGACCTGCACTATCGTGCCGGAAAAGGCCGCTGCGGCGATCACACCGCAGACCAAGGCCATCCTCGCCTGTAACGTCAACGGCCATCCGGCCTTGTGGAACCCGTTGCGCGCGCTGGCCGACGAGCACGGGCTGATCCTAATCGAGGATTCCAGCGAGGCTATCGGATCGCGTTACCAGGGCAAGCTGGTCGGCAACTTCGGCGACTGTTCGATCTTCGACTTCACCCAGCCCGGCGTCCTCACCACTGGGGAAGGTGGAATGGTGGTGACCGACGACCAGAATTTGGTGGTGCGGCTGCGGGGTTACCGCAACCGCCGCCTGGATCAGCGCAAATCGGTGGTGCTGGGCGACCTGCCGCCATACCGGGCGGAGATGAGCGACATCAACGCGGCCCTCGGGCTGGCCCAGTTGGAGCGGCTGGATGGGATTCTCGAGCGGCGCAAGGACGTCGAGGCCTATTACGACGCCTTCATGCAGTCCTTCGAAGGCATCAAGCCGGCCTATCAGGCGCCGGAAGTGGATGAGCTGCATTGGATGGTTTATCTGGTGCATCTGGGCACCCGCTTCACCCGTTCCAGCCGCGATGTGGTCATCCAGGATTTGGCGACGGCGGAAGTCGAGTCCGTGGCCTTTTGCTCGCCCCTGCATACTCAGCGGTATTACGTCGACCTGGGCTATCGCAAGGGGCAGTTCTTCGTGACAGAAAAATTGGCGGACCGGGCCATCGCCCTGCCGTTCCATTGCCACCTTACCGAAGACCAGATTGGTTTCATCGTGCAGACCGCCAAGGATTCGTCCATCAACGTGGGCGCTGGGGCCGCGATTTATCTATGAGTCGACGAGCATGGCCGGTTATCTGCGTACCGGAATACGGCGGAACGCGAAGGTCTGCGTGACCGTCCTGCCCTCGGGCAAGACGGTGCGAATCAGCAGCGGCAGCCGCCTGCTCGACGCGGTGCTGCTGACGGGCGATACGATCGTCCACAAATGCGGCGGACATGCCCGTTGCGGGGAGTGTCACGTGCTAGTACGAAACGGCGGACGCGGCTTGTCCAAGATCCGCCCCGACGAGCGGGAAAAGCTCGAAAACATAAGAGGTAAGGAAACCCTATCCAGGCTGTCCTGTCAGGCAGTCCTGGGCTCCCGTGAGATCACCATCGAACTGAAACCTAAGAACAGAGGATAAAACCATGACGACCACAGAGAAAATCGAATCTTTGATCCATGTCCGCTTTGCTCCCAATGGCACGGTCATGGAAATCGGCGAGCGTCCGCAGGGCGTCGAGGCGCAGGCCTGGTTCAACTATTTAAGCAACCAGACTTCCAACAGTTACCAGGCCTTGGCCGGCGGACGCGGCATGTTCCGCCTGCCGCGTCCGCAAGTGGACGAACTCAAGGCCGCTATTTCATCAGCGGGGTAAATACTCATGACGGCAACGATACCCACAGAGATTCAATCGGGGCTGGCCGCCGGCCAGGTGATTCCCTACCTTGGTCCCGGCGTACTGGCCCTGGACGGCGGCAGCGCCGTACCCAGCGCTCCGGAAACCCTGGTGGAGCTGATTACCGCCAAGGTGACCGTGCCCCACAAGATACGCAAGAATCTCACCGCGGCGGGCCAGTACATCGAAAACTTCAAGCATCGCAAGACCTTGGTCAGCCTGCTCAAGGAGGCTTTCGCCGCGGCGCCGGAGCCCATCGGGCTGCACCGGTATCTGGCGGGGCTGCCGTTGCCGTTGATCGTCGACGCTTGGTACGACGCCAGCATGGCGGCGGCGTTGGAGGGGCGGTCCGACTTCGGGCAGGTGCAGGGGGTGAGCCGGGCAGAGCATTTTGGCGACTGGGTGCATTATTTCCATGCCGACGGTAGCCCCGCCGAGGAGTCCGAGGCGGCGGACTGGAAGCTGCTGCTCTACAAGCCGCTGGGCAGCATCGTCCCAGCCGCCAACTTCATCCTGTCCGATTCGGATTACGTCGAAGTGCTAACCGAAATCGACATCCAGACGCCGATTCCCGAGCCGGTGAAGCAGATCCGGAGCGGCCGCCACTTCTTGTTCCTGGGCTGCCGCTTCCGTAACCAGCTGGAGCGGACTTATGCCCGGCAGATTATGAAGCGCTCGTCCGACCTGCATTGGGCGGTGCTGCCGGACGAACCGACCCGCAACGAAGCGCGTTTCCTCGAGGAGCAGGACATCCGCCGGATCGACATGCCCCTCGCGGACTTCGTACAGCAGCTGCTGGGCAGCGAA
Organism: Methylococcus sp.; assembly: GCA_028688525.1. Classification (GTDB taxonomy): domain Bacteria; phylum Pseudomonadota; class Gammaproteobacteria; order Methylococcales; family Methylococcaceae; genus Methylococcus. The sequence goes on along the minus strand of JAQTYA010000104.1, from coordinate 6,933 downwards.
GCGCCGCGGCAGGCGGCTTAAGCGGGGTCGCGTCTGCTTGGCGTTCGCTCTCATCCCGTCCCGTGCACCGCTTCTACGGGAGGCAGGTAGAGATGCTCGAAATCGTAAAGCGGGTAGGGATGACTCGACCTTTCCAATATACTGTCCGATGGCTTCCAGCCTTCCAGACGGGGTGATGAATAGCTGAACCGGAAGCCGCGAACGCCGTGTTCGAGAATAGGTTGCGCCGTTCAGGCTTAAACAGCTGGTTCCCGGAATGCGTCCATTCTGTTGGATCGCGGCGCGTCCGGGTCTGCGGTCAACCGGTTTCGGCCCGGCTGACCAGCAGTCCCGAGGCTTTCAGCGCTTCGAGCTCCGCTTCCAGTTCGAGCTGGATGAGCTCCAGGTGGGTGAGGCGTATCTCCGTTCTGGAACGGGTGGAGTCTAGCAGCTCGAGCAAAGTGCCTTTACCGAGCCGGTAAGCTGCTTCGCCCATCTCCTTGAGGGCGGACAGCTTGGCGATGACGTCCCGCTCGAATCTGACCCGTGTTTCGCGTCTGCGCGCGAGCAGGCCGGTTGCGCGATCGAGCGCGACGTGGATTTGGGAAGTCACCAATTCGCGTTCGAGAATGGCGGCTTGTTTTTCCGCCGCGGCCCTGGCCATGCCGCCCTGGTTGCGGTCAAACAAGGGGATATCGACGGAAAGGCCGCCGAAGAAGGCGTGCCCGTAAGGCTGGTCGGTGAACGCCGAACCGAACTGGATCGAGGGCACCGGCCAGCGCTCGGCCTTGGCTTTTTCCAGGCGGGCATCGGCGGCGGTTTCTCCGCGGCGCACCGTCTCGATTTCGGGGTTGGTCCTCTCGGCGTCCGCCCACGACTTCTTCGGATCTGCCGGGATTCCCAGCGGCGAGAGGTTTCCCAATGCCAGCGGTTTCCAGTCCGGGAGACCGAGCATCAGACCCAGTTCTTCCACGGTTCCCTGCAGGTCGTTTCGGGCAGTTTCCAGCTTCGCCTGGACGTCCTTGGCTTCGATTTCCATGCGCAGAGCGTCGTACCGGCTGGCGCTGCCGGATTCCTCCCGCCCGGCGACGAGCGCGGCGAGGCGCTCCATGTTCGCGCTGGTTTCTTCCAGGACGGCGACGCGCCGCTGGCCTGCCAGCAGCTTGATGAACGTGCGCCACAGCGCGTGTACCAGGCCAGCGAATTCGGCCTGGACGGCGGCTTCGGTAGTTTGCACCTGTTTTTCCGCGGCTTCGACCCTGGCGCCATGTTGGCCGGAGATGAGCACGGGGACTTCCAGTACGATTTCGCGCTGCATCTTGCCGTCGTACATCGTGTTGTTGGCACTCAAGAGGCTGTAGTTCCCGTAATTGAGTTTTGGGTTCGGCAGTACGTCGGCAGCGGCGATTTCGGCTTTGGAAATCTCGATGGTTTGCCTCAAGGCGGCATAACGCGGACTGTATTGCCTAGCGATTTCCAGCAACTGCTTGATGGTCACGGCCTGCGGCAGAGATTCGGTTTTCGTTTCGGCAAGCGCAGTGCCGTCGAGATTCAGCGCGAGGAATAATGGCAGCAGGCACTTAAATGCCCGGGAAGCGCGGGCGTGACGGTTTTCCTGGATCATCGTTCGAGCAATTCGTCGGCCGTCTCGGGCGACAGCAGCAGCTTGGGTGTGATGAAGGAGTAGAGTACCGGCAGGACGAACATCGCTACGAAGAACGTCGTGAACATGCCGCCCACGATGACCATCGCGAAGGGGCGCTGGGTTTCACTGCCGATACCGGTGGACAGTGCCATGGGAAGCAGGCCGAGCAGTGCTAGCAGTGATGCCATCAGCACCGGACGAAGCCGCTCCGTCGCCCCCTCCCGGATGGCGCCGAACAAACACATACCCTGGCGCCGGTGCTGTTCGGCAGCGCTCAGGACCAGGAGTCCCATCAGCGAAACCTGGCCTAGCAAGGCGATGAAGCCGATGGCAGCACTTACCGACAGGGGGATCCCGTTCCACAGTAGGATGAATACGCCGCCGATCAAGGCGAAAGGTACGCATGCCAGGATGGCGAGGGCGCTACGGGCGGATTGCAAGGCGCCATAGAGAAGCGCGAAGACGACCAGAACTGCTACAGGGACGGCTATACCTAAGCGCGTCATCGCCCGCTGCTGATTCTCGAATTCGCCGCCCCATACCAGGAAGTGGCCTTCCGGCACTGCGACGGCGATTTCGACCGCGCGCGCCGCGTCGCGCACCACCGATCCGAGATCGCGGCCTTCGATGTTGAATTTGAGCGCGAGGAACCGCCGGTTCGCCTCCCTTTCGATGGAGGTCCGGCCGCGCTCGATGCGTAGGTCGGCGATCTCCCGCAACGGAATTCGTGCGCCTCCCGGGGTGGGTAGTATCAGGTTTGCGATGTGCTCCATGTCACCGCGTTCGGCGCCGGGGAGGATCACTCGCACCGGTACGGGGCGTTCACTCTCCCAGAGTTCGGTGACGATCTTGCCCGCCAGACCGGTTTCTATGGTGTTTTGGGCCGCATCGACTTCGATGCCATGCCGGGCCAGAGCCGGCCGGTCCAGCTTCAACTGGAGCTGCGGGACCACTGATTCCCGGTAAAGGTCCAGGTCGATGACGCCGGGAACGTCTTTCAGCACTGCCTTTGCGTGTTCCAGAGTAACGCGCATCTTTTCCAGGTCGGCGCCGTAGATTTTGAGCACGACCTTGCCGCGGACGCCGCTGACGGCTTCCTCGACGTTGTCCTTGATGGGTTGGGAGAAATTGAAGCGGACGCCGGGGATCGCGGCGAGGGAGTCTCGCATCTCATCGACCAGCCGGGCCTTCTCCAGCCCAGGGCGCCATTCCACCCGAGGCTTGAGGTGGACGAAAGTTTCGCTCATGTTCACTCCCTCGTTGTCGGTGCCGTCCTCGGAACGGCCCTGCTGGCTGAGGATGCTCTTGACCTCGGGAAACCCGAGCAGGCGCTCGCGCATATCGAGCAGGATCTCCTGACCCTTGGCCAGGGCGATGCTAGCCGGCATTTCGACGAACAAGTGAACGTCGCCTTCGTCCAGTTCGGGCAGGAATTCGCTTCCGAGCCGGGTTCCCGCGGCGCCCCCGGCGAACAGCAGTAGGAACGCCGCGGCCAGGGTTACGCCACGCCGCTCCAGTGCCAGTTTCAAGACGTGCCCATAAACGCGGCGCAGGGGTGCCAGGAACGCCGGTTCCTCGATCACGGCCTGCCGGGGCTGGATGAAGGCGGCGCACAGCGCCGGCACCAGAGTCAGCGCGAACACCAGGCCTCCGGCGAGAGCGAAGCTGTACGTGAAGGCAAGCGGGCGGAAAATGCGGCCTTCGACACGCTCCAGCGTGTATACCGGGATGAGCGCGGCGATGATGATCAGCATCGCGAAGAATGCCGGTTTGGCCACTTCGAGCGCGGCGGCGATGATCAGGCGTAGCATCTCGGGCCGGCTTTCCGGGCGTCGACAGGTGGCAAGGTGAATCACGTTTTCCACCAGTACCACCGCACCATCGAGGATGATTCCGAAATCGATAGCCCCCATGGATATGAGATTGGCCGGGAGGCCGAGCTGATAAAGCCCGGCGAACGCCGTCAGCAGGGACAACGGGATGACGAGGGCGACGATTAGAGAGCCGCGGATGCTGCGTAGAAACAGCCAGACCACGGCCACCACCAGCAGAAACCCGTGCAGCAGATTGTCGTAGACCGTGTGCAGTGTGTTGTCGACCAGTTCGGTCCGGTCGAGGAAGGGATCTATCCTCATACCAGGCGGGAGAATACGGCTGTTCAGCTCTTCCACCTTGCTGTGGACGGCTTCCAGCACTTTCGAGGGGTTCTGCCCTCGTCGCAGCAGCACGATGCCCTCCACGGCCTCTTTCCGGTGGTCCAGGCCCACCGCCCCCTGGCGGGGCGTGTAGGCCTGGACCAGACGCGCGACGTCGCCGACGGTGACCGGCGTGCCGCCGGCGCTCTTGAGCAGGATCTGTTTCACGTCCTCGGCCGAGGCGAGGTTGCCCACGCCTCTCACCAGCATCTGCTGGTCGCCATGACGCAGGAATCCCGCACCTACGTTCCGGTTGGACCGGGCGATCGCCTGGTTGACGTCCTCCAGGGTTATACCGAAGGATTCGAGCCGCACCGGATCGGTTTCGACCTGGAATTCCTTGTAATAGCCCCCGAAGGTCAATATGTCGGCGACGCCCTGGACTTGGCGCAGCGCGCGAGACACGTTCCATTCCATTTCGGACCGCAGCTCGTAAAGCGTATGGCGGTCGCTCACCATTACGAACTTGTAGATTTCCCCCAGAGGCGTGTAATCCGGGGCGAGCACGGGCGTTACCCCTTCCGGCACTTCGGCGCCGGCCATCCGCTCGGAGATCAGCGTTCTCGACCGGAAACTGTCGATACCGTCCTGGAAGGTGATGGTGATCAGGGACAGGCCGAACAGGCTCTGGCTGCGCATTTGCAGCATGTCGGGCGTGCCGTTCAGCACCCGCTCCAGCGGGATGGTGACCTGCCGTTCCACTTCCTCCGGTCCGTAGCCAGGCATCAGGCTGATAACGGTAACCTGGGTGTTGGTGACGTCGGGGTAGGCTTCGATCGGAGTATCGAGGTAGGCAAGAACCCCGTACACGGCGATCACTGCGGTGACTGCGATGGCGGCGAAACGCCGGTGCACGCAATGCTCGATCAGCAGCTTCAGCATGATCGCATCCTTACAAGAGTATTGCGGCTTCGCCGTCCAGGAGCAGGGCGCCCTTCACCACGACGCGTTCGCCCCCGGACAGCCCCTGAAGGATGGGGGTCATGCCGGCCCGCGACTGCCCCGCCCGCACCGGGCGGGCTTCGAAGATCCCCGGTTCCTTCTCCACGTATACGAAGGTTTCCCGCCCGTCTTTTATCAGCACGGCCGAGGTGGGCAGGATGATCCGGCCGGGCGCCGACACGGTGATCGATACTCTCGCGTACATGCCGGGCCGTAGTGGAACCGCGGGGTCGTCCGGCTCGATGAACACCGAGCCTCGCCGAAGTTCGTTCTGGATGGCGGCGCTTTCAGCCACAACATGGCCGGAAATGGCGTTCGGCAGCGAGGCGAGTTCGATTGACGCCTTGGCGCCGACTTCCACCAGCAGCAGATCGTTTTCGAACACGTCGGCCACGATCCAGGCGGCGGAAGGTTCGCCGAGGTCGAACAGGGGCGACCCCGGCCCTACCGCGGCGCCCATGGAGACATGGGCCTTCAGTACTACGCTGTCCATTGGCGCCCGGACGACGACCTCGCCCCCGCGGCCATCCCCGATGAGGTGCAGAAGGTCGCGGCTGCGCTGGTATTCGGTGCGCGCCTGACGGTGCTCGGTTTCGGCCTCCATCCGTTCGACCTCTAGGCCGACGCCGCGGCGGGCCATTTCCTCCTGGCGCCGGCGCCGGTCTTCGGCACGGCTCAGCTCGGCCTCGGCGCGGGAGAAATCCGAGCGCATCTGGGCTGCTTCGGCGCTGACCAGGGTGGCCAACGGCGCACCACCCCTGACACGTTCGCCGATCTCCGCATGCACCTTGGTGACCCGTCCGGGGACGATCGTACCCGCGGCCGAAACGGCTTGGGTGCGGAAATCGACCCTGGCGGGAGCTGAAATCGAGGCGTCGAAGGCTTCCGGATGGATCTCCTGGATGGCGAGATAGGGCAGGGCCCCCGGCCTCAGCGAAACCGTGGCCGGCCCGTGGCTTTGCCGGATGTCCGCCGACGATGACGGACCCGGCCGGGGACGGTCTATCGGCTCGATACCGTTTTGTTCACAGGCGGAAAGGCACAGGAAGCCGAACAATGCGAGCCGGGATGGAAAAGGCATGGGAAAACTTGGGAAGCACTGGGGTTACCCATGTTATGCGCGGAAGCTTTCAGATACCTTTCAGCGACGGCCCCGGTCTTCCTCCGGTTGCCGCCCGAAAGCGATTTCGATGCGTGTGCCGCTGTCGAAACATGAGCGGGAGATATACAGCCGGGCGCCGTGCAGGTCGGCGATTTCCTTGACGATAGCAAGGCCCAGGCCGCATCCGTCGCCGGGGCTTCCGGGTGTGCGGTAAAACCGCTCGATGACCTTGCCCGCTTCGGCCGGCTGAATGCCGGGGCCGTCGTCGTCGACGATCAAAGCCGTCCGTGGCGGGCCGTCGAGTTTCACTGCGATCTGACCGCCGGATCTCCCGTAGCGGAGGGCGTTGTCCAGCAGGTTGTTGAGGAGTTCGCGCAGGAGAGCCGCGTTGCCGCCAATGAAGATGGCCTCGTCCGGCGCCCGGAGTTCCAGTTCCATATTCCGCTCCAGCGCCTTGGGCACCCAGTTCATGCAACAGTCGCGCACCAGCGCGCACAGGTCCACCGGCGCGAACTCCCGGCGGTCCTGCATTATTGCCTCCGAGCGGGCCAGTACCAGCAACTGGGTGCTCATATGGGCGACCCGGTCGGCGGAGTTCTTGGTGTGGATCAGGGCCGGTCTCATCGTTTCCGGGTCTTGCGCGCGCAGTGCCCGTTCCGCCTGGATCTTGAGGCCGGCCAAAGGGGTGCGAAGCTGGTGAGCGGCGTTTTCGATGAAGCGCCGCTGGGTGGCCATCGACGCAGCAAGGCGTTGCAGGAGTTCATTGATGGTGTGGGTGAGGGAGCGCACCTCGAGCGGAACATCGGTGTCCGGAATGGGATCGAGGTCCCGGGCGGACCGGCCGGCGATGATGCGCGCCAGGTTGCGCAGCGGGTGGAGGCCCCGGTTGACGCCCGTCCAGATGTGAACGCCGGTGACCAGCACCAGCAGGATTTGGGGCAGTACCACTGCGAAGAGAATCTCGCTCATCATGCCGCGGCGCTTGTTCAGGGTCTCCGCCACGGAAACCAGCACTTCCCCGGATGCTGCCGTCGGAGCCGTCAGCACCGACACGATCCTGATCGGCTTGC
>JAQTYA010000103.1 GCA_028688525.1 Methylococcus sp. | reverse complement strand
ACGCCTTGAATTCACCACCGAACTTTGCCGCCATGCACTTGGTCAGGGCCGCCGTCAGCGTCGTCTTCCCATGATCCACGTGACCTATCGTTCCCACATTCACATGCGGTTTCGTGCGCGTAAACTTTTCTTTGGACATCCGCCAACACCCCTGATTCGGCTATTTCAATTCAGTCAAAAACGATTTACAGATATATGATGGAGCCCATAACCGGACTTGAACCGGTGACCTCTTCCTTACCAAGGAAGTGCTCTACCGACTGAGCTATATGGGCAAATCAACCTATCAAAACACTGGAGCGGGTGATGGGAATCGAACCCACACCATCAGCTTGGAAGGCTGAGGTTCTACCGTTGAACTACACCCGCGTACCATAAAATCCAATTGGTGGAGGGGGAAGGATTCGAACCTTCGAAGGCTGAGCCGTCAGATTTACAGTCTGATCCCTTTGACCGCTCGGGAACCCCTCCAAAAGCGGAAGCGCGCATTCTTCCAGAGTATCGCTACAGTGTCAAGCGGGCACAGCGCGCATTTTATTACGCGTGCAACCTATTCAAAACTTGATCGACCTTGCCGGCCAATAATTCAGGCAGGCACTCCAATGCCTTGTCGATCGCTCCAAACACAGCATCGCGGTCTGTCGAAGACGGAGCAGCAAGAACATAGTCAGCAACCGCCATCGGACCCACCGGACGCCCTATCCCCAGACGAAGGCGCGCAAACCGGCCGCCCCCCAGCTGCGTCATGATGTCACGAATGCCGTTATGCCCACCGTGCCCGCCATCGCGCTTGAACCGCACCACGCCGGGCTCGAAATCCAGCTCGTCATGAACGATCAGGACGTCCTCAGGAGCGATTTTGTAAAATTTGGCTACCGCCGCGACAGCGCTGCCGCTCCGATTCATGAAGGTGAGCGGCTTTACGAGATGGACAGATCCGGCCATGCTGACCGTCCCAGCGCAAGCATGAAAACGGGACTCCTCCCGCAAACTGCAGCCGTAACTAGCCGCCAAGCGATCCACAAACCAAAACCCGGCGTTATGCCGGGTTTTGTCGTAAGCCGCACCGGGATTGCCTAACCCGACGATCATCCTGACCATACAGCCTCAACCGGTTAGCCGGCCTCGCCTTCACCGCCCTCGGAAGTGCGCGGCGCGTGCACGGCAGCAACCGGAAGATCGTGATCCGCACCCTGAGCCAACGCATGAATTTCGACGCCAGCAGGCAGCTTCAGATCGGATAGGTGAACGACGTCCCCGATGTCCAGCCGAGCCAAATCGACCTCGATATACTCCGGCAAGTCCTTGGAAAAACAATCCACTTCCACGTCCGCCATACTGTGAGACACAACACCGCCTTTCTTGACGCCTACCGAAGAATCCTGGTTGACGAAATGCAGTGGCACATGAACCCGGATCTTGTCCGCCGCGCTAACGCGCAGGAAATCCATGTGCATCACGATAGGCTTAGCCGGGTGGCGCTGCACAGCTTTCAAGATAGCCTTCTCTTCTCGCCCATCGAAACGGATAGTAAGAACGTGAGAATACGTCGCTTCGTTCTCTAACGCCTTGACTACCTTATGGTGCGCCAGCAACAGCGATACTGGCTCACCTCCGCCACCATAAAGCACAGCCGGAACCTTGCTCGCATGACGCAAACGGCGGCACGCGCCCTTGCCAAATTGATCACGTAATTCGGCTTCAAATTCGAAACTGCCTACCATCTTTCTCTCCAAAATACTCTAAGCAGATAGTGAAAACGGGAATCGCCGTCAATCCACATACAGCGAACTGACCGACTCCCCCATAGCGATACGGCGGATCGTCTCCGCCAGCATTTCGGCAATAGTCAATTGCCGGATTCTTTCGCAAGCCCGCGCCCGCTCTTGCAACGGGATAGTGTCAGTCACCACCAACTCGTCGAGCATCGACGCCTCAATGTTGTCGACGGCTGGACCAGAGAGCACGGGATGAGTGCAGTACGCCACCACCCTTTCGGCACCGTGCTCCTTCAGCGCACCCGCCGCCTTGCACAAGGTGCCCGCAGTGTCGACAAGGTCATCGACCATGACGCAGGTTCGCCCCCGGACATCGCCGATGATGTTCATCACCTTCGCCTCGTTCGCACGCGGCCGGCGCTTGTCGATGATGGCGAGGTCGGCGTCATCGAGCCGCTTGGCCAAAGCCCGCGCCCTGACCACACCACCGACGTCGGGCGACACCACCATGAGATCGGGGTATTTCTGGCGCCAGACGTCGCCGAGCAAAATCGGCGAGGCGTATACGTTATCCACCGGCACGTCGAAAAACCCTTGAATCTGATCCGCATGCAAATCGACGGTGAGCACCCGGTCCGCACCCGCCGAACAGATCATCTTCGCCACCAGCTTCGCGGTAATAGGTACCCGCGCAGAGCGGATACGCCTGTCCTGCCGCGCATAACCGAAATACGGGATAACGGCCGTAATGACAGAAGCAGAAGAACGGCGCAAGGCATCGATCATCACGAGAAGCTCCATAAGATTCTCGTTGATGGGCTGCGACGTGGGCTGAATGACGAACACTTCTCGCCCACGCACATGCTCCTCGATCTCGACGGCGATCTCGCCGTCGCTGAACCGTCCTACCGTCGCCATGCCCAGGCGCATATTGAGCTTGCGCACAACACCTTCGGCAAGCGGGAGATTTGCATTACCCGAGAACACCATAAAAGAGGTGTCGGTCATTGTGCACTCCAGAATATCGACGCAGACAGGGAGTTGGCTGGGGCACCAGGATTCGAACCTGGGAATGCCGGGATCAAAACCCGGTGCCTTACCGCTTGGCTATGCCCCAAAAAATCAAATGCAGGAATGCGGCCCGCTCAGAGCCTCATAAAGAGGCGAACGATTGCAACCGGAGGCCACCATGGCCACCCAGCCGCCGGACAAAGCCGCACACGCGGCCCTGGCCTCGCTCTCGCTGCCATGGACGGAATAAACGCAAGCGCCTGTGCCCGTAAGCCGAACATCCTGGGAATAAGCCCCCAGTTGCCGCATCGCCTCGCCTACGACCGGGTACTTACGCACAACGACGTCGAGACAGTGATTCTCATGGCTTCCCGCAAGGAAGTCGGCTATTTTGATGGGCTTATTATCTCTTGTCAAATCAGGGGCGCCGAAAATTTCGGCGGTAGAAACCTGACACGGAGGAACGACGATGACGTACCACGGCTCTGGCAATTCTACGACCTGGAGCCTCTCCCCCACGCCTTCCGCCCAAGCACTGCGGCCGAATACGAAAATCGGCACATCCGCTCCCAACCGCAAACCGAGGCTCATCAAGGCGTCCCGGTCCAGATCCAGCCCCCAGAGCCGATTCAACGCCACCAGCGTCGTCGCAGCATCCGAGCTTCCGCCTCCGAGCCCCCCGCCCATCGGCAGTTTCTTTTCCACGGCGATGTCCACCCCGGCGGACACACCCGCGTAGTCCTTCAGCAGCCTGGCGGCGCGCACGATTAGATTTTGCTCCGGCGGCACCCCGGGCAGCGACTCCCGCAGCAGCACATCACCCGAAACGTTGACGCGAAACTCGAGCCAGTCGCACAAATCCACGAACTGGAATACCGTCTGCAGGTCGTGGTAGCCGTCGGCACGACGACCCACTATCCGTAGAGTGAGGTTAAGCTTGGCTGGCGCCGGCAGGCGCAGATACGACGCTTTCATATCGGAAAATCCCTGACGACCCACTCGTCCACGAACAGTTTCAACTTGAGCGAGCGCCCCTGGATCAGCACCTTCTGCGGCAAGACGAATCGGTCCCAGTCATGATAACGCTCGTAGTCGAGCGACCACTCCGCTTGCCTCAGATGCTTCAGGCGCCCTTCCGGGTAAAACTCCATTTCGTCGCTGGCATCGCCCGGCGCCGACACCCCCAATATCCAATAGCGCAGGTTCTGCAAGGGGATCGAAAAACCCAGCTTTTCTTTGAGCAGCGCATCAGGGTCGCGGGAAATACTTTCCTTCCCGCCCCCCTCGTTGATGAGTATCAGATCGTCCTGCAATACGATGGAAACCGCTCCCTGGTTCAATGGGCCGGAAACCTGCAAGCGGTCCTGGCGCCCCTCGTGCTCCCAGGCGAGATTGGCCTGCCAAGCGTCGTCCGGGGTCTGCACGGCGATGCGGCCTTCCAGCGTCCAACGCTGCAAACCGGCCAGGCGCGCCGAACCACCCGATACGGCGGGCCTGGACTGCATTTCCGCACACCCCGGCAAACCCAGAATAATCGCCACGATCACCAGCGCCCCGGCAACGGACGAAAAACGGATGCGCATTACGGCGCCAGCACATCCGGATAACGCGCCTTGATGCGCCGCATATCCTCGTGCTCCGGAGCCTTCTTCCAGGCATCCCGCAGAATCTTTCTGGCTTCCTGGCGTTTGCCCGACTCAAGCAACACCTCCCCGAGATGGGAGGCGATCTCCGGATCTTGAATTTGCGTATAGGCACGACGCAGATAGTCGATCGCCTCGGTATAGTTCCGCAGACGGTATTGCAGCCAGCCATAGCTATCGAGTATCGCCGGATCATCCGGTTTGAGCCGGATAGCTCGCTCAAGATAGCCCTTGGCCTCATCCAGCCTCTCGCCCCGCTCGGCGAGCGTATAACCCAAAGCGTTCAAGGCGCTGGGGTCATCCGGATTTTTTTCCAATACTTGGCGTAAATCCCCTTCCACCGCTTCGAATCGGCCAAGATTTTCCGCCACCAAAGCACGGGCGTAGAGCAGATCGGTCTGCCCCGGCATATCGTCCAATGCCTCGGTCAGCAGAGCGAAGGCTTCTTCGTAGTCTTTGTTCTTGGTGAGCAGCTCCGCTTCGAGCAAATACAGCCGCACAGACTCATTCGGAAAGCGCTTGCGCACATCGGCCAACCGAGTTCGCGCCTCCGTCAGCCTTCCTAGGCTGATCAAGGCAGTGATGCCATTCACCCGAGCATCGAATTCGATCGGTCCGGTCGTCACGCGATCGAACCAGCCCACCGCTTCGTTCAATTTACCCTTGCGCGCCTCGATCAGCCCTAGGTAGAAATAGGCTTGCACCCGCCATTTTTCCGAATTCGCCAAGCCGGCAAACTCTCGCCGCGCCACATCTAGTTGGCCGAGATCCATGAGCGCCAAGCCCAGACCAAAGCGCGCGTCCTGATTGCCTGGATCTTTGGCCACAATGTGCGCCAGTTCTCGGCGTGCACCCTCGATATCGCCGGATTTCACTAGAAACTGGGAGTAGATCAGACGCAGCCTGGCGTTGTCGGGTTCGCGCTTGAGCGCCTTGCGGATCATTTCGCCCGCCGCCGCCGAATCTCCCATTTGCGCCATGACCTGAGCCTGCAGCACCCGCGCCCGGCTCCAGTCCGGATGCAGCTTCAAGGCTTCCTCGGTCTGACTCAAAGCCTGCTGGAATTCGCCCTGGTTGGCGGCCAGCAGCGCAGCCGCGAAATGCAGCTCGGCCATCCTAGGGAATGCCCGCAGCAGCGCAGTCATGACTTCTGCCGCATCCGCTTTCGGCACTTCACTGCCCAGCACCCTTACCAACTCGATCAGCGTGTTCTCCATATCGGCGTCGGGCAACGCCAACAGAACTTTCAACTGGGCGACAGCTTCATCTCGCCGGCCTTCCTTGAGATACAGCAGAGCCGCCATACGCCGGGCAGTGGCGTTGCGCGGCTCGCGCTCCAACCAAAGCGACACCCCATTGATCGCTTCGGGCGACTTTTTCATGAACAACGCAATTTGCGTCGCGCGCTCGGCAAGGTGCGCATCGTGCGACAATCGAGCGGCCTGAAGATAATTTTCCAGAGCGACATCGTACTGGCCGCGCTGGCCGGCCAGCTCTCCTGCCAAGACGAGATAAACGAGTTGGGATTTAAGCGTCAGCGGCTTAACCGTCGCACTGGCTTCGGCGCCACTGGGCAAGAATGCATCGTCCGCAGACTGGGTTCGATGGCCTGCACATCCCAAAGCCAGAGCGACCAGGAGCAGTCCCGGCAAAGCCCCTGCACTGCCAGGCCAGAGTTTTCGTATCCGAATTTTAGGCACTATCGTCCCGAAGAGTTGCGCGTAGGAATTCAAAAGCAATTAAGACGGAAACAACCGGGTAGACTGTGCTTTTCCCTGCATCCCGCCTGCGCTGATAGTTGGGAGGTTAGAGGAGAACGAGGGGTAGCCAGAAATTGTTTACGGCGCAGGCCAGAACCGGTTTTTCAGCATGAAATTGTACCCTTTCCCGATAAAGCGGCAAGACTTGTGCATTGACGAAATTGGATTGAAGCTGCAATTTCATTAAAATTAACCCCTGTATTACACACCCTCTCACAATGGCGATCCTGACTTTAGGCGTCAATCACACCACAGCACCGGTTTCGATCAGGGAGCGCCTGGCTTTTCCCGCCGAACATCTGCACTCCGCTCTGCACGGCCTGATCGGCTTGCCGCAAGTCGGCGAGGCGGCAATTCTGTCGACCTGCAACCGTACCGAACTCTACTGCGAATTCGAAGGCCGGGATCAGCGGCCTATCGTCGATTGGATGCGAGAGCAGCGACAACTCCACGATCAGGATCTCGCTCAGTACCTATACGCCCATGTCGATGCCGGCACGATCCGGCATATGTTCAGGGTCGCTTGCGGCCTGGACTCCATGATCCTGGGCGAGCCGCAAATTCTCGGCCAGATGAAGACCGCTTACCAGGCGGCCCGCGAGGCTGGCACAGCAGGCAAAGTGTTGACCAAGCTGTTCCATCACACCTTTGCCGCCGCCAAGAAGGTACGTACCGACACGGCGATCGGCTGTAGCCCGGTATCGGTTGCCTTCGCCGCCATCCGCCTCGCACAGCGCATCTTCGACGATTTGAGCGATCTGACCGCCATCCTCATCGGCGCCGGCGAAACCATAGAGCTGACCGCACGGCACTTGAGCGAGAACCGGATCGGGCACATCATCATCGCCAACCGGACTTTCGACCGAGCCCATACCCTGGCTAGCCAGTTCGACGGCTTCGCCATTTCTTTGGAAGAGTTGCCCAAGCATCTCGCCAAAGCCGATATCATCGTGGCTTCCACCGGCAGCCCCCTGCCGATCCTGGGCAAGGGCAGCATCGAGAGCGCATTGCGCAGCCGCCGCCACAAGCCGATGTTCATCGTGGACTTGGCGGTACCGCGGGACATCGAGCCCGAAGTCGAACAGCTCCAGGACGTCTATCTGTACACGGTGGACGACCTGCAACACACTGTCGAGGAGAACCTCAAGACCCGCCAGGAAGCGGCCATGCAAGCGGAGGAAATCATCGATCTGGAAGTCGAGCATTTTCTAGCTTGGCTGCGAGCCCAAGCCGCGACCGACACCATCCGCGATCTGCGGAATCTTGCCGAACTGCACCGCGACGCCGCCCTAGAGCGCGCACTGCGCGAACTCCGGCGCGGCAAAGCCGCCGAGGATACGCTCCGCTGGCTGGCAGAAACCCTCACCAACAAGATCATCCATGCGCCCAGCTCGCAAGTCTGGCAGGCCGGCGTCAACGAACGTGCCGACATCGTCGCCGCGGCGCGCGAACTCTTTCAACTCAAAGACACCGATACGTGAACCCCTCCGTTCAGCAAAAACTCGAAAACCTGTCCCATCGCTTCGAAGAAATCACCGGCCTCCTAGCCACTCCGGAAGTCCAGAACGATCAAAACCGGTTCAAGGCCCTGAGCCGGGAATACGCTCAGCTCGAACCCTGCGTCCACTGCTTCCGGCGGTACCAGGAAACCCTGGACAATGTCGAATACGCGCAAGCCCTGCTGCAAGACCAGGATGCCGAAGTCCGCAGCCTTGCACGGGAAGAGCTCGAAGCCGGCCGCGAACGCTGCGAAATGCTGGAGCAGGAGCTGCAGATCTTGCTGCTGCCGCGCGATCCCAACGACGAGCGCAATATCTTCCTCGAAGTCCGGGCCGGCACCGGCGGTGCGGAAGCGGCGATCTTCGCCGGCGATCTGCAGCGCATGTACGCCCGCTATGCCGAACAACGCGGCTGGAAGACCGAGATCGTCGGCGAAAGCGAGGGCGAGCACGGGGGTTACAAAGAAGTGGTGATGCGCATCAGCGGCCAGAACGTTTATTCGCGGCTGAAATTCGAAGCCGGAACTCACCGCGTACAGCGCGTACCCGCTACCGAAGCTCAGGGACGGATTCACACTTCGGCCTGCACGGTGGCGATCCTGCCCGAAGTCGACGAGGTCGAGATCGACATCAACCCCGCCGACCTGCGCGTCGACACTTTTCGCGCTTCCGGAGCCGGCGGCCAGCACGTAAACCGGACCGACTCGGCCATACGCATCACCCACATCCCAACCGGCACCGTGGTGGAGTGCCAAGACGAACGTTCCCAGCACAAAAACCGGGCACGCGCCATGTCCTTGCTGCAGGCGCGTATTCTGGCAGCGGCCCAGGACAAGCAGAGCTCCGAAATCGCCGCCTCTCGTAAGCTGCAGGTGGGCAGCGGCGACCGCTCCGAACGCATCCGCACCTACAACTTCCCGCAAGGGCGGCTCACCGATCACCGCATCAATCTCACCTTGTACCGGCTGGACGCCATCATGGAAGGCGATCTCGACCCGGTAATCGATCCCTTGGTACAGGAGCATCAAGCCGACATGCTGGCCAGCCTGGCCGAAAACTAAAGGCGTGCCCCCTACTCTCCGAGAAGCGCTAGACGCCGCCACCCGCGAGCTGAGTTCAACCAGCGACACGGCCCGGCTCGACGCGGAGGTGCTGCTGGCCCAACTATTGGGAAAAAACCGCGCTTATCTGCGGACATGGCCTGACCGCCGGCTCCAGGAGGAGACAGCGCAGCAGTATATGGATTGGGTGGGGCAACGTGCGCGAGGCGTGCCGGTCGCCTACCTGATCGGAGAGCGGGAGTTCTGGTCCAGGCCCTTCCGCGTCTCGCCCGAGGTGTTGATCCCGCGCCCGGAAACGGAACTGTTGGTTGAGCTGGCCATCGCAGCGATCACCCAGGAAAACCTGACGCGCATCCTTGATTTAGGCACCGGCAGCGGCGCCATCGCCGTGACCCTGGCGCTGGAATGCCCGGGGACCGAAATCTGGGCCGTAGACCTCAGCGAGACTGCGCTGGAGATTGCCCGACACAACGCCGCCGATCTCGGCGCCGCACCGGTCCGGTTTCTGCGAGGCCACTGGTTCGACCCGCTACCGCCCGAAGTCCGCTTCGAGCTGATCGTCAGCAACCCGCCCTATATCGACCCGGCCGATCCTCATCTGTCCCTCGGCGATATTCGGCACGAACCCCGGCAGGCTCTGGTGTCCGCCGACGGCGGGCTGAAAGACATCGCCCTAATCGCCGAAGGTGCCCGGCAGGTGCTCGTTCCGAACGGCAGATTGATGTTCGAACACGGATTCGATCAGGCCGCTGCTGTCGCGGCCATCCTGGCTAAACTGGGATACCGCGATATCCATCAGCACCGCGATCTGCAAAGCCACGAACGCGTCACTGCCGCGAGATACCTCGCTTGAGGCGCCGCTACAGCGGCATCGACAGATGGCAGAAGAAGGTCTTCAGGTATTCCGTCTCCGGTATGGCAGGGTGAACCGGATGGTCCGGCCCCTGCGACCCCTGCCCCAGGATGACCAGATGCCGGTCCAGGTGCCGGCTGCCGGTACGCAGGATGTCGTGCAAGGCGGAACGCGGCAAGTTGAACGAGCACGAGGCGGAAACCATCACCCCGCCTGGGTTGAGCACCTGCATGGCGGCCTGATTGAGGCGATGGTAAGCCTCGACCCCGGCCTTGAAATCCTTCTTACGCTTGATGAGCGCTGGCGGATCCACCACGATCAAATCGTAGCGCTGGCGTTTGTGCCTGAGCTGTTTCAGAAACTCGAAAACATCCTGACGGATGAAGCCCATCCGATCCCCCACACCGTTGAGCCGGGCGTTTTCTGCGGCAAGCGCCAAGGCCGATTCTGAGCTGTCCACACAATCCACGCTTTCCGCCCCACCCAGCGCAGCCTGCACACCCCAGGCACCGGAATAGCAGAACAGATCGAGTACGCGCTGACACTTGGCTAATTCCGCCACCGCAGCCCGATTCCGGCGGTGATCGAAGAACCACCCGGTCTTCTGCCCCCCTACCGGATCGACCAGAAAGCGGGCGTCGTTTTCCTCGATCATCACCGGCCCTTCCAGTGGAGCCCCCAGCACTTGCACGTAATTTTCCAGTTTTTCGAACTGGCGCAGACTGGACGTGTTTTTCAGCACGATGGTACGTGGCGAAAGCAGTTTTTCGAGCACGGCCATAACCGGTTCCTGCAAGCGTTCCGCACCGAGTGTGCTAGCTTGGATCACCAGCACATCGCCCAGGCGGTCGATCACCAAACCCGGCAAACCATCACTCTCGCCGTACAGCAACCGGTAGTAAGGCTTGGCGAATAACATCTCGCGCAGATGCAAAGCCCGGCTAAGGCGCTTCAGCAAAAAGGTCTCGTCGACCGCAATACGGTGGTCCCGGCTCAGCAGCCGCGCGCAGATAAGAGAGTCGGGGTTGATGTAAGCCAGCCCCAAGGGCTGCTGGCGGGAATCTTCCACGACGACGTACTCCCCCGGCGCGAACCGCTTGAGGGGCGTCTTGTCGCCATCTACTTCGTTACTGAAAACCCACAAGTGGCCCGCCCGCAGACGGCGCTCCTCGTTTTTTTTCAGCCGTAATACCGATAATTCAGACATACTGTTGCTAACTCAACCGCCCCTCTCCCTGGAGCAAACAAGAAACGGCCTTTCCCGAATAGGGAAACGCCTGAAAACTAAGGCTCAGATCAATTCGAAGGTGAATCCGCTGATTTCCCGCTCCGGCTTCGCCAGATCCAGACGGACCTCCAAAGACTTGCCGATCGGCATCATGGACGGAGCGCTTCCCTTGGGCAAATATTCCGAAGGGGAGAAGACCCGGCCGGCAGCCGGTTTACCCTGTCGGTCGACAACCCTCAGGACAATCGAAGGAAACACCTGCGCCGCCGTAGATTGGTTGGCCATGATCAGCTTGAACTCGTAGCCGCCCGTAGCAGGCACCGGCCGCAAAGTACGCTCAACGATCTGGATCGATTCGACATCGCTGTAAGGCGGAACCTGGCAGCCCACTGCGTTGCACAGTACGAGCAACCAGGGCCGCATAGCTTCATCCTGAGCGAAACGGATGCTGCCGAAATACGCTATTTGCCCGAGCAGGGCCGCCGTCAGCGCTATGCTGCCGACACCCCATGCCAAGCGCAGAAAAAATCCCGGACGGGCGGGCTCGTCATATCCCTTTTTGCCCGCCCCGAACCAGCGTCCAGATACAGCACCCTTCGGCGGCTGCGTGAAACCGTCGGGAACGCTATCTTCCAGACCTGGCAATGCATTGAACACCCTACCGCAGTGATCGCACAGCATGACGCCGCGCCCTTCCCGAAGCTGGCGCACCGAAATGCCGTAGGCCGTGCCGCACGACGGACAGCGGGTAAACACCCTAAATCCGCCTCACCCCGGCAAGCCGGGCCCAACCCTCGCTGATCGCGACAGGTTCCATAGCAAACCCCTGGAGTGCGTATACCGAGACCACGGCTTCCGCCTGCTCCGCCAACACGCCGGAGAGCACGATGCGGCCGCCGACACGCAGCCGCGACCGCAGTTCATCTGCCAGTTCCATCAGCGGATTGGCTAAGATATTCGCTAATACGATATCGCTCTCGAAAGAGGACAGCCGATCCGGCAAGGAAGTCTCGATCTTATCTTCGACGTCGTTCTTCCGCGCATTGTCAGCGGTGGCCACCAGCGCCTGCGGGTCGATATCGACGGCATAGACCCTCGCGGCGCCCAGTAACGCCGCAGCAATGCCAAGAATGCCGGAGCCGCAGCCATAGTCCAGCACGGTCACACCTTTCAATGCCGCGGCA
>JAQTYA010000102.1 GCA_028688525.1 Methylococcus sp. | reverse complement strand
CCGCAGTCAGGCCATACTCCCGCTCAAGGGTAAGATTTTGAACGTGGAGCGGGCGCGATTCGACAAAATGCTGTCCTCGGAAGAAGTCGGCACCCTCATCACCGCGCTAGGCTGCGGTATAGGCCGGGAAGAGTATAACCCGGACAAGCTGCGTTATCACCGCATTATCATCATGACGGATGCCGACGTCGACGGCTCCCATATCCGCACCCTGCTGCTGACGTTTTTCTATCGCCAGATGCCCGAGTTGGTCGACCGCGGCCATGTGTATATCGCTCAGCCGCCGCTCTATAAGGTTAAGAAAGGACGGCAGGAGCACTACGTCAAGGACGATGCCGAGTTGAACGAGTACTTGCTGCAGCTGGCTATCGACAAAGCTCACCTAGAGGTCGATGAGGTCACTCCGCCGATACAAGGCCAGGGCTTGGAAAGGCTGGCGCACGAATACCTGCATATCCGAAAGCTGATCGACCGTCTTTCCCACCGCTACGACGAGGCTTTCCTGGAGGCTTTGACGGTGCATGCGCCGTTACCGGCCGAGGATCTGCGGGATTTCGAGCGCTGCAGAGACTGGTTCACTTCAATCGAACAGGCCTTGAATGCAGAAGGACTGGCTCGCTACGGTATCGAGCTGAGGCAGGGGGGCGCTTCGGATGAATTTACCGCCCACGTGACGCGCCGGCTGCATGGCGTGGATAGGGTGTTCGACGTTGGTGCAGGGTTCTTCGGCGGCCACGACTACGCGGTGCTGAGCACCTTCTGTGAAACCGTCGGCGGTCTGTTCGGCGATACCAGCGCGCTTTATTTCGACGACAACCGGCGGCCGGTACGGTCCTTCAAGGAGGCTTTCGACTGGATGCTGACTGAGGCGAAGAAGGGGCAGCATATTCAGCGTTATAAAGGCTTGGGTGAGATGAATCCCGAGCAGTTATGGGAAACGACGCTGGATTCCAACACTCGCCGTCTGTTGCAGGTCCGCATCGAGGATGCCATCGCCGCAGACGAGGTTTTCACCACACTGATGGGGGATCAGGTGGAGCCGCGGCGCGATTTCATCGAGCGTAATGCACTGCAGGTGGCGAATCTGGATGTGTAGGCTTGCGTGCCTAGGACGCGCCTGCATAGGTGCCGAACTTTATGCCGTAGTCTAGCGTGGCGAGCGAACCCAGCAGCGCATCAGGCTCGGTCATCCATAGTGGTTTCAGCGCGGCGCCGGTACCGTTCTTTCCGGCATGGCCGACCAGCGCGTCGATGTGTTGGTCGGCTACGCCGCCGAGTTTGAGATAGTGTTGAAACGTCGAGCGGAACGCCTCGGTTCTGCGGCCGTTTTGCTTCAGTCCGCGCTTGGCCAAACGGCGGCTCAGCCACATCCCTAAATTTTGGCCTTTGCTGCCTAGCCGCGGAACAATCAGTCCCGGCCATAATGTGTCTCGGTCTGTGTTGCTCCGGGCGTAATGCAGCAAGCCCAGTTCGACCAGCTTCGGATGCACGGGAACCATGCGCAGGGCTTGGCCGCGCGAGGTCGAGGCGACGAATCGGAAAGCCGGGATACGCCCCTCAAGGGTGTCGATGTCCTCCGGTTTGAGTTGGCAGATTTCGCCGATGCGTGCGCCTGTATGCAGTTGGATGAGCGGTATCCAGTACTTGTAGGGCGTGTCGAATTCTGCGATAGCGTCATCGTGCTCGAAGAATGCGCGCAGCTGCTCTTCGGTGAAAGGCTTGTCCTCCGGCTGCTGGCGCTGCTCCGCATAGACCGCGTTCGAGGGGAGTTTGCAGCCGCTGCACGGGTTCTCTGTCAGGGAGTAGAGCTTATGCGCAATGGCCCAGTTGAACAGGGCGATCAGAGAGCTCACGTGACCGTTGACGGTCGACGCGGACAACTGTCTGGTGCCGGACAGTTCTTTCGAAAAGGCGGTGAAATCCGAGCTGGTGTATTCAGACAGCGGTCTATCTCCGGCGATATCGACGAAACGGAGCAAATGGTTTTCCGACTGCCGTAGCCTTTCGAATCTGACTTTGCCATGTTGAGCCGTGATGTATTCCCTAATGGCCAGGGCCATTGTGGGTGCTGAGCGCTGTTTGCGCTGAGGCTTGGATCCAGCCCGTAGCTGGTCGAGTTTTGGGGTCGGCTGTGCGGTTTGTTGTGCTGTTTTCACGGTTGCCGTTTATTGTTCCGTTGGGTTGATTTTTGGGATGGTTTCGCGGTGCCCGAGCCCCGCCTCGCTCTTGCGGATGGGAGGCGGGCCTCCGACGGTTCAACCCTATCAGAACTCGCCGTCTGGATTCTTGGACAAAAACGCATTCCAATAGGACAATTCTCTACTCAAGAAGTAGGGTATGCCGTATGCCCATCCGCCCCTTGCGCTGCATTCCGCTGCGACAAGCAGCGGCCGTGGAGGTTCTGCCTTGACCGACGAACTGACATTTGACGCGGCTACGCTGCCCGAGCCGGACCGCTTCGAGAAGTGGCGGGAAGTGTTTTGTTCGGCGATATGGGGGCTTGAAATCGTCCACACCGATACTCGGCCTTTTTATGCGCGCTGGAAGTTTGCGCAATTGGGCGCGGTAGGCGTGGGGCAGAACGAACTGAGCGCTGCGGACTACATTCGCACGCCCCAAATGGCTAGAGCCCTGGACGGCGACGATTTCGGTTTCCATATGAATCTGCATGGAAGCTCCGGAATCGCTCAGGCGGGACGGAGCGCAGAAATGAGCGGCCTCAGCGGAGCCTTAGTGACTAGTGCGCTGCCCGGTTCCGTCTCGATCCGGCGCGGACAGGGGGATAGCCGTTACCAGGGGTACTGCTTGCACATCCCGCGCCTTGAGCTGCTGCAGCGCATCCCCGGCGCCGACAGGTATTTGCTGGATGTCCGAGTCAATACTGAGCCGTTGCGTTTGCTGGTCCAATATCTCGACCTAGTGCAAAGCAATGAGGCGTTTATTCGCGATCCTGAGCTCAACCGGCTTGCCGGCAACCATGTGCTCGATCTCATCAGTTTATTGATCGAGTCGTGCCCGGAGGTCAGGCGCAGAGCGGAACAGGGAGGGTTGCGCGCAGCCAAGGGCGTGGCCCTGCGTAAATATGTGGAGGCGCATTACCGCGAGGAGGGTTTGACGGTGAGGTCTGCGGCCGGTGCTCTCGGGATTTCCGAGAGCTATCTGCACAGGCTGATGGCGGAGAGCTGCGAAAGTTTCACTGAAATGGTCAACCGCCTGCGGTTGGAAGGAGCGAAGCGCATGCTCGAGAACCCCAAGTGCGACGCCATGCGCATAGGTGAGATCGCTTTGGCTGCGGGGTTCAATGATTTCACCTATTTCAACCGGCTGTTCCGCCGCCGTTTCGGCGATACCCCCAGTGCATTCCGCACCTGCCGGCCTCATCGCGACGATAGGGCCGGCAGATGAAATCACTCCGCATTCTGTACTTGCTCGCGCATTTGCTCGATCAGTACCTTGATGTCAACCGCGGCGCGGGTGGTTTCGAGATCGGCGGACTTTGACGCCAAGGTGTTGGCTTCGCGGTTCATCTCCTGTAGCAGAAAATCCAGCCGGCGGCCTACGGGTTCGCGCTGAGTCAGCGTCCGGCGCATTTCTTCCGTATGTTCTGCTAAGCGGTCGAGTTCTTCGGCCACGTCCATCTTCTGAGCCAGATATACCAGCTCTTGTTCGAGGCGGGAGGCGTCCGGCGCCGCGGTAAGCTCCGCCAGCCGCGCCATCAGTTTTTCCCGAATGCCTGCGAGTACTAACGGCAGTCTGGCTTGAACCGTGCGGACCGCTGCCTGAACCTTCAGGCAGCGGTCGTCCAGCAGGGCGGCGATTTGCGCGCCTTCGCGCTCACGGAACGACAAGGCGCCGGCTAGGGCTTGGTCCAGCAAGGCGAGTATCCCAGGAGACAACGCGGCGACATCCAGCTCGCTTTCTTGCAGGACACCGGGCCAGCGCAGCACGTCGATGGCGCTGTAGCGTGCCCAGGGTCCCTCCGCCTGAGTTTCGACCTCTCGTGCGGCGTCGAGCAGCGTGCCCACCAAGGCCGAATTGAAGCGCGTCGGCGAGGTGCTTCGAGCCGATAGCTTCCATGCCAGAGTGCACTCCACTCGGCCTCGTTTGAACGCTTCGCCGATTTTGCTGCGCACGTCCAGCTCCAGCCCACGCAGCGCCTCAGGCAAGCGCAAGTTCAGATCGAGATAGCGATGGTTGACGGCGCGCAAATCCCAGGCGACGCGCCAGTCTTCCACATTGCCCTGTGCGGCGCCGAAAGCAGTCATGCTGCGGATCATGGCATTTCCTTATCCGATTGAGAGCCTCGCATACTATGCGCTATCGGGAGGCAGGAAAACCCCGCCTCCCGAGCTTAAGGCGAAGCGATAGGCCCCGGTTTCAACTCCAGGGAGTCCAGCGCCGGGCCGGGTTCGAATGGCAAGGGCTGGCCGGAAGCCCAAGCGGCTTGCTGGTCCCGGTAATGCGGTGATAGCGGGTGGCCGGACTGGCCGGTCGGCATGTGCAGGATGCCCTCGGCGTGATGTCCCGGCGACACGACCAAGCGCTCGCTGGCGCCGTGATCCGGCGTCACCACGCGTACGCAGTTGCCGCCGCAGCCGGCGGCTTCGACCGGTGGCATATCCAGCAGTGCCGAGAGGAACGGTGCGTTCTTGCTGAAGGGGTGACGGACCTCTACCCGGTTGATCTTTCCCCAGGGCAGCTCCGCCAGATCGGCGGCGCCGGATTCCTCCCTGAGAGCGCTTGCGCTTTGCCGGAGCACATCGGTGAGAAAAGCCGTCCAGGAGCCGTTGCGGTCCGGCACCGTTTCCGGCGCGCGGGCGGCGATCAGCGCTCGCAGAGGGGTTTCCGCTTCGCGCCAGGCGTAGACGAACTGGGGATCGGCCTGGTTGCAGCGGGCGAGGAGGCGGGAGAATACGGACCGGGCCAGATCGCGCCGGAAGCGTACCAGCAAGGCTGCGCCCCGGCTGTCGGCCTCCATGAGGCCGTTCCAGGCTTGGGCCGCTCGGCGGGCGTCGGCGAGCGCCGCTTCGTCTGTGGTTGCCGTCAGTTCCAGGACGAGATCGCGGTAGAAGTCGAAGAACTCGCTACGGGTGTCGAGCTGCAGTTTGAACAGCTCGGTTTCAGCCAGGCTGTGGGCATCCTTCAGGCGCTCGCCGATACGGTAAGCGCGGTAGCTGTTGGAGTAGTTGTGGCCGATGGTGAACGGATAGTCGCTGCCTAGGGTGCGGTTATTCGCGGTGGCCAGGAAGCCGGCAGGCGGGTCGACGACCCGTGGAAGCTGTTCGGGGGCGAGGAATCCAGTCCAGGCCGCACCGCCGTCGGCCCAACTGCGGCTCGCAGAGCCGTCGAAGCCTCGCCGCAGCGGGAAGCGCCCGGTGAGGGTCCAGGCGATATGCCCTTCCGTGTCGGCCAGGACGACGTTCTGCGGCGGGCCACCGGCGCGGTTCATCACGCCTATCGCCGAGTCCAGGTCGAAGGCGCCATCCATGTCGAGCAAGCCGAGGTCGACCCCGCCGGAGTCCAGAGCCGTCCAGCGCAGCGCCACCGGTTGCCCCAGCAAAGGATCGGCCATGACGGGCCCCCAGCGGCTGGTCTGCAGCGTCAGCTTGGCATCATCGCCGCCTTTGATCCGTATCGTCTCGGTGTGCGGCCGCAGGGCCTCCCAGCCGTCCGGCGTGCGGTAGCGGCCGGGTTCGGCGGCATGCAATTCCAGCTTCACCAGGTCCAGCACGTCCGCGTCGACATTGGTGAAGCCCCAAGCCACACGCCCATTGCTGCCAGCAATCAGGAGCGGCAGGCCGGGTAGGCTGAGGCCGCTCATCACGGCGCCGCCGTAGCGCAGTTCCGCTCGATACCAGACGTTAGGCACTCCGAGGCTCAGATGCATGTCGTTGGCCACGATAGCCCGCCCGTCGCGGGTTTTGCTTCCGGCTACGGCCCAGTTGTTGGAGCCTGCCACCAAAGCATCCGAATCGACCCGCGCTCCCAGCTGCATGGGCCGAGCCGAATCGAGCAATTCCGCCAGCGCGCTTGCAGGAACCGGCTGAGCCGGACGCCGCGATCCGGCTCCTCCGGTCAGTACCGAGGTGTAGGCATCGACGTCCGGAGTGAGGAAGGCGAGAACCTCCGCGGGGAGAGAGGCTTCCATTACGCTGAACATGCGCTCTTCCTGCAGATGGCCGTTCAGGGTTTGGAACATGCCCAATCCCACGAGCAGGCTGTCCTCGGCTCGCCACTGCTCCGGCGCGTAGCCCAGCGCGAGCATCTCCGGCGCCGGAGCGTTCCGTTCGGCCATTCGCGCATTGACTCCGGCGGCATAGGCTTCGAGCGTCCGGCGCTGGGTCGGGGTTAAAGCGGCGAGGATCCCGCCGGCAGCAGGTTCGAATTGGTAGAACCGCTGGTCTCGGTCGAGCCCTAGCGCCTTGTCTCCGAATATTTCCGCCAAGCGCCCGCCCGCCTTGCGGCGCATCAGATCCATCTGGAACAAGCGGTCGCGCGCATGCAGGTAGCCCAGGGTCCGCATCGCATCGTCCCGGTTCGACGCAAGCACTCGGGGGATGCCGAGCGCGTCGAATTCGATGCTGACCGGGGCGTCGAGTCCGGCAATAATCCGTTCGCCTCCGGAGGGCGGCAGCGAGGCGGCGGCTTTTTCCAGGCGGGTGCCGGCATAGGTCGCCAAGGCCAGGGCGGCGAAGCCGATCAGATACAGGATGTGCTTGAATTTCATGAGCAGTGGATGACGGCAGGGACAGTGCAATTCAAGTATACTGACGCGCTTTTCAGCGGATTAGCAAGCCATTATGAGACCCAGCGGACGCAGCCCCGACCAACTCCGTCGCATCGCCTTCACCTGCAATTACACCAAGCATGCCGAAGGCTCGGTGCTCGTCGAGTTCGGCGATACCCGGGTCATCTGCACCGCCAGCGTGGACGAGCGCGTGCCGCCCTTCCTCAAGGGCAAGGGCAGCGGCTGGATCACCGCCGAATACGGCATGTTGCCGCGCTCTACCCACGAGCGCATGGGCCGCGAGGCCGCCCGCGGCAAGCAGGGGGGGCGCACCATGGAAATCCAACGCCTGATCGGCCGCTCCCTGCGCGCGGCGCTGAATCTGGAGGCCTTGGGCGAGCGCACCCTCACCCTAGACTGCGACGTCATCCAGGCCGATGGCGGCACCCGCACCGCGTCCATTACCGGAGGCTACGTCGCGCTGACGCTGGCGGTGCAGAAGCTCATGAAAGACCGCAAGATCAAGAAGAATCCGATCCACGGTCAGATCGCCTCAGTCTCGGTAGGCATTTACAAGGGCGTGCCGGTGCTCGATCTGGACTACGCCGAAGATTGCGACGCCGAAACCGACATGAACGTAGTCATGAACGACGCCGGCGCCTTCATCGAGGTGCAGGGCACCGCGGAAGGCCATGCGTTCCGGCGCGACGAGCTGGACGCCATGCTCAAGCTCGCCGAGGGCGGTATCGCCGACCTGTTGCAGCACCAGCAGGAAGCGCTGGAAAGCTGCGGGATCGCCCGCTAGTCCGCCATGCCGGCGAAGGTCGTTCTCGCCAGTAACAACGCCGGAAAAATCCGCGAATTGCAGGCTTTGCTGGCGTCTTTGGACATCGAGGTCGTGCCCCAAGGGGCACTGGGCATTCCCGATGCCGACGAAACCGGTTCCAGCTTCGTCGAGAACGCACTCATCAAGGCCAGACACGCAGCGCGTTGCAGCGGTATGCCGGCCATCGCCGACGACTCCGGCCTGGAGGTCGACGCCCTGGGCGGCGCGCCCGGCGTGTATTCGGCCCGCTACGCCGGACCCGCTGCGAGCGGCGGCGACAACATCGGCAAGCTGTTGCGCGCCCTTGAAGGCGTGCCGGCTGAGCACCGCGCCGCGCGCTTCCGCTGCGTCATGGTTCTGGTCCGGCATGCAGGCGATACCGAACCGGTGATCGCGGAGGGCGCTTGGGAAGGGCGGATCGCAGAAGTCAGCATCGGTACCGGCGGCTTTGGCTACGATCCCGTATTCCTGGTACCGGACACCGGTTGCTCGGCGGCCGAATTGCCGCCGGAAGAGAAAAACCGCCTGAGCCACCGCGGCCTAGCGGTCACTTCGCTGGCGAGTCGGCTGCGAGAGCTCGTCCTCGCCTGAGTCGGTGACAAGCTGCAGGCCGTCATCGAACTTTGCATCGACAGCTTGGGGAAAACCCACCACAATTGAGCAGGGCTGCAGAGGTGGCGTGGACTCTGGCGCCTGGGCTTATTCCGTTGACGAGAGAGGTGCGCATGACCAGTACCGACGCTCTTAATTTCCTGCAATCGCTCCTGGCTAAGGATTTCAAGGCCGACGAGCACCGGCGCAGCCACAAAAAGCGTGCTGAACCGCTGGTCATCACCCTGTCCCGCGATTTCGGCGCGGGCGGGGAAGAGCTGTGCGCAGAGCTGGCACACTTTCTAGGGATCACGATCTACGACAAGGAAATTCTCGATCGCGTCGCGCAAAAGGCCAAAATCGAGAAGATCCATCTCGAACAGCACGACGAGCAGACGGCTGCCGGCATCAGCGACGTGCTGTATGGGCTGGTGTTCGGCACTGCGGCGACCCGGCACGATTACCGGAGGGCGCTGATCGAGGTGGTGACCGAACTGGCGCAAGAGGATTGCATCGTCGTCGGCCGCGGCGCTCATCTGATCCTGGCAGGCCGCAAGGTGTTCCGGCTGCGCGTCGTGGGATCCCGGGCCGTCTGCGGCGAGCGGGTATCCGCAGAGCTGGGCATCACCCAGGCCGAGGCCGAACGCCTGGTGTTCGAAACCAACTCCAAGCGCCATAAGTCGATCCAGACCTTGTACGGTGATTTGTTCGAGGCCTGTTCGCTGGAGAACGCCACCAATTTCGACCTCATCCTCAACACCGACCACCTCCCGGCCGGCAATGCAACGCCGACCGTGCTGGTCGCCGCCCATCAATTCGGTTTCGAGATTTTCGATATCCATCACCGGGCCGGCGCATGACCGGGACTGCTCAACCGTCTGCCCAGCGTCTGCTGCAGGTTGAGATTGTCGACGTGTCCCGTCACATTTTCTCGGGGCTATGCCGCCGCGTGGTGGCTCCGGCGGCGGAAGGCGAAGTCGGCGTCCTCCCTCGGCACACCCCGCTGCTGACGCAGCTCAAGCCCGGCGAGATCCGGCTGCTGACAGAACAGGGCGAAGACCAGTTCTTCTATCTTTCCGGCGGTTACATGGAAGTCCAGCACTGGGAGGTCAGCATTCTGGCCGATCAAGTGCTGCGCTCCGATGAAATCGACCGGGAAGCGGCGCTGGAGGCCAAACGCCGCGCCGAACGCATGCTGCGCGAAAACCGATTCCCCAGCGAGCGCGACCGCGCCCACCTGGAACTCCTCAAAGCCCTGGCCCAATTGCGTCTGCTGGAGCGGATCGATCTGGAAAAACTCGGGCACCATAGAACGCCGTAACCGCAACCACGAAAGTTCGAGGACATCTATCATGATGACGAAAAAGCATGTCTACGCCTTCGCCGAAGGCGACGGCAAGAACAAACACCTGCTCGGCGGCAAGGGTGCCAACCTCTGCGAGATGACGCAGATCGGACTCAACGTGCCGCCGGGATTCGTCATCACCACGGAGGCCTGCCTCGAATACCAGGACGCCGGGGCTTTGCCCGCAGGGCTTATGGACCAGGTGGCGGACCATATCGCCCGGCTCGAGCGGCAAACGGGCAAGAGCTTCGGCGACGCCGAGAATCCGCTGCTGGTATCGGTCCGTTCCGGTTCGGCCCTGTCCATGCCGGGCATGATGGATACCATCCTCAATCTCGGTTTGAACCGCGACACGCTACCAGGGCTGATCCAGCAGACTGGCAACGAACGCTTCGGCTACGACGCCTACCGCCGCTTCGTCCAGCTTTTCGGCAAGGTGGCGCTCGGGGTGCCGGATGCGCTGTTCGACGCCGAGTTCGAGGCAGTCAAGCACCAGGCCGGAGTCGCCGCCGATATCGGCTTGAACGCGGCGCATTTGAAGGAGATCAGCGAGCGCTTCCTCAACGTGGTGTCGCAGCACACCGGTAAGCCTTTCCCGGAGAGCGTCTACAAACAGCTCGAAATCGCCATCCAGGCGGTATTCAATTCCTGGATGGGCAAACGTGCGGTCGACTACCGGCGCGAATTCAACATCACGCCCGACATGGCCAACGGCACCGCGGTGAATGTGGTCACCATGGTGTTCGGCAACATGGGAGAGGATTGCGCCACCGGCGTCGGTTTCACCCGCAACCCAGGCACCGGCGAAAACGAGATGTACGGCGAATACCTGGTGAACGCTCAGGGTGAGGATGTGGTCGCCGGTATCCGCACCCCCAAGCCGGTGCACGAAATGGCAACCGAGATGCCAGAGCTGTACGGACAATTGGTGGAGCTGCGCAACAAACTGGAAGGCCATTACCACGAAGTTCAGGACTACGAATACACCATAGAAAAGGGAGTGCTTTACTGCCTGCAGACCCGCAACGGCAAGATGAACGCCCAGGCCATGGTGCGCACCTCGGTGGAAATGTTCGCGGAAGGTTTGATCAGCCGCGAGCAGGCCTTGCTGCGGGTCAATCCGGCTCACTTGGAGCAATTGCTCCACCCTTGTCTCGACACTTCTGAAAAGCGCATACCCCTGGCCCAAGGTTTGCCGGCCTCGCCCGGCGCGGCCAGCGGACGCTGCGTGTTCGATGCCGATCAGGCAGAGCTGCTGGGCCGCGCAGGCGAAAAGGTCATCCTGGTGCGGGAGGAAACCAAGCCGGAGGACATCCACGGCTTCTTCGCGTCCCAGGGCATCCTCACCAGCCGCGGCGGCAAGACTTCGCACGCTGCCGTTGTCGCCCGCGGCATGGGCAAGGCCTGCGTCGCCGGCGCCGAAGGCATCAAGGTGGACAGCCGGGCCCGCCTGGCGACCATCGGTGACGTGACTCTGCGCGAAGGCGACATCATCACCATCGACGGCAGCAACGGCCATGTCTACCTGGGCGAAATTCCGACCATCGCGCCGGTGTTTTCCGAGCAGCTCAAGACGCTGCTGTCCTGGGCCGACGAAGCCGCTCATCTCCAGGTCATGGCCAATGCCGACACCCCGGAGGCGGCGCGGCAGGCGTCGGAATACGGCGCCATGGGGATCGGCTTGTGCCGTACCGAGCGTATGTTCAATGCCAGCGAACGGCTGCCTGTGGTCGTGGAGATGATCCTGGCGCACACCGCCGAGGAGCGTAAATCCGCGCTGGACAAGCTGTTGCCGATGCAGCGGAGCGATTTCACCGCGATCTTCACGCTCATGGCGCCCAGGCCGGTCACGGTCCGCTTGTTGGACCCGCCGATCCACGAGTTCCTCCCCGGCGAGCATCAGTTGGTGGACGAAATCCAGGCACTGCAGGAATACCGGCTGGCGGTCAAAGGGCGTGCGACAGCCCTGAGCGCGTTGGGCCGGGCTTTCGATGCCGACGGCATCGGCGAGGACGCCGTCGCTGCTGTCATCCTGCGCAAGGAGCAGTTGCTGTCGAAAGTCCGGGAGCTTTACGAAATCAATCCCATGCTGGGGCATCGAGGGGTGCGGTTGGGCGTCACCTTCCCCGAGATCTACGAAATGCAGATCCGCGCCATACTCGAAGCCGCCGCCGAATGCGCCAAATCCGGTGTGCCGGCGGCTCCCGAGATTATGGTGCCGCAGGTCGTCGACGGCGCCGAGCTGGATTATGTCCGGGCCATGGTTGACCGCCTTCGGTGCGAAATCGAGGCTGCCCAAGACACGCGGCTCGACTTCAAATTCGGCAGCATGGTCGAGACGGTCCGGGCCTGTGTCAGCGCCGATGAACTGGCTCAGACGGCGGAGTTCTTTTCCTTCGGCACCAACGATCTGACACAGGCGACCTGGTCGTTCTCGCGTGAGGATGCGGAAAACAAGTTTCTGCCGCAGTACATTGCCGGCGGCATCCTCAAGGACAATCCGTTCGAGGTGCTCGATTGCTGCGGCGTCGGCGCCCTGATGAGGATGGCGGTGGAACGGGGGCGGAGCGCGCGTCCGGGCCTCAAGGTCGGCATTTGCGGCGAACAGGGAGGACATCCGGCCTCCATCCGTTTCTGCGACAAAATCGGCTTGAGCTATGTCTCGTGCTCCGCGCCGCGCGTGCCCGTAGCCCGGCTGGCGGCGGCGCACGCCGCGCTGATGAACGGGGATTGAGGCG
>JAQTYA010000101.1 GCA_028688525.1 Methylococcus sp. | reverse complement strand
TGACGAGGGGACCGGCGGCGGGGCGCTGGCCGGCTCGCTCTTGGCTGCGGTGTCGCCCAGGCTCCGGTCCGGTTGGACCGGCAGGGGTTTGGGCTTGGTGACTGCCGGCTTGGGCTTTACCACCGGTTTCGACTTAGGTTTGGGCGGCTCGACCGGCTTGGGAGGCGCCGTCGGGGCGGGCGGTGCGGGAGAAGCCGCCGGTTCCGCCGGCTTGGGCGCGGGCTGGATCATTTCCAGCGCTACATCCAGAGTTCTCTGCGGCACGACCGCGGGTTCCAGCCGCTTCAGTTCCCTAAAAAACCACCATGCGCCCAAATGCGCCGCGCACACCAGCAGCAGAATCACTGCGCCCGCGCGATAGAAAGGCTCGGTCGTAGAGGGCAAGGGCTTGAATAAGGACAAAGGAAGGATAGGAACCGCCTGATGTAAACTATCATACAGGGACTTTCGCACCGATTCCTAGACTCCAGGCCCGTGACGCGCAGCGTCTGCGACGAGCCGATTCCCAATGACCACGTCCAACCATCAAAGCATCCATGTCTGAACTCACGGCTATCTTGGATTATATTTTGCACGTCAACCAGCGCCTGCCGGAACTGGCCGCAGCCCACGGCAACCATATTTATCTGAGCCTGTTCCTGGTCGTCTTCTGCGAAACCGGGCTCATCGTCCTGCCTTTTTTGCCCGGCGATTCGCTGCTGTTCGCGGCCGGCGCAGTTTCCGCTACCGGCGCCATGGACATCTCCACTCTGAGCCTCCTGCTGGTGACTGCAGCGATTTTGGGTGACGCGGTCAACTACCTCATCGGCTATTTCTTCGGCCACAAGCTCCATGACCGCAACTTCTTGCGCTTCATCGACCGCCGCCACATCGAACGCACTCATGCCTATTTTGAGCACTACGGCAAAATGACCATCATCATCGCCCGTTTCGTGCCTATCGTGCGGACCTTCGCACCCTTCCTGGCCGGCGTGGGCAGCATGCGCTATGTCGAATTCGCCACTTACAACATCATCGGCGGCCTCTTGTGGGTGGGTCTCCTGGTCGGTGCCGGCTACGGTTTCGGCAACATTCCGCTGGTCAAGGACAATTTCAGCACGGTGGTACTCATCATCATCGCAATCTCCGTGCTGCCGCTGGTGATCGGCTATTTCCGCGAGCGCTCGGCCCAGGCCGCCGAAAACCGCTAAAACCGAATCCTGTCCTCTTCCTCTTTGGAACCCAACATGCTGCCCGACTGGCTTAACGCCCTGATCCTCGGCCTCGTCGAAGGCCTGACCGAATTTCTCCCCGTATCCAGCACCGGCCATCTCATCCTGGTCGGCGAATTGCTGAAATTCAACGACGACCGCGGCAAGCTGTTCGAGGTCGTCATCCAGTCGGGCGCGATCCTCGCCGTGTGCTGGGAATACCGGCGCAAGCTCGGCGAGTTGCTGTTCGGCTTCACCCGCAGCCGGCAAGCCCGCCGTTTTATCATGAATCTCGTGGTCGCCTTCATTCCCGCCGGCGCCGTCGGATTCCTCGCCGGCAAGGCCATCAAGGCCCACCTTTTCAACTCGGTTGTCGTGGCCTCCGCCTTCATCCTCGGCGGCCTCATCATCCTCTGGGTCGAGCGGCGCCAAAGGCCCGTGCGCGTCGAATCCATCGACGACATCGACTGGCGCCTGGCCTTCAAGCTCGGTTTATGCCAAACGCTGGCACTGCTGCTCCCCGGCACCTCGCGCTCCGGTGCGACCATCATCGGCGGCATGCTGCTGGGGCTATCGCGGCGGGCGGCCACCGAATTCTCGTTCTTCATGGCCATTCCCACGCTGTTCAGCGCCACCGCCTACGACCTCTACAAGACTGGCGGCATCCTGCGCGTAGAAGACCTTTCCGCCTTCGGAATCGGCTTCGCTGCCGCCTTCGTCAGCGCCTTCCTCGCCGTGCGCGGGCTGCTGCGCTACATCTCGGGACACGACTTCACGGTATTCGCGTGGTACCGGATCGTATTCGGCCTGGTGGTGCTGGCGACCGCACATTACGGCCTGGTCGCCTGGAGCGCTTGAGGCACGGCAGACCTAAAACGGCGTGGTAAACTTCGCCGTAAGATCCCGTACAACAACTCCAATCCGGACCGAATGCAAATCGTCGCAACCATATTGGGCGCCGACCGCCTGGAACTGATCGCCGAAATCAGCCAGGCCGTCAGCGACTGCAAATGCAACCTGCTCGAAAGCCGCATGACCGAGCTGGGCACCGAATTCGCCGGCCACCTGATGGTGGAAGGCAACTGGAACCACATCGCCAAGTTCGAAAACGCGCTGGAAGGCCTGGCCGCCCGCTACAGCCTCAAGATCCACATGCTGCGCGTCCCCGAAAGCAAGCCGCAAGAAGACAACACCATTCCGTACGGGGTGGACGTCGTCGCCGGAGAAAACGCCAGCCATCTGTACGAGTTGGCGGATTTCTTCGTCGCCCGCCACATCAAGATTCTGGACGTCAGCACCAGCCGCCCGCCCGCGCCCTACAGCGGCACGCCGATGTTCATCGGCCATCTGACCGTGATGATTCCGGCGGACTTGAAAATCATCCCGCTGCGGGACGAGTTCGTCGAATTCTGCGACCGGCAGAACCTCGACGCTATCCTGGAGCCGGTCAAACGCTAGAGCCTTATTCCCACAGGAGCCCCTATGAGCAGCTTGACGATTGGACAAGCCGTTCCGGATTTCCAGGCCGAATCGACCGCCGGAGAACCGTTCCAGTTATCCCAACGGCGCGGCAGCCATTGGGTGCTGTATTTTTACCCCAAGGACAGCACGCCGGGCTGTACCCAGGAAGGCCAGGATTTCCGCGATCTCTATCCGGAATTCCAGAAACTGGGCGCAGACATCTTGGGGGTTTCCCGCGACAGCCTGAAGTCGCACGAGCGCTTCCGCTGCAAATACGAATTTCCGTTCGAACTGCTCTCCGACGGCGACGAAACGCTGTGCCAGCTGTTCGACGTCATCCGCATGAAAAACATGTACGGTAAACAGGTGCGAGGCATCGAGCGCAGCACCTTTCTGATCGATGCCGAAGGACGGCTCGCCGCCGAATGGCGCAAAGTCAGCGTCAAAGGCCATGCCGAGGAGGTGCTTCGGGCTGTCGCAAGACTCGCCGCGAATCCCTCCGTTTGAACTCCTCTGAACGGAAATCCGCCACATGACGTCCGCTGCAGACCGCAAGCTCTTCGTACTCGACACCAACGTGCTGATGCACGACCCCGCCTCGCTGTTCCGCTTCCAGGAGCACGACATCTTCATTCCGATGATCGTGTTGGAAGAGTTGGACCGGGGCAAGACCGGCCTTTCCGACGTCGCTCGCAACGCCCGGCAGGCCAGCCGCTTTCTGGACGAACTGGTCCACCTGATCGCCCTCGACGGCATCGATCAAGGCATCCCGCTGACGCAGACCGATTACGCCGGCCGCATCGACGAACGCTGCCAGGGCCGACTGTTCTTCCAGACCAAACGCCTGGCTGCCTCGCTCCCGGTGGGCCTGCCCGGCGACATTCCCGACAACTCGATCCTGGCGACCCTGCTCGCACTGTCCGAAGAAACGCCGGAACGCCCGGTGGTGCTGGTGTCGAAAGACATCAACATGCGCATCAAGGCCACGGTGATGGGCCTGCGCGCCGAGGACTACCACAACGACCAGGTGCTGGACGACGTCAACCTGCTTTACAGCGGCGCCCTCGAGCTGCCCGCCGATTTCTGGGAGACCCATGGCGGTAAGATGGAATCCTGGCAGGAACGCGGCCGCACTTTCTACCGGGTACAGGGTCCGCTGGCTAGGGAGTTCCACCCGAATCAGTACATCTATCTGGCCGACGACTCGCAGTTCGAAGCCATCGTCCGTAAACGCGAAAACGGCAGCGCCGTCATTGAGCTCGCCCGCGACTTCCGCTCGCCGCAGCATGCCGTCTGGGGCATCCAAGCCCGCAACCGAGAACAGAATTTCGCCCTCAACGTTTTGCTCGACCCGGACATCGACTTCGTCACCCTGCTCGGCACCGCCGGCACCGGCAAAACCCTGCTGGCGCTGGCCGCCGGTCTGGCCATGACGCTGGACCAGAAGCTGTACCGGGAAATCATCATGAGCCGGGAGACGATTCCGTTGGGCGAGGACATCGGCTTCTTGCCGGGCACCGAGGAAGAGAAGATGACGCCCTGGATGGGCGCTCTGCTGGACAATCTGGAGCTGCTCAGCAGCCACGAAAACGCCGGCACCTGGGAGCGCGCCGCGACCAACTCCCTGCTGCTCAACCGGGTCAAGGTCAGATCGCTCAACTTCATGCGCGGCCGCACCTTCCTGAACCGCTACATCATCCTCGACGAGGCCCAGAACCTGACCTCGAAGCAGATGAAGACCCTGATCACCCGCGCCGGCCCCGGCACCAAGATCGTCTGTCTAGGCAACATCGGCCAGATCGACACACCCTACCTCACCGGCACCACCTCCGGCCTCACCTACGTCGTCGACCGCTTCAAGCAATGGCCGCACGCGGCGCACATCACCTTGCGCCGGGGCGAGCGTTCGCGGTTGGCGGATTTCGCTTCCGATACGCTCTAAACAACTGTACCGCCAGCGGGAATTATGTCCCGCCGGCAGCAGGCTCCCCCAACCGCGGCCAGGCGCTCAATACTGCCTTCACCAAAGTGGCCAAGGGGATGGCGAAAAACACGCCCCAGAACCCCCACCAGCCGCCGAAAAACAGGATAGCCACGATGATGGCGATGGGATGCAGATTGACGACCTCGGAGAACAGCAGCGGCACCAGCATGACGCCATCCAGTCCCTGGATGATCGCGTAGGCCAGCATGAGGTACCAGAAGTCGTCGTTCATGCCCCATTGGAAGAAGGCGACGATCATCACAGGGAAAGTCACCAGGGTCGCGCCGACATAAGGGATGATGACCGACAGCCCCATCAGCACTGCGAGCAACAAGGCGTAGTTCAGCCCCATCACCGAGAAGGTGACGTAGCTGGCTGCAAACAAGACGGCAATCTCGACGAACTTGCCGCGCACGTAGTTGCCGATTTGCATGTCGACCTCCTTCCACACCCGATTGGAAAGATTGCGGTCGCGCGGCAGGTATTGGGTGAACCAGCCCAATATGCGGTCGCGGTCTTTGAGAAAAAAGAACACCAGGAGCGGCACCAGGATGAAGTAGACCACTACGGTGATGAGGCTAACCAGGGAAGCGTAGGAATAGGTCAGCATGGATTGGCCATAGGAAATCAGCTCCCCCCGGATCGCGCCGAGCAGATCGTTCACCTGCTCTTGGGTGACATAGTCCGGATAGCGCTCCGGCAATTCCATGATGAGCACCTGGCCGCGGTTGACCCAGCTCGGCGCCTGCTCGACCAACTGCAGACTCTGCTGGTACAGCAGCGGCAGCAAACCGACGAAAATCACTAAGATCAGGGCGATGAACAGCAGGTAGACTAGGATCACCGCCGCCAGGCGCGGCAGCTTGTTACGCTCGCCGGTTTCCACCAGCCCGTTCAGTAGGTAGGCGATGATGCCGGCGGCGAACACCGGCATCAGCATCCGAGCCAAGCTAACCACGACGATGAATCCGCCGACCAGAAGAATCGCAAACGAGACGGCCTGGGCATTCGGCAAAATCCGCCTGAACCAGTCGCTGAGCCATTCGCGCAAGTGCTGCATAGCCTTCCCCCTTTACTTATCGTTATTGTTCGCCCCGCGGAGCTTTTTTCCGGCATGGTACTACACGGTCGCCGCAGGTTCTCCGGCAACCGCTTGCGCTGGCGCCCGCTGACTGGCTACCCTGACGGTTTTGAACGCACCGATCCGTTGACTGCATGAGTTTGCTGCTGGGCATCGACCTTGGGGGAACGAAGGTCGAACTGATTGCCCTCACCCCCCAAGGGCGGGAGCTGCTGCGGCGCCGAGCCTCCACCCCGCAAGGCAATTACCCGGATACGATCCGGACCATCGTGAAGCTGGTCGAGGAAGCCGAAAACGAATTGGCGGAAAAAGGTTCGGTAGGCATCGGCACGCCGGGCGCGGTGTCGGCATCGACCGGCCGGCTGAAGAACTCCAACTCGGTGTGCCTGAACGGCATGCCGCTGCGGGAGGATTTGGCGCGGGCGTTGGGGCGGCCGGTGCGGCTGGCGAACGATGCCGATTGCTTCGCCCTGTCTGAAGCCGTGGACGGCGCCGCGGCCCGGGCCGAAATCGTGTTCGGGGTGATCCTGGGCACCGGCGTCGGCGGCGGTATCGTGGTGCGCGGCAGGCTACTCAACGGCGCCAATGCCATCGCCGGGGAGTGGGGCCACAATCCCCTGCCCTGGCCGCAAGGCGTCGAGCGCCCCGGCCCGCCCTGCTACTGCGGACGCAGCGGCTGCATCGAGACCTTTTTGTCCGGCCCCGGACTGGCCCGCGACCACGAGCGAAGAACCGGCGAAGCCCTGGATGCGAAGACCATCGCCGAGCGCGCGGAGCTGGGCTATTCCAGCTGCCGGGGCAGTATCGCGCTCTACGAGGACCGGCTGGCCCGCGCCCTGGCCCATGTGATTAACATCGTGGACCCGCACGTCATCGTGCTGGGCGGGGGGCTTTCCAATTGCCCGCGGTTGTACGCCAATGTACCGAGGCTGTGGGGCCAATATGTATTCTCGGACCGGGTCGACACCCGGCTGGTGCCGCCGCGCTATGGTGACTCCAGCGGCGTGAGAGGGGCTGCCTGGCTGTGGAAACGCTAAATCAGCGAGTCCGAACGGACCAGAACACTCCCGGCGGCAGACCCGCCGTACCCTGCGCGAACTCGGCTCCGCCGAACCTCCGCAGCAAGGCATAAACCTTTTCCGCGCTGGCAGCTTCGGCCGCCCCGGTTTCAGTGATACGCCCCTCACAATAGCCCTTGCGCAAGGCAGCCAGCGTTTCCGGTTTGGACTCGCCGCTCAAAGGCGCGACCTTCGCCCAAGCTTCGCCCGAGGTGCACAGCGATTGCCTCGCTGCATCCATCCCCTTGAGCAGCCCCTCCACCGCCTCCGCGTTGCGGCGCGCCCAGTCTTCGCGGAACACCAGGCCGAGGCTGGCCATCTGGGGATTGACGC
Organism: Methylococcus sp.; assembly: GCA_028688525.1. GTDB lineage: Bacteria > Pseudomonadota > Gammaproteobacteria > Methylococcales > Methylococcaceae > Methylococcus. Next base: position 5,152 of record JAQTYA010000101.1, on the reverse strand, counting down.
CCAAATCGCGCATGATTTCCCTGCCGTCGGCCAGGCGCCGGAAACCCTCGCTCTCCAGCTTGGCCGCGAAATGCCAGTAGGTGAGCAGTGCGTCGAGCCGGCCCTGCTTGAGCTGCTGCGCCAACAGCGGCGGGGCGCCGAACACCGGTTCGGCCTGGACCGCAAGATCGAAGCCGTATTTCTCTTGTACCGCGCCCTTGAACAGCAGCCAGTTCTTGTCTAAGCCGCCGCCGACCACGCCCAGCCGCTTGCCCTTGAGATCGGCCAAGCTGCGGATGGCAGACTCCGCCTTCACCATCAGCACACCCTGATGGCTGGAATACGGTACGAAGACGTAATCCGCGCCGGCCTTTTCCCGCTGCCGCGCCACCCAGATCCAATCGGTCGCGATCACGTCGACGCTGCCGCCCTGCAGGGCGATTTTGCCGGCATCCGGACCGGCCAACGTGGTGACTTCCAGCGCCACACCGTTAGCCTTGTCGAGTCCCGCATTGCGCATCGCCGCCATTTCCCAGTTGACGGTGCCGGTAGCCAGGGTGCCGATGTGGACAGAGGCTAGTTCGGCGGCCATCGCGGAAAACGAGGCGCCGAGCAGGCCAGCGAGAAGGAGCAAGCGATTCAGGGTCATTGGGAAGCTCCGAAGCGGGAATGGAGGGCGCATTATCCGTCCGCCTCCAGACCGAAGCTACGCTTGCTGTCGTTTTCTATTACCATTAACGCTCCTGCCCTCCGCACCCCAGTTGGATGAAGACTCTCGTTATTCCCGTCACGGCATTCCAGCAGAATTGCACCCTCTTGAGCTGCGAAAACACCGGCCTGGGCGCGGTCGTCGATCCCGGAGGCGACCTGGACAGGATACTGGCCATCGCCGAAGAGGCCGGAATCACCCTGACTAAAATACTGCTCACCCACGCCCATGCCGACCACGCAGCCGGCGCCGCAGACCTCGCGGCACAGCTCGGCGTCCCCATCGAAGGCCCGCACCGGGACGATGAATTCTGGATCGAAACCCTGCCGCAGCAATGCGCGATGTTCGGCCTGCCGGCGGCCACGGCGTTCACGCCCGACCGCTGGCTGGAGCACGGCGATACCGTGAGCTTCGGCGACGAAACCCTGGAAGTGCTGCACTGCCCAGGCCACACGCCGGGCCACGTGGTGTTTTTCCATCGCAGCCAGCGGCTGGCCCTGGTCGGCGACGTGCTGTTCCGGGGTTCCATCGGCCGCACCGACTTCCCCCGCGGCGACTACGACACCCTAATCCGCTCGATCCGCGAGAGGCTGTTCCCGCTGGGGGACGATATAACTTTCATTCCCGGCCACGGCCCGGACTCTACCTTCGGCGAGGAGCGGCGCAGCAATCCGTTCGTGAGAGACGGACAAACCGCCTGAAACCTCGACGCAGCGCCGGCACTAGGCTAGATTTTCCACTCCGTTCAAGCCAACAGGAGCCGCCGATGTCCGCGATCAAAATCGAGAACAATCCTTCCGAAACCCGTCTCAGCGAATTGGGCGTCAAGCAGTGGCCAACCTGGGGTTGCGGCGTATCCTCGTTCCCCTGGACCTACGAAGAAAGCGAAACCTGCTACATTCTCGAAGGCGACGTCACCGTCACCCCCGACGGCGGCGAACCAGTGCGCTTCGGTCCGGGCGATCTGGTCGTATTCCCCACCGGACTATCCTGCACTTGGGACGTCCATATACCGGTGAAAAAGCACTACACCTTCGGCTGAACTTCCGCTGTTTTTTCAAGCAACGAACATCCATCGACTGGAGCAAAAATGAAAACCTATTTCAAACGCTGGGGAGCTTTACTGGTTTCTTTCTGGCTGCCGCTGTGCCAGGCCTATGATGCCGTCAGCCCACCGTTCGAGGCCGAGCCGCTGATCGTCAACGGCGACGCCGTGCCGAAAGGCAAGTACAAATTCATGGTGGCCATACAAAACCTCAAACTGGGAGGAAGCGCTCCGTACGCAAACCACTGGTGCGGCGGCAGCCTGATCAAGAACCGCTACGTCGTGACTGCCGCTCACTGCATGTACGACGACGAGGGAGCACTTGAGCCCAGCGACCTCACGGTCATCGCCGGCATGACGGTCTACGGCAGGAATCAAGGCCAAGCGCGCAATGTGGCGGCGATTACGGTCAATCCGAAATACGATTCAAGCACCAAAGAATACGACGTCGCCGTGCTGGAACTGGACGCCCCCGTAAACAATCTTCCCAAGGTCAAACTGCCGGAAGCCGGAGACGACGATCCCGGCACGGAAGCGGTGGTGGCGGGATGGGGCAGTATCACTCAATACGTCCAGAACCAGCCGCCGCTGAGCAAATCGCCCGTATATCCGGAAGAAATGCGCGAAGTGACCCTCTCCATCCAGACAAACGGCGATTGTTCGGCGGCCTACGGGGCAGATTTCTATCCCGAAGTCGCGTTGTGCGCCTATGCCCCATCCCGCGACTCCTGCCAAGCGGATAGCGGCGGACCGCTGTTCAAAAAAATAGGCAACCGCTGGACTTTGGTCGGGATAGTCAGTTGGGGAGCCGGATGTGCGGCGCCCGGAATACCCGGTATTTACACGCGAGTCACCAATGCCGAGGTACAGGCGTTCATTCAGGAAGTCATCGGCCAATAAAGCCGCCTCAACTGCACGCGGGCACCGGCCGATGCCCGCGTATGAATTTCATCATCACAATCATAAGACTCGGGATCAGAAAGTCGCCGCGTAAGGGAGAGCAATGTCATGACGCAACCGCCGATCGCCCATTGCCGACAGAATGAAAACGGCGACTGGCATCTCCACCCGCTCGACGACCACTTGCGAGGTGTCGGCGGCCTGGCAGGAGAATTCGCCGCGGCGTTCGGTGCGGAAGATTGGGGCCGGCTGGCCGGCCTATGGCATGACCTCGGAAAATTCCGCCCTCGCTTCCAGAACTACATCCGCAAGCAAAGCGGCTACGACCCGGCGGCCCATATCACCGGCGAAGCCGGCAAGGTACCGCATTCCACGGCAGGCGCCCTGCTGGCTTACGACAAACTGGGCAAACCGGGACGGATTCTGGCTTATCTGATCGCCGGCCACCATGCCGGACTCCACGACTGGCACAACGGCCTGGAAGCCCGGCTGGACGGAGAAGATGCCCGCAAAGAGCTCGATGAAGCATTGGCGGCTTTGCCGCCGCCCGACCTGCTTTGCGCCGCAGACGCGCTTTCCCCCGACCTGAGCAATATCCCAGGCCGCGCGGGCGGTTTCGCCCTCTGGCTACGAATGCTGTTCTCCTGTCTGGTAGACGCCGATTTCCTAGACACCGAGGCGTTCATGGACGAAGGCAAGACTGCTCGTCGAGGCGGCTATCCGGAAATTCCTGCGCTGCTGGAATGTTTCGACGCCTACATGGAAGCGATGGCACAGCGGCTTACCGAACGCGGACCGCTGACGCCGGTCAACCGGCTGCGGGCGGATATCCTGCGGCAATGCCGTGCCAAAGCCGCCGATGCGCCCGGCCTGTTTTCACTCACCGTGCCCACCGGCGGCGGCAAAACTCTGTCCAGCCTGGCGTTCGCCCTGGAGCACGCCCACCGCCACGGCAAACGGCGGATCATTTACGTCATTCCCTACACTAGTATCATCGAACAGACCGCGGACATCTTCCGGAAGGTCTTCCAGGGACTGGAACCCGACCCTGTGGTGGAACATCACAGCAATGCCGAAACCGACCCTGGCGAAGAGACGCTCAAAAGCCGGCTGGCCTGCGAGAACTGGGACGCGCCCATCGTGGTCACCACCAACGTCCAGTTCTTCGAATCCCTGTTCGCCGCCCGCACCTCCCGCTGTCGCAAGCTGCATAACATCGTCGACGGCGTGGTCGTGCTGGACGAGGCACAGATGCTGCCGCCGGCATTCCTGCAGCCCATCCTCGACGCCGTCAATCTGTTGAGCCGGCACTACGGGGTGAGCATCGTGCTGTCCACCGCCACCCAGCCGGCCTTGTCCGCGCGCGAATATTTCGATCCCCGACAGAATCTGCGAGGGCTGGAAAACGTTCGCGAACTGATGGCGGACGGTCCTCATGTCGAGGAGCCAGACCAGCTTTACCGGGAGCTGAAACGGGTGGACGTAAAACTTCCGGTGGACTGGCGTACCCCCGTGACCTGGGAAGAATTGGCCTCGGAACTGCAGACGCGCGACCGCGTGTTGTGCATCGTCAACCGGCGGAAGGACGCGCGGGAGCTGTTTAAACTCATGTCCGAGGGCACGATCCATCTCTCCGCCCTGATGTGCGGCGCACACCGTTCGGACGCCATACGCCGCATCAAACAGCGCCTTGAATCCGGAGAACCCGTACGGATCATCAGCACCCAGTTGGTGGAAGCCGGCGTCGACCTGGATTTCCCGGTGGTCTATCGGGCGCTGGCCGGGCTGGATTCCATCGCTCAGGCAGCGGGGCGATGCAACCGGGAAGGCCTGCTGGAACAAGGCGAAGTCATTGTGTTCATTCCGCCCAAGCCCGCCCCGCCTGGCCATTTGCGCAAGGCGGAAGACACCAGCCTCAACGTGCTGCATGGCGCCATCGACGATCCGCTGGACCGGGCGTTGTTCGCCAGGTACTTCGAACAGTTCTACTACGCCTGCGACCTCGACGAACACGGCATCGGCAAGCTGCTCCAAGTCGATGGACAATCCCTTGCCGTCAATTTCCGCAGCGCAGCCGAGAAATTTCGGCTGATCCGCGATGAGGACACCGCTTCGGTCGTCGTCCGCTATCGCGGCCCTGCCGGCAACGACGATACGGTGGGCGCACTGCTTGACAAGCTGCGCAAAGACGGCCCGGAACGCTGGCTGATGCGGAAGCTTCAGCGCTACACCGTCACCGTACACAAGCGGGAAGTGCAGGAGTGGCAACGCACCGGCGACGTGGAGGAATGGCAGCCGGGCTGGTTTGTGCAAACATGTGACCTGGGTTACTCCGAGGAACTGGGATTAGTGCTGGGAGATGCGCAAAGCCTCGGTTCGCAGGTGTGGCTGACCTGAACCGCCCCGTGTTTTCCGGAGGCTCCAACATTTGAGAGTATGGAGCCATGAAGACGACAACAAATTTTTCACCGGAGATTAGGGAGCGGGCGGTTCGCATGGTGCGTGAGCATCAAGGCGAG
>JAQTYA010000210.1 GCA_028688525.1 Methylococcus sp. | reverse complement strand
TGAAGCGATTAGCCCTCGGAGCGTTGCGCCGCATTCAGAAATTACCCGAGCTGGTGAAGTCATTCTTTCGCCAGCCTGAATGCCAATACATCATTAGGTGACTCTACTTTCGAGAAGCTTAGTAATTCTCGCGCATGAACCGGAACTCTTGGGGCGATAGATACTTCTCATATATCGCCAGTTTCGTCTCCGAGAACGCCTTCGTGATATAGCTCATGACTTCCGGAGTAATGCCTGTTTTCATTTGAATAGACGGTTCGCTATATTGCATCGCAGTCAGCTTGACGAGCAGCCGCGCATCACCGTTTGTGTCGCGGACGACCATGGCCATCCAGCGCTTGGCCAAGGCTTGAGCCTCGGACTTTTGAACAGAAACCTTTCGGTCAATCGCCTCGCGCACCGCTTCTACCAAGGCCGCCCACTCGGCCGCGACGGCTTTCTCTTCGGCGTTCAATAACGGAAGGCGTTTCAATTCGTTCGGGGAAAAATATTTATCGTACATACTCATGATCTCCAAGGTTGTCAGCCAATCGGCCAGATCGGGCTCTTCCCCGCGTGTCAATTGGTCCCGAAGCTGAGACAAGCGGTCACGCAGCTTCTTGCCTTGGTCGATTTGCTTTTCCAGCAATTCGATTTGGCGCTCGACGGTCGACGCGAGGTGTTGGCCCGGATTTGCCAAAATGACTCCGATATCGGCCAACGACAGGCCAAACCGCCTTAAAGCCTGAATCTGATGCAATCTGGCAATATCGTCGCGGTTATAGAGCCTATAACCGTTATCGGAGCGCACGGAAGGCGCAAGCAATCCAATGGAGTCGTAGTGGTGAAGCGTGCGGATCGTTAGTCCGCACCGTTTGGCGAGTTCCCCTACTCTCAGCAGCATCGAATAGCCCTCTTTCTCATGCGTGCCGCTAGCGTAAAGCCTGACGTTGCGTGAGGGTCAAGCGTGTACGCCCGAGCTGAGAGCTATCCGCCCCATTCACGTTTTGAGGTCGGATAAGGCTGGTGTAATCAAAGCTTGCCAGCCTCCTTCCACAGCCGGTCTTTCCCCACCTGCCCATACCAATGCATAAATTGAGCGCGGTACTGCTGAAAGGGTTCGGATAGCGTTGAACGGGGATCTTCGCTGAGAGAATACGCCATACCCTCGACGAACCAATCGGGCTTCAGCCATAGACTGATCGAGCCGAGTTTTTCGTTTTGCAGGTGGTGAATCATCTCGTGCCGAACATAGTACGGCTTCCATGCGCGAGGGCTGATAACAATACCCAAAGTACCGATCGTCGCAGCCGAACGCTTTCCCAACCCAAAGGATTGAAAACAAGCCTCTGAACTGCAGAAAATGACGCGCGGCTTATTTTCGATCGATCCGACGGACGCCCCGACAAACTGGACGGCCTCGCCATACAGATCGGCAGCCTCCTGGGAACGAGAAAGGTCATCTATGCAAAGAATATTGTCGACGCAGGAAACCCCAGTCAACTCCGGCGCGACGACTCGGACGGGTTTGAAAAACGCCCAAGCGGCGGCAGGGGCGCAAAGCATTCCTATAAGTAGTATCCGTTTCAATGTACTAGCCTCTCGAAGTGCATAATGCTTGAATTCAGCCCATGCTGGAATAACAACATGTTCAGTCTGAGCGGGTGCTGTGGCGCATTATTGATTGCTTCCAGTTGACGCAATTTTACATCGCGCTTGAGTGGTATCGGCAGAAAAACCTGCTCCGCAGCCCCACTCGATGAAGTACTTACCGTTATAAATCCGCTAGAATTCAGCGCTGTCTTTCATCGGAGCGAACGCATCGGAGGCAAGAAACGGTTTGACATCAAACAAACCCACTTACCCGCCTTCGGTCTTAATGTATATGATATATTTATATTTTGGAATGATCGCTGCAATATTTATTATTTGAGCCCTCGAATCGGGAACGATTTCTTACCGTTGACGGCCAATTGCCAGTCGGCCAGCAAATCGTCTTGGTGTATTTCAATCCCTGAAACGACCACCTCGAACGATGCGCTTCCCTTCGTTCAGCGCATCTACGCGGACTTGCCAAATGACATAGGCGCTGGTAGCGTCTTAGTACGCGACTAGCCCCATGACCATCGAAGAGTAAAGGCGTATCGGACTTCTTAACCGATTCTTCGCTCAAGTCTTTTCCGGTTGTGCGAAGGCGGTCGCGTACCCTTTTCATACCTGCCCCATTCCTCGCCGAAGCTCATAGACAGAGTAGAACCATATTTTTTGCCGCTCAAACGATTGGTTCTCTGGCGAAATGAGGCGACTCCGGCGAAGCACAACCTGCAAGATGCTCTGATGCCGGTGGGGGAAAACAACGCTTGCACGAAGACCCAAGTAGTCGATGACTTGCGTATTCCCGTCCGGATAGTGACGATGGGTAGCGTGTCCCAGGGTGAAAATGTTCCTGCAATTCGCAACCATCGCTTTGGCCGCACCAAGCAACTGCCACGATTGAACAATGCGTTCCGGAAGTCGGTCGCGGCGCGTCATGTGTTTCCAACCAACGCGATTACTAAGCTTCTCGAAAGTAGAGTCACTTAATGATGTATTGGCATTCAGGCTGGCGAAAGAATGACTTCACCAACTCGGGTAGTTTCTGAATGCGGCGTAACGCTCCGAGGGCTAATCGCTTCATATCGTCTTTGCTCTGCACCAAGCGCTTGGACACCCGGCGTTTCACCTGGGCCCAGACTTGTTCATCCGGGTTCAGATGCGGCGAGTACGGCGGCAGGATAAACAGCTTGAGCCGGCCTTGTTGAGCCTCAATAAACGTCTGGATCAGCTTTGCTTTATGGATGGGATGGCCATCGACGATCACGAACACGGGCTGTTGGGCTCCGATCAGCAGGCGTTTGAGAAACTCCCGGAACACCGCGGCGGTCACCGAGCCTTCGTGCAGCATGAAGCGGAACTCGCCCCGCGGACTCACGGCCGAAAGCAGGTTCAGCCCGAAACGCCGGCCTGTGACCTCGACCACAGGCGTCTGGCCTTTCGGTGCCCAGG
>JAQTYA010000100.1 GCA_028688525.1 Methylococcus sp. | reverse complement strand
GGTGGAGCCGATGAAGATGCCGATGAATCCCCAGGCCAGCATCCCGCCGATCACGCCTAGGAACACTACCGCCAGCGGTGTGCCGCTGCCTTGAGCGATCAAATAGGGCTTGATGAAGTTGTCGATGGTGTTGACGAACAGGCCCCAGACCACGACGAAGATCATCCAGCCGGTCTGGTCTTGAATCTGCAGCCAGATTGCCGCCGGAATCCAGACCAACCCGGTGCCGATCTGCAGGGTCGCTAGCAGGAAACTGGCGAACCAGAGCAGGAGCACGCCGGGTACGCCGGCAAACAGCAGCCCCAGCGCCGTCAGTACCGACTGGATCAGAGCCGTACCCAAGACTCCGATGGTGACGCTGCGTATGGTCGATCCGGCCAGACGCACGAGTTCCGCGCCGCTTTCGTCGGCTATCGTAGTTGCGAACCGCTCGAGCAGACCGGCGAGCGACTGCCCGTGGATGAACAGGAAGCCGGCGAGCACGGTGGCGAGCAGGAACTCCAGAAGTGACAGGGTAAGCTGGGCACCCTGGCTGACGGTCCAGGCGGCGGCTTTTCCGATCCAGGGCCGGATCTTGGTCAGCGTCATTTCGAGGTTCTCGACGGCGGACAGCCAGCGCGATTCGAGTTCTCCGCCGACCAGCGGAATCCGGGCGATCCAGGACGGTGGTCCCGGCAGCCGCAAGGTCGAAACGTCCTCGGTCATATGCAGGACGCCCTGCACATGTTCTGCCAGCGAATTGATCAGCAGCGCTACCGGCATGGCGATGACCAGTAGGATCGCCAGAGTGATCGACGCTGCCGCGATCCCTGCCCGGTTTCCTAGCCGATGCGTGAGGCGTACGAACACCGGCCAGGCGGCTACGGCGATGATGGTGGCCCAGATCAGGGCGCCGGTGAACGGGGCGACGATCTTGATGCAAGCGGCGATCAGCAGCCCGACCGTCAAGAGGCCGATGGCGCGTTCGAAAAAACGGTCTGTGGTCATGGGTGTCCGGAAGGGCGGAAGGTATCCATAGCGGCGGCGGCGTCGCGGGCGAAGCTGGCCAATAGCTCGCTCTGAGCCGAGACCAGCGATTCCATGTCGTGCGGTTGGGCGCTGGCTTGGTAGCTCGAACGTTGGCGTAACAGCGTGGTGCCTTTGGCAGCAAGGCTCCAGGTGATTTCCAGCGCGCTGTTGCCGGCAGCATTGGTATGGAAGCGGTCGACGCGGGCTTCGAGCTGCAGCTCGGGGGCGTCGTTGCGGTGCCAGGGGTAAATCATGACCTGGTCTTGCGGGCGCAGCCGCGACAGGTTTTCCGCAATCACCCGGGTCAGGTTTTCCTGCAGCGGTTCGGACCAGCGTTGGAACTCGTCGAGTTGCATCCGATTCGGTCCTTCGGCCACGACGATTTGGGGCCGGTCCAGATAAGATGCCAGTTTGATCGGGCCCACTCCGACCAGGACCGGCTTTGCGTTGGCGGTCTGTATCCGTGCCGCCGCCACGGCTTGCAGCTGATAGAACTGGGCGGGCTCGGTGTTGCGCAGGCAGCCCGCGGTGGATACCGCGGCGAAGACCAGCAACAGGGCGCGCAGCGGTTTGCTGAAGAGTCGCATCGGCATCAGTCTCCGTTGTTTTCCTTGCCCACGATCAAGGCGTTCGGATTGCGCTGGATGAAATCGCTGAGCACCCGGATCGCCCGCGCCGCCTGCGAGACCTCGTCGATCGCGTTGTCGAGCGTGTGCTGCAGCACGGGATCGGTGAGGCTCCCGGCGGCGCCGTCGACCTGACGCATGGCCGAGGTGGCCGCAAGCAGGGTCTCGTCCAGGCGCTTCAGTGTCGGCTGGATTTGCCGGTCCAAGTCGTTGGTGAGCCGGCGGTGGTCGTCGACGGCCCCGTCCACATTGGCCAGCAGCGGCCCGAGATGGGCGCGGGATTCCTTGAGTGTGGCGTTGATCTGCTGTAAGGCTTGGTCGGTGGAGGCGAGTATCGACTGGATCTCCGGCGAATTGAGCAGCGCCTCGATGCGCCGGATCGAGGCGACCAGGGTTTGCGCGATCTCGTGCAGCGGCAGCTTGCGGAACTCGGACACAACTTCGTCGATGGTGTTGGTGATCTTTTCCTTGCTCGAAGGGATGGTCGGGATTTCCCGGTAAGGGTGGTAGTCCAGAGTGTTGCCGACCATGTCGACCGGGGTGTACGGCAGGAAATCCAAGGCCACGTACAACTGCCCCGTCACCAGACTTTGCACCTGGAGCTGAGCCCGCAGTCCGCGGTCGATGAGATGCTGAATGCTGCCGCCGCGGGTTCTTTCCACATGGCCGGCGCGGTCGATCATCTTGTTGGGATCGACTTCGATGATGACCGGGGTCAGCACCCGTCCGCTGGCCATGTCCGCCAGCACGTGGATATCGGCGACATTGCCCACGGTGACGCCCTTGACCTTGACCGGAGCGCCGACGTTCAAGCCGTTCACCGATTCGGTGAAATACACGACGAATCGCTCGACGTCGTTGACCTTGAGCTGGGTGAACAGTAATACGCCGGCCAGCAGCAGCACGACGCCGCCCACGACGAAGCCGCCGATGAGGGTGGGATTGGCCTTGTTCATTTTTTGCCGATTACCGATTCAGTGTCCGTCCGGATGAGCGATTCCGCGGGTCAGGAACGCCTGTACCCGCGGATCGCCGCTCTCTGCTAGCAGTTTACGCGGGTCGCCGGAAGCGATCATCGTACGCGATTCCGGATCGAGGAAGACCGAATTGTTGCCGATGGCGAAGATGCTGGCCAGTTCGTGGGTGACGACCACGATGGTACTGCCCAAGCTGTCGCGGAGGCTGAGGATCAGGTCGTCCAGCAGCTTGGCGCTGATCGGATCGAGTCCGGCCGAGGGTTCGTCAAAAAACAGGATCTCCGGGTCCAAGGCCATGGCCCGCGCCAGGCCCGCACGCTTTTGCATGCCGCCGCTGATTTCCGCCGGGTAGTAGTCCTCGAATCCGGCCAGTCCAACCAGAGCTAGCTTGAGCGAGACCAATTCGCGGATCTCTGCGGGATTCAATCGGGTGTACTCGGCCAAGGGCAGGGCGATGTTTTCGGCCAGGGTCATCGAACTCCATAGCGCGCCGCTCTGGTATAGCACGCCGCAGCGCCGCATCAGACGCGCGCGCTCGCCGTCGGATACGTCCCACAGTCCCTGTTCGCCAAAATAGACATGGCCGGCGGCCGGTTTCTGCAGTCCTATCATATGCCGCAGCAGCGTGCTCTTGCCGCAGCCGCTGCCGCCCATGATGATGAACACGTCGCCGCGGTTGACCGTGAAGTTCAGATCGCGCTGAATGATGAAGCTGCCATAGGCCAGGGTGAGTCCGGCAACGCGAATATGAGGTTCCGCCACGGGCTGCTCGCTCAGATGTTTAGTAGCGTCGTGATGATCGTCATCACCGCATCGGAAGCGACGATCAAAGTGATGGCCGTGACTACCGCCGAGGTTGTCGCCAGGCCGACGGCGGCGGAGCTGCGCCCGCATTCCATGCCGCGCAAGCAGCCCGCCAAGGCCACCAGCACGCCGAACACGCTGCATTTGAATATTCCTACCGCGATGTCGTTGAAATGGACAAACTTCCGCAGTTCGCCCATGAATTCCGAGCTGGAAATTCCATAAGTGCTAATGCCGACCAAGGCGCCGCCGAGGATGCCCATGACATCGGCATAGATGCACAGCACCGGCATCATCAGCACCAGCGCCAGCACCCGCGGCAGCACCAGGAAATCTACCGGGTCGATGCCCATGGTGCGTAGCGCATCGACCTCCTCGTTGACCTGCATCGTGCCGATCTGAGCGGCGTAAGCGGCGCCGGTGCGTCCGGCCATGATGATGCCCGTCATCATTGCACCCATTTCCCGCACCATGCCGATGCCTACGGCGCCGGCGATATAGATTTCCGCTCCGAACATCGAAAGCTGGTGAGCGCCGACGAAGGCCAAGATCATGCCCACCAGCAGGCTGATGAGCGTCACGATCGGCAGGGCTCGGGCACCGCATTCCTCGACGAACTGCCAGAAATCCACGCTGCGGAATCTGGCCCGGCCGCCGAATAGGCGTAGGACGCTCTGCGTCGCCTCGCCGATGAAGCCGAGCAGGCTGGCCGTCAGGCGCCAGACCGCCAGGGCGCGCAGCCCCACGCTTTCGAGAAAGCCGGGTACTGTTTCCTCGTGATGCGCATCGCTGCGCGCCGGCACCGCATAAGCCAGTTTCAGCAGGCCTTGGACGCCAGCGGGCAAACCGTCGAGATGGACGCTCAAGCCGCGCTTGCTGCAGGCATCGATGGTCCGGGTGAGAAATGTCAGCAGGACACTATCCCAATCCTCGAGGTTTTCGGTCTTGAAGGATACCGCCGCAGACGTGGGGAGCTGTTCGATGACCCCGGACAGCCCCTGATCTTCGGGTTTGGCGCTGCTCAGTGTCCAATGGCCGCTCAGGCTGAGGATCAGGGCATCGTCCCGGAGATTGATACTCAGCTGGCGGCCGGGTTCGGGTTCCTGGGTCATGGGTGCCACTTAAGGACTCGGCTGAGGGTTGGCGTTGGGATGAGGATTCCAATTATCGCAATATCGCCAAAGCCTTGTCATGACGGGACAAAGTGCTGTCGGCGTATTCGGCAGCAGGGCGGTGATAGCCGCGGATGTGGTGCGGCCTGCTTTTTTCGCAAGATAATTTCTCCTGTCATGCCGGAATCCGATCCGGCATGACAGCTGCCGTTCCGGCCAATATTTCCGCAGTTAACGGCGCGCCCTTCTGGGCGGGTATATTTTGTGTCTCTGCCAAGCGGCTATTTCAGCCCCAACACCCATTGCACCAGTTTCTTCGCTTCTTCTTCGTTGACTTGCGGGTTGGGCGGCATCGGCATGGCGCCCCAGGAGCCCGATCCTCCCTTCATGACTTTTTCGGCGAGTTTGGTGTCGGCGCCGGGCTGGCCGGCGTATTTCTGGGCGACGTCCTTGAAGGCGGGCCCCATGATTTTTTTGTCGACCGCATGGCACATTAGGCAGTTTTTGGCTTTGGCGAGGTCTTCGCTGGCTAGGGCGGGTCCGCCGAGCACGGTGCTCAGGGCGATCGATAGGCAAAGCTGCATTCTTTTTGTCATGGCGTTTCCTCCTCGGGAAGTGGTGAACCGCGGCGCGCCGAGGCGCCGAGCCGATGATGGCATGCTTATGCCCGGCTCAACAAGACGGCCTCTGAGGCTATGAAAGCACGGGGCAGGTGTTATATGTTGCACTCGGAAGCAACGGATTCAGGCTAGGTCGAAATTTCCCCGAAATGAGCGCATCGCGATTCATTCTCATAGCTTGTGCGGCATGGCTAGCCGGGTGCGCGGGAACGCCTTCCGGGACAGCTGTCCGTGGCGATTCGCCGGACGATGACCGGATTCCGCGCCTGCGCTCAGCTACCGACGGCGAGCTGATCGAGACGCTGCTGGCGGATTACTTCCGGTCCTTGGAAACGCCGGCCGTTGCCGCTCCCGCCGCGGCGGCTCTGCCGCAGCGGTCCGGATTGTCCGGCGAAGGCATTCGCGTGATTGCCGCCGGGCCGGCAATGGGAGAGAAGAACGGTTTGTGGCATTACGTGGGCACGCGCCTGGCGTTGGCCCACTGCGGTCACGCGGCGGTCGACGCCGAATTGGCGGCGCTGCGGGCCAAGCCGGGGCGGGTTCGGGGTTTGGCCAAGCGGGCCGAGCCGTTTCTGCATTACCTCGTGGGCGAGGCGGAGCGCCGGGAGCTGCCGGTGGATCTGGTGTTGGTCCCCATGGTGGAGAGCGGCTACAACCCGGCGGCGCAGTCGCCGAAAGCCGCCGCTGGTCTGTGGCAGCTGATTCCGGCGACTGGGCAGCGCTTCGGCGTGGAGATTGCCGAGGATTACGACGGGCGCTACGACATCCATGCCGCTACCGGAGCTGCGCTGTCGTATTTCAAGCATTTGCGCGGCCGTTTCGGCGGCGATTGGCTGCTGGCGCTGGCCGCCTACAACGCCGGAGAGGGTGCGGTGGATTCGGCGATCGCATCCAACCGGGCAGCGGGGCTAAGCACCGATTTCTGGAGCCTGCCGCTGCCGGCGGAAACCCGTGCCTATGTCCCGAAAGTCTTAGCTCTTTCCCGCATCATCGCTGAGCCAGAGCGCCATGGCGTCCGGATCGACCCGGTGCAGGGACGGCCTGTCTTGGCGCGGGTCGAGATCGGCTCCGGCGTCCGCCCGGCCGATGTCGGCGCCGCCGCCGGCGTGCCCGAAGAAGTGTTCAAGCTGTTGAACCCGGCGATGAAATCCCTATCCGAGGCGCCTCGGCGCAAGTACAGGCTGATGCTGCCGCTGAAAAACGCCGAGGTCATTGCGGCGAACTTCAAAGGGACGGAATGGGTATCGGCGACCAAAATCGTGGTGCAGAAAGGCGAGACCCTCGCGGCCATAGCCAAGCGCCACGGCGTTTCGGCGACGGCGCTGGCGGCGTGGAACGGCTTGAGCATAAGTAGCCGCCTCAAGACCGGGCAGGAATTGCTGGTGTATCCGGCCTGACGGGCTGCTGCGGCCGGCTTATTCCCGCTGCAAGCGCAAGGCGTTCAGGACTACGCTGACCGAACTCGCCGCCATTGCGGCGGAAGCGGCCATCGGATGGAGCTTGCCGAAGGCGGCCAGCGGAATGGCGACGAGGTTGTAGCCGAAGGCCCAGGACAAGTTCTGACGGATCACCCGCAGGGTGTGTCCGCTCAGCTCCATGGCTTCGGCTGCCTTGGAAATATCGCCAGTCAGCAGCGTCAAGTCGGCGGATTGCTTGGCGATGTCGGTGCCGCTGCCGACCGCGAGTCCGACGTCGGCAGCGGCCAGGGCAGGGGCGTCGTTGATGCCGTCGCCGATCATTCCGACCCGCTCGCCGCGGGCCTGCAATTGGCGGACGATTTCCAGCTTGCGCCCAGGGCGGGCACCGGCCTCGATCCGGTGGATGCCGACCAGGGCGGCGATATGCTCGGCGGCGGGTTCGACATCGCCGGTCACCATGAGGGTTCGGACCCCGCGCCGGTGCAGCCGGGCGATGGCTAAGCCGGCGTCCTCGCGCGGCCGGTCGGCAATGCCGAGCACTGCGGCGCTGCGGCCGTCTACGGCTACGAACACCGGCGTTTTGCCCTGTGCCGCGAAGCTCTGCGCCTTGTCGTCCAGTTTCTTGCCGCTCTTGATCTTGTGCCGGTTCAGCCAGCGCTGGTTACCGATGAGCACCTCATGTCCTTCGACCACGGCGCCTATCCCCAAACCGGCCTCGATCCGGAATTCGGCCGGTGCGGGCCAGGCTAAGCCTAGAGCACCGGCGTGGGCGAGGATGGCTTTGCCGATGAAGTGCTCGGAATGCGATTCCGCGGCGGCGGCAAGCCGCAGCAATCCCGCATCGTCCAGGTCCGAGATGTTGGCGATATCGGTGATCCACGGCTTGCCCTCGGTGAGGGTGCCGGTCTTGTCGAACACCATCACGGTGAGGCCGGATGCGGTTTCCAGGCTCTCGGCGTTGCGGATGAAGATGCCGCGCCGCGCAGCCTGCCCGGTGCCGACCATCACGGCGGCCGGCGTCGCCAGCCCGAGCGCGCAGGGGCAGGCGACCAGCAGCACGGTGACGGCATGGGTGAGCGCCGTGCCGAATCCCGCACCTGCCGCCATCCAGCCGAAGAAGGTAGCGCCGGACACCGCCATGACGGCGGGTATGAAGTAGGCCGACAGCCGGTTGACCGTGAGCTGAATCGGCAGCCGGCTGGTCTGGGCTTGTTCCAGCGTGCGCAAAATGCCGGACAAGACGGTTTCCGCGCCGACGGCCGTGACCCGGACTTGCAGGGCGCCGTTGCCGTTGATGCAGCCGCCGGTGACTTTGTGGCCCACTTCTTTGATGACCGGAAGGCTCTCCCCTGTCACCATGGATTCGTCCACCGCCGACAGCCCTTGGACGACCACGCCGTCGGCGGGAATGCGCTCGCCGGGCCGCACCAGCATCAGGTCGCCGATCCGGACCTCATCGATGGCGACGTTCACGGCCTGCTCCGTCCGCAACACCGTCGCCGCCTGCGGCTGTAGCTCCACCAACCGGCGGATGGCTTGGTGCGCCTGGCCGCGGGCCTTTTCTTCCAGGTAGCGGCCCATCAGGACAAAGGAAATGATGCCGGCCGCCGCCTCGAAGTAATACCCGCCGCGCCCGGTTGCCAGGGAGAAAAAGCTGTAGGCATAGGCCGAGCCGACGCCTGCGGCGACTAGGGTATCGGTGCTGGCGGACCGGCGCCGGGCCAGTTGCCACGCCTTCTCGAAGAACTCGCGTCCGCTGCCGAGCAGTACCGGCGCCGATACCGCCAGCTGCACCCAGCCCATGAGCCGCGAGCGCGGCGCGAACAGGCCGATCAACAGGGTCGGCACGCTGAAAACCAGGGACCAGAAACAATGCTGCCAGGCTTTGCCGATACGGGCCTTCTCCCGGACCAGCAAAGCCCGGCGCTGCGCCACGCTGTCCATCGGCTGGGGCTGGTAGCCCAGCCTGCGCAGCGTTCCGTATAGCTCGTCCCGGCTCATCGCCGTCAGTACCTGGGCGGTTTCCGTGGCGAAGTTGACGCTGGCCGAAGCCACCCGCGGATCGCGCCGGAGCAGCATCTCGATCAGCAGCGCGCAGGACACGCAGGTCATGCCCTCCACCGCGACGTTGAATTCATGCAGCGGCAGTTTGGGATTCAGCTCGCGGCTGACGGCAGAGGCGAGAGTCGGCGCGGGCGAGGGGCCTAGATTGCCTAGCACCGTATCCAAAAAATCTTGGAATTCCGCCGCAGGCACTGCCGCAGGATCGTAATTCACGGTTACCGAGCCCAGCGCCGGCACCATGCGCACCCGTTTCACCGCCGGATGCTTGCGCAGCAGCACTCCGAAAATATAGGTGCGCTCGGCGTTTTTCCGCAAACTGGGCGCCACGATGCGTATGCGGGAGCGGGTTTGGTGGACGACCTGGAAGTGTTCGAGCGTCTTCGATTCGGCGGCCATGCCTGCAGGACCTCGGGTTAGTAGAGACGGGCCATTATAGGCGTAGGCATTAGGTCGGCTAGAGGGGAATATCAGGGATCTGAGAGTTCGTCCCCATTACGCTTATCGCCTGAGGTATGATCTTCGCCGATTTTTGAGTAGCTACAGGTTTGCAATGCCTCAGCGTTTGTCATGGAGGGGTCTGCGTGCCGCCGGTTTGTTACTTCTGCTGATTGGGTAGAGGGGATTCTTGACTAACCTTGATCGCATTGAATCCGTTACACGTGCCGAGCTGATAGACGCCCAACTCGTTCGCGCGGGATGGTCCAAGCACCGCAAGATGCTTCTCGAAGAGGTCATGTTGCAGGCGGCGGAACCCGAGGGTACCTACGGTCAGGAGCAGTTTGCAGATTATGTTCTGTTGGGCTCGGACGGCAAGCCGCTTGCTATCGTTGAGGCCAAGCGCTCATCCCGTGATGAACTCTCGGGCAAACGGCAGGCCGCCGATTATGCCGACATCATCAAAGCCAAGTTCGGCTATGACCCGTTTGTTTTTCTGAGCAATGGCCAGGAAATCCAATTTTGGGATCGCGTTCGTTATCCCCCAAGAAAGGTCGCCGGCTTTTACACTCGAGATGATTTAGAACGATTGAAGCATCAAAGGCTGTACGCCTTACCGCTGGCTAAGGTTGCGATCGACCCGGAAATTGCAGGGCGGGATTATCAGAACGAAGCAATTCGCCGCGTCACGGAGGGCATTGATGAGGCGAGGCGGAGATTCTTGCTGGTCATGGCCACCGGAACCGGCAAGACGCGTACGACCATCGCTCTGGTGGATACTCTTCTACGTGCGAAGCGTGTTCAGAAAGTGCTTTTTCTCGCGGATCGCAGGGCATTGGTTCGCCAAGCGATGTCGGAGTTCAAGGCCCATTTATCGAATGAAGGGCTGGCTAGGATCGAAGGTGGAGAAACCTCAGGGGCCAGAATCCAGTTCGCCACATATCCCAGCATGATGCAGGTTTACGAGCGTCTGTCGGTCGGCTGTTTCGATTTGATAATCGCCGACGAAAGCCACCGCTCGATCTATCAGCGTTACAAGGCGATATTCGATCACTTCGACTCGATCCAGATCGGCTTGACAGCGACGCCGACTGATTACATAGACCATAATACTTTTCAGCTTTTCGATTGCGGCGATGGGATACCCAGTTATTACTACAGCTACGAACAAGCCATCGCCGACGGAAACCTGGTCAATTACCGCGTGCTGGACGCGCAAACCAATTTTCAGATCAAAGGCATACAAGGCGATACCTTGCCCGAGCCCCTGCAGCAAATGGCCCGCGACCAGGGCGTGGAAATCGACGAACTGAACTTCGAAGGCAGCGACATCGAGAAGAGCATCGTCAACCAGGGGACCAACGACGCCATAGTTCGCGAATTCATGGATAAGAGCCGCAAGGATGCTCGCGGCCTGCCCCATAAGAGTATCGTCTTCGCCGTTAGCCATGCCCACGCCAAACGGCTTTACGAGAGTTTCAACCGTCTCTACCCGGAACTGCAGCGGCAAGGTATGGCCGAGATAATCGACAGCCACATGGAGCGATCCGAGGCCACGCTGGACGACTTCAAATACAAAACCATGCCGCGCGTCGTCATTTCCGTGGACATGCTCGACACCGGCGTCGACGTGCCAGCCATCCAGAACCTGGTTTTCGCCAAACCGGTATTTAGCAAGGTCAAGTTCTGGCAGATGATCGGTCGCGGCACCCGGTTGCACACTGACAAAGCCACGGGCGAGGCCAAGAAGGATTTCCTCATCATCGATCACTGGAAAAACTTCGCCTATTTCAAGCTCAATCCCGAGGGAGAAATCGACCATCTCGCCGAACCACTGCCGGTGCGGCTGTTCCGGCTGCGTCTTGAAAAATGGCTGCTGCTGCACGTCCAGCAACTGGACACCGTGGCCATTGTCGCCGAATTGCAAGCCATGCTCGCCGCCCTGCCGCGCCAGAGCATCGATGTGCGCCCGCACTGGGACGAACTCGACACCTTGGCCCGGCAGTGGCCCGCTCCGAGTCAGGGCACGCAGGAACATCTATCCAAAACCATAGCCCCGCTCATGCGCTTGGCGCCGTGGTGGAGACTGGAAGAACTGCAATTCCGAATCTGGTGCGAGCGGCTTACAGTGGCTTGGCTGAAGTCCGATGAAGTCGAACAAGCCAAAGTGAAAGATCGCATCCTGGCGGCCGTTGCCAGCTTGGCGGACAACATCCCCGACGTACGGCGCGTGCAGGAGCAGCGGGCCTGGGTCGCCTCGGCCGGCTTCTGGCAGCATCTGGATTTGCCCAGGCTGAATGCCTTGCAAGCCACCTTCGCGCCCCTGATGCGTTACTGCACCTCGACCACCAGTAAAACGGTCGAAATCAACCTGCCGGATGCCATCACCCAACGCAGTTGGATCATCTACGGACCCGCCGGTGAAGGTGCTTTCGCCGACAGCTACCGCGAGCAGGTCGAAGCCTGGGTTCGGCGTCTGGCCGACGAGCTGCCGGCTTTGGCCAAACTCAAGAACGGTGAAGCCTTATCGGATGAGGAAGTGGACAGCATCGCCGCGGTCCTGAACCAAGCCGATTTGTTCGTCACGGAAGACAGCTTGCGGCTCGCTTTCGAAAACGCCACGGCATCGCTGCCGGAATTTCTGCGCCACATCCTCTGTGAAGACGCCCGGCTGCCGAATCGGGAGGTGCGCATCAACGCCGCTTTCGAGACCTTCATCGCCCGGCACGGCTATCTTCGTGCCAATCAGCTCAATTTTCTGCGTGCCGTGAAAGCCGCCGTGCTCCGTCGCGGCCGCATTACCCTCGCCACGCTCAGCGAACCGCCGCTGTCGCGCGCCGGCCGGGTCGAAGCGCTGTTTCCGCCCCAAGACATCGAGGACCTCATCGCCTTTGCCAGCCGCTTGGTCGACGAAGCGGCTTAACCTCTAGGAAAATCCTGAATGCTTGCCCCCCACATCAAGAAGAAAGTCGACAAACTCTGGGACCGTTTCTGGTCCGCCGGCCTGACCAATCCCCTGGTGGCCGTGGAACAGATCACCTACCTCCTGTTTCTCAAACGCTTGGAAGACATCGATCGGAAACGGGCCGCAAAAGGTCTGCGTTCCATTTACACCTTGACTGCGGCGGAGCAAGCCCAAATCGATGCAGCGCAGCCCGACGACCGACAGGCGCTACGCCAGAGGCTCGATGCCGAACCCTGCCGTTGGAGCTATATCCGCCAGGAGAAAACCAACCCCACCCACCTGATCGAAAAGGTTTTTCCTTGGCTGCGGGGCATCGAGGCACGTTTGACCCAGGATGA
>JAQTYA010000099.1 GCA_028688525.1 Methylococcus sp. | reverse complement strand
AAGGCCCTACAAAGGCAGAGCGGGATAAGCCTTCGGCGTGGTCGGAAAAGAACTCCAATTCTTCCTTAACATTAGCCGCGAGCATCCAGGGACCGGCTTGCAGCCTGATGCCGCAAAAAAGGGCCGGTTCCTCGCAATAAATCCAATCGATTGTCTGGGCGATGCGATGCTCGAATGCCTGCCTCAGCGAATCGCGCAGTTCGGCGGTCAAAGGGAAAGCGCTGGCGACCTCGATGCGGGGCGTATCCGCAAGGGCGCGTTCGAGGGATTGCCAATGTTCCTTGTCGAGTTCGCTCAGGTCGTCGATGAACAGCCGGAGCAGGGCCTCCTCCATCTCGGGGCCGGCCAGCCGCTGCAAGAAGCGGGCGGCGAATTGCCGGCTCAGGTGCAGGGCCGCATGTTCGAGCTCGGCTTCCGCGGCGCGGTGCTGCCGCTCCAACAGCACCTCGGTTTTTTCGCGCTCGGCGGCTAGAGCTTTTTCCAGATCGCCTAGTGCGCGCTGTCTATCTCTTTCAAGTTCTTGCCTGAAATCTTCCCGGGCCTGCCGCTTTTCCGTTTCCCAATCCGCCAGACGCGTTTCGTAGTGCTGGCGTAGGGTTTCCGCTGCGGTCTGGGTGTCGCGGGCTTGGTCCACGGTATGGGCGATCTGCCGGCGCCGTTCCTCGATGGCGGCGCTGACCGGCTTATACAAGAAGCGCTTGAGCAGCCAAACCAGGATCAGAAAATTGACGATCTCCAGGACGAAGGTGGAGGGATTCAGATCCACGGTCAGCGGCCGAGGTATTCAATCAGCGGATTGCGGAACAGCACGATCAGAACGATGACCAGCGCGTAGATGGCCAGGGATTCGATCATTGCCAAGCCGATGAACAAGGTGCGCATGATGGATTTTTCCGCTTCCGGCTGCCGGGCCAGGGCCTCCAGCGCGGTGGCGATGGCCCGGCCCATCGCCAGGGCCGGCACCATCACCGCCAGGGCGATGCCGAGGACCGCAGATACAGTGGACAGGCTGACGAAACCGGTCAGGTCGTTCATGGGGGGCTGTTCTCCTGTTTCGGGCCGGACTGGATGCCGCCGGCGATATAGACCAGCGACAGAATGCCGAAAATATAGGCCTGAACCAAGCCCTCGACCACATGCAGCAGCAGGATCGGCACCGGCACGAACAGCCCGCCGATGACCAGCAGCAGCAGCCCGATCAGTTCCATGCTCATCATGTTCCCGAATAGTCGGATCGCCAAAGCCAGAGTGCGGGTGATTTCGCCAATCAGATGGAAAGGCAAGAGGATAGGATTCGGCGTCAGGTAATGCTTCAGATAGGAGCGGACTCCCTGGCTCCGGATACCGAACCAGTGCACCGAAAAGAATACCAGCACCGCCAGCGCGGAGGTCACCGAAAGATCCCGCGTCGGCGAGTCGAAGCCGGGGATGAGGCTAATGAGGTTGGCGGTCGCCAGGAACAGCCATAGGCTCATGATGAAGGGCGTTACCTCGCGGTAAGCGCTCGGGATCACGTCGCGTACCGCATTCTCGCAAGCCGATACGACGCCTTCCAGAGCCACCTGGATGCGGTCCGGCAAGGCGCTTTTCCGCCGCGTCAGCACCGCCGAGACCGTGCCGAGCAAAGCCGTCACCAGCAGCGAAGTGAGGAGGCTGTCGCTGACCGCCACCGGCCCAATATGGCCGAGGATTTTGGCGAAAAAGTCGATCTGCTCCATATACGCTCAATCCTCATGCCTTTTGATCAGCTGCCAAGCATTCCAGGCGCCGACCACCAGCCCGAGGAACAACAGGCTCAAGGTCCAGCGGATCGAATAGCCTGCGCTGTGCTGATCCAGCCAGCGCCCCAGGTAAGCTCCCGCCACCAGCGGCAGCACGAACACCAAGCCCAGTGTACCGAGATAGGCCGTTTGGGCCAGCACCCCGCGGCGTTCGCGCTCGGCTTGGCGCAGCCGCTGCGCCTGGCGGTCGACCGAAGCGCTGAGGCGGGTTCTTGAATTAGGGAGGGGCGGTTTCAAGAGGAGTTTCCCGTTACCAAAGTCTCGCTAGATAGCTTGGCATTATGCTCTCTCCTCGTGGGAGATTGGGCTGGGGTGGCGAGGATCTACGAACATCCTGCCCGAGCAGAAGGATTTTATCTGCTCAGATTCGATCCAACGGACTCACCACGCCCTCCCCCCGGATCAGCACGTGGGTGTAAATCATCGCGGTGGTGACATCCTTGTGCCCCAGAAATTCCTGATAGACTTCGATTGTCAGCTGATATAGGTTATCGACCATGCGCCATGCAAATCTCGTCTCCCAGCGAATTATTAGCATCGTTCGATTTGAACGGTGGGTTCGCTAGCGCCAGTAGATTTCCTAGACTTAACGAACCCGCCCTAAGAAGCGGGTTTTTTGTGTCTGCTTCTTGGGGCACTAACCCAAGCACAAGGAGCAAGCTATGAGCAACGAAGCCCTAAGAAACGCAATCCATCAAGCGGATCAGGCAATCAATTGCCGAGATTTTGACCGATTAATGAATTTCTATGCCGAAGATGCAATGTTGGTCATTGCGCCGGAAAGGTACGCAAAAGGCAAGACGCAAATCAGAAAGGCCTTTGACGCAATATCGGGGTACTTCAATGACAGCCTTGAGGTTGAACAGGGCAATATGATCTTCTTTGAAATGGGAGATATCGCGTTGGTGCTAGCAAAGACGTTTGTTCGTGCGTCCGGAAAACCCGACAGTCAGTTCTCGTCGGAGCGTGATTCCACCTATGTGTACAGGAAGGCGCCGTCAGGACAGTGGTTATGTGTTATTGACAACTCCTATGGCACGGCACTCCTAAACCAGGCATGTGCATAGGTCGTAGCGAGAGCACTTCGGCTGTCTTCGTTTGAACCTCCCCGGCTTTCCCGGAGATTCCGGCTTTTGAGCGCCCGCGTAGATAGCCCAAGTTTGCGAAACTCATCGTCCGCGATATATGGGCTGTCCGGCGGCTCTGCAATCACCGGAGCACCTGCTTTCCGATGGCCGAGTTGAGGGCATAAAGCGAGTGCCAGTAGTTGGAGCGGCTGGCGATATGGAGCTTATAGGTATCGCGGAAGGTGCGCTGGGAGTCGAGCACGTCGATGAGCGGCCTTTCGTCGAACTCGAACGCGAGGCGGATTTTGTCGCGCACGTTGCTCGCTGCCGTGGTCTGGCCGGGGTCGTCCAGGATCAATGCGTCGTGAGCGGCTCGGAAGTTCTCCGCCGCTTGGACGATTTCTGCGCTCATGTTGACGAGTTGCATGGTCAGATTGTGCTCGGCCTGCGTTTTTTGAGAGCGGGCTTTGGCGATGTTGCCTTGGTTCCTGTCGAACAAGGGCAGGTTCATTTGCAGGATTACGTTCCACGATTCGGCGTTGGGCTGGTCCATCTCGTTCTGAAACTGCTTCGTGTAGCCGAAGGCGGGCCTGACCATCGGGTACGCGCGCCGCTCCTCCAGCTCGACGTTTGCCGCCGCCATGGCGATCTGGTGCTGCAGTGCGATGAGGTCCGGGCGGTTTTCTTCGGCGAGGGAAAAGGCGGTTTCGGCGGTCAATGGCGCGGCCGGCTTGGCGACGTCCAGGCTGCCCTGAAGTTTTAGCGGGATTCTTTTGGCATAGCCCAGGAACGAGCGCAGCTTGGCCTGGGTGGAAGCCAGCGCGGCTTGCTGGGCGCGCAGTTCCCGCGTGGCGGCGAAGACGTTCAGGCGGACGCGATCCAGCTCCATGGTTGGGATATCGCCGTAGGCTACCCGTTTGGAGATGACATGTTCCAACTGCGTCAGATTTTTCAGGTCGATCTGCGCCAGTTCGAGCAGCGCCTCGGCTTCGAGGACGTTGTAATACGCCGCGATGGTTCCGCTGATGCGCTGGCGCAGCAGGTCGGAGAAACGGGCGGTGGAGACGTCCAGCCCCTTTTGGGCGGTGACAATGGCCGCAGCCCGTTTGCCGAAGATGAGCCAGTCGATCGGAAAGGCGACGATGGCGTCGGTTTGGGTCGGGCCGCCCTGCTTCGTGGCGCGGAACGGCTGGCCCCACGGCATCATCAGCAAGTCTGAGGTCAATTCGGGATTCGGCAGCAGGCCGGCGGTTACCAGATCCGCTTCCACTTGGCGGAGGTTTTCATAACCGGCTTTGATTTCCGGATCGGCTTCGAGCGCCCGGGAGATTGCGCCGTCCAGGCTGAGTTCCACGGTTTCTACGTTTTGTTCGCCGCCGGGGACGGTTGCCGCCGGGGGAAGCGGCGTAGCCGATGGCGCCACTTCGGGGCTCGGGAGGCTGGTTGCGGCGCCGGATTCCCGCATGAATATGGGCAGGGGGGCCGGTTTGTAGTTCTGCTCCGCACAGCCGAATAGGGTTGAGCAGGCAAGAGCCAGAGACGAAGCGGCTATACCGCTCTTGATAGCGGTGATTATTCTATCCATTTGCGCCGAAAATCAGAGTCGTAAGTTTACCGTTTGGCAGCATGCGTGCCGGCGAATTGAAATCAGGGTTCATCCAGGCGGGTAGAAAAGCGATGGAGGTCCGCGCCGGGCATATTTTCTCGCAGCAGTGGGCCGAAGCGTTACAACTCAGAAGGGTCCGGCCTCTAATGAATGTCGCTCTACGAAACGCGCCCGCTGGGCGAGGTAATCTCGCCGGTGCATCGGACCGATCAGGAGGAGCCCGGCCAGGAAGCCTCCGACATGGGCCCAGAAGGCCACACCGCCGCCGGCGCCGCCCAAGGAAGGCAAGCCGCTGACGAGCTGAAGGAAAAACCAGTAACCCAGCATGGCGAAAGCCGGGACTGCGACCGTGGTCCAATAGAAGCCCAGGAAGATCAGCGTGACGACTTGAGTGCGGGGGTAGAGCCGGGCATAGGCCCCCATGACGCCGCCGATGGCACCGGAGGCGCCGACCATCGGCACGGCGGCGGAGGGGTCCGAGGCGATCTGCGCCGCCGCCGCGGCCAGACCGCACAGCAGGTAGAAAGCGACGAAGCGGACCGGTCCCATCACGTCTTCCACGTTGTCTCCGAAGACCCAGAGGAACCACATATTGCCGATGATGTGGAACCAGCCGCCATGCAGGAACATATGGGTGAGCAAGGGCCACAGAGAAGCACTGCCTTCGAGTTGGCAGCCGAGGTTTGGGCTGACCGGGACGACCGTGCCTGTGGGGGCTAATTTGAGCAGTTCGCCGGGAATCAGTGCATATTCGCAGAGGGAGCGCGCCAAGGCTTGGTCCTGGCCGAATCCCTGAACGATCATCCAGGCGCCGACGTTAAGCAGCAGAATCAGCAGGACGGCGATAGGCCGGTGCAGGGCCGGGTTGATGTCGCGTAGCGGAAACATGGCTTTTCCCTCGGGGCGGTTCGAGTGATCCGCTTACCCGGATCGGGGCGTAGCCTTACTTCGGCGTTCAGTGCCCGATCGCTGAAAACGGTATGTCGAGAATGGCATATTCCGGCCACAGGGCATAGTCGTAATGCCACCATTCACGCGGATGCACCGTGAAATCTTCCGCTTCCATTGCCGCTTTGAGCCGGTCGCGGTGTGCGCGTGCTTCAGGGGTGCCGCCTTCGTAGCCGGGGTAGGCGCGTTCCGTCATCTCGTCGTAATCGGAAGGCATGGCCACTTCCCGCCCCGTCTTCAGATCGTACAGGGTGAGATCGATCGCGCATCCCCGGTTGTGGCGGGAACCTAGGCGGGGATCGGCTACGAACATCCGCTGGCTGCCGCTGGTCGAGTCCCAAAACAAGCGGGTCACCGACCAGGGGCGGTAGCCGTCGAACAGCATCAGGCCGTAGCCCTGAGGTTTTAGGCGGGCGCCGGCCCGCAGCAGGGCTGCGGCTGCAGTGCGCTGCAGGAACACCCGCGGTTCGGCGTATACGGCCTTGTGGACGAAATTGTTGGACGTGGCGTAGCGGACGTCGAGTTTGATCGCGGGGTCGAGCGGCGCGACTTCCACCAGATCCGGCGTCCGGAACGGTCCTGTTTCCACGGGGGGTTGCAGCGGCGCGGCGGAAGCCGCCGCGGCCATCAATAGTGCGCTGGTCATGAGTCCGATCCCGCGCTTAAACATAGAGCGCATTTGAGAGTTGGCCGCGGTAGCGGCGGGTGAGTTCGTGGCCATCGCCCAGCAGCCGGAAGATGGCGACGCAGGCCTTACGGGCGCCGCCGCCGTCATAGCCGCGGGCTTTGCGGACCAGCTCGATCAATTGCTCCAGTGCTTGTTCGTAGTTTTCTGCCTGGATGTTCCGGATAGCATCCAGATATTCCGGTTTGACCGGCGATTCCTCCAGCCGATCCGGGTGATCCAGCAGTTCGAACTGCCGCCCCAGCGTGCGCAGGGCTTCGGCAGAGTCGTGTTGATCGGAGTCCGGACCGATGTGCTTGATGACGGCTAGTGCCGTTTCGGGCGCCGCCGTTTTCAGCAGCCAATGGGCCAGCAGGACGGCGGCCCTGGCGTTGCCCGGCTCGGCGTCCAATATCTGCCGCAGTAGCGGCTCCGCTTCGGCGGAGCGGCCGGCGCCGATCAAGCCTTCGGCCAGTTTCAGTTGCCCCCGGTAAGGGCTGGGCAAGGCGCGCTGCAGCCAGGCTTCCACCGCCGATTCAGGCAGGGCGCCGGCGAACTCGTCGGCGACGGCGCCGTCGACGAACAGCTTGACGTTGGGAATCCCGCGGACGCCGTATTGCTGGCCGATTTCCGGATATTCCTCGGTATTCAGTTTGACCAGCTCGAAGCGGCCGGCCATGCGCGCAGCGAGAGTTTCCAACACCGGGGTGAGGGCGCGGCAGGGCGCGCACCAGGGCGCCCAAAAGTCCACCAGGACGGGGATGGAAAAGCTTTTCCGGAGAACGGCGAGGTCGAAATCGAAGGCGGAATCGGACATGGGGATTTTTGGGCTGGGGCCATATGACGGTCGGGTGACCGAGATTTTCGCAAATCGCCGGAGGGGTTGAATAGTGGGCGTTCTGGCGGGCCGCCTACAAACTGCGCACAAAGTTATCCACAGATTCTGTGGATATCGTGAACCCGATACGGACTGCCGTTTGCGGACGTCAAGGCCTTGATTTCTGAGTCGTGAGCGGGTATGGAGAGTATGGCGTTCAAGGAATTTCTAATATAAAACAATACTATATCTCTATGCCTGGCAAATCCCTCCATTTCGGCGGCGATTGTTTACCTTCCAGTCGTCAGGTTCCAGTCCGGTCTGTGCCGGAGCGTAGAGCGGAGAGGAAAAAGAGTTTTGTCCACAGCTTGGAAAAATTAGAAATTCATGATTCACTGCGGCCCGCTTGATTCGATCAGGCAGCCACGAACGAGGACACGGTATATGAAAATGGGTCTGCAAGCAGCCGCGCTGGCGTGGGTCATGGCAGGTGTGCCGGCGTATGGCGGTGAACTGGTCGGCATAACCCCGGACGAACTGGAAGCGCTGAAAGCTCAGGGGGTGCCGGTGGTGGACGTCCGCACTCCGGAGGAATGGCGCAAGACCGGCGTCATCGCCGGGAGCAAGCCGATTATGTTCTTCGACTCTAAAGGCAGCTACGACGCCGCGGCCTGGATGCAGCAGTTCAAAGCAGTTGCGCCGAATGCCGGCCAGCCGGTAGTGCTGGTCTGCCGTTCAGGCAACCGCACCGCCACGGTCGGCAAAATGCTTGCCGGCGAGCAGGGCTACCAGAAGGTCTATCACTTGGAAAAAGGTCTGCAGGTCTGGACGGCGGAGGGGCACGAGTTGGCCCCTTGCGGAGGCTGTTAGCGCGGTTCGCCAGGATCGAGCTGGCAATCGTCCAGCTCGGGCAGCGGGGCTTCTTCCAGATCGATGCCCCGTTCCCGCAGCGCCCGCTTGAGACCCGCGACTTGCTGGTCCAGAGCCTGGATATGGTCGAGCATGTGGTTGACGGCATGCGCCACGGGGTCCGGCATGTCCGGCGTCATGCCGTAGGCGTCGAAGCCGAGCTTGCTGGCGATGGCGAGTCTCTGAGCTTCCTGGGCCTTGCGGTCGGGGTTGATGATGTGGCCTGGAATACCGACCACGGTCGCGCCGGCGGGTACCTCGCGCAGCACGACCGAATTGGAGCCGATGCGGGCACCGTCGCCGACGCTGATAGGGCCGAGCACCTTGGCGCCCGCGCCGATCACTACGCCATTGCCCAGAGTCGGGTGGCGTTTGCCTTTTTGCCAGCTGGTGCCGCCCAGGGTGACGCCGTGGTAGAGCGTGCAGTCGTCGCCGATCACTGCGGTTTCGCCGATGACCACTCCCATGCCGTGGTCGATGAACAGCCGCGCGCCTAGGGTGGCACCGGGATGAATCTCGATGCCGGTCGCCCAGCGGGCCAGATAGGCCAGGAAGCGTGCCGGCCAGCGTAAGCCGTGGCTCCATAACCGATGGCTGACGCGGTGGATCAGCACGGCCTGGACACCGGGGTAGACGGTCAAAATTTCAAAAAACGACTGGGCCGCTGGGTCGCGGTCGAAGATGCAGCTGAACTCTGCTCTAAGTCTCTTCAGCATCGCGGGCTCCGGCTGCGCGGTGTTGAGCTGCGGTCAAGATGCCCCGCAGCAGGTGGATTTCCTGGGGTTCGATCTGCGCCGTGTTGAAGATGCGGCGCAGCCTACGCATGATCGAGGGCGAGGACTTGCGCTCGTGCAGGAAGCCGATGTCGTGCAGCGCGCGCTCCAAGTGGCCGAAGAACGAGGCCATCTGCTCGCCGTCGGCCAGGGCGGCAGCGGCCCGCTCGGTGTCGCTTCGTCCCTGGCCGGCGGCGAGGTAGAGTTCGTAGGCGACGATCTGCACGGCGCAGGCGATGTTGAGCGAGCTGAACTCCGGATTGGAAGCGATGTGCAGCAGGTAATGGCAGCGCTCCAACTCGTCGTTGGTCAGCCCCGAATGTTCGCGTCCGAACACGATGGCGGTCCTGTAGCCGGCCGGGAGGCTCACGGCCTTTTCCGCTGCGGCCCGTGGGCTCAGTTCCGGCCAAGCGATGGTGCGGAGGCGGGCGCTGGCGCCGATAACGACCTGGCAGTCTGCGATGGCCTCCTCCAGCGAGCCGGCCACGCGGGCGGCGGCGAGCAGATCGTCGGCCCCGGAGGCGCGTGCGGTCGCCTGTTCGCTGGGGAAGTCTTTGGGGCGAACCAGCGCCAGATCGCTGAGCCCCATGTTCTTCATGGCGCGGGCGACGCCGCCGATGTTGCCGGGATGGGTGGTTTCGACCAGTACGATGCGTATGTCCGTGAGCACGGTCGATATTTTCGGTACGTGGATGCGGAAACGGAAAATACTACCAGAATTTTGGTAGGCTATCGGGCTTTTCGATAGAGATTACAGGGCAGGTCGTTATGGATCCCATGCTGAACATCGCCGTCCGTGCGGCGCGTGCCGCCGGCGACTTGATCGTCCGTTACGTCGACCGGATCGACACGGTGAAGATCGCGCCCAAGGGCCGCAACGACTTCGTCAGCGAAGTGGACCGCCAGGCGGAACACGAGATCGTGCAGATCCTACGCAAGGCTTATCCGGGCCACGTCTTCCTCGGCGAGGAAAGCGGTCGGCAGGGCGCGGCAGGCGACGAGTACGTTTGGGTCATCGATCCGCTGGACGGTACCACCAACTTTCTGCACGGCTTTCCGCAATTCGCCGTTTCCATTGCCTTGATGCAGCGCGGCGTTCCGGAAGTCGGCGTGATCTACGATCCCATGCGGCAAGATCTGTTCACCGCCAAGCGAGGGAGCGGAGCTTCCCTGAACAACCGGAGGATTAGGGTTACCCGCCAAACCTCCCTTACCGGCGCACTGCTCGGCACTGGCATTCCGTTCAAGGATCAGACCCATATCGATGCCTATCTCGGTATGCTCAAAGAGTTGATCCGCGACACTGCCGGTATCCGCCGCGCCGGGTCGGCGGCGCTCGATCTGGCCTATGTGGCGGCCGGCCGTCTCGACGGCTTCTGGGAGTTCGGCCTGCAGCAGTGGGACATTGCGGCGGGCGTGTTGCTGGTCAAAGAAGCCGGCGGCATCGTAACCGACTTCGAAGGCGGCGAAGGCTATATGGACAGCGGCAACGTGCTGACCGCCAGCCCGCGCTTACACCATTGCATGCTGGAGGCCATCAAGCCGTATCTGACGGAAGGCTTGCGGACCCCGTAGAGTTTGGTACAGCCCCCAGCCGGGCCAGCAGCCGGGCCAGCTGTTCTTGATCGAAATCCAGGTGTACGTCGCGCTGCGGATACGGCATGAGCAGCTTTTCTCGGCGGCAGGCCGCGTCGATCTCGATGCAAAGTTCGCTGTTCACGGACTTCATGATGTCGACGTCGTCGACGAAGGTGACGACTTCGAAGTTGATCGAGCTGGCGCCGAATTCCTTGAGGAATACGAAGGGGCCGGGGTGCGGCAGCACCTTGGGATGAGACTTGGCGACCTGCATGAGTACCTCGCAAACCCTCCTGGCATCGGTGCCGTAGGTGAAGGCGACCGGGATAACGATCCGCCCCACTTTGTCGGCATAGGTCCGGTTCATTACTGGGTGGGCGATGAGCTCTGAGTTGGGGATGAAGACTGAGGCGCTGTCGAAAGTCAGCACTTCGGTGGCGCGGACGCTGATTCTTTTCACATAGCCCTGAATCTCTCCTACCACGATCCAGTCGCCCGCTTTCACCGGACGTTCCGCCAGCAAGATCAGTCCGGAGACGAAATTGTTGACCACGTTTTGCAGTCCCAGCCCGATGCCTACCGATAACGCGCCGGCGATGATGGCGAGTTGCGACAGGTCGAAGCCGGCGGCCGAAATCAGCGTGATCAGGGCCAGCGTGAATCCCAGATAGCCGACCGCGGTGCGGATGCTGTGTTGCAGCCCCAGATCGAGGCGGGTACGGGGCAGAATGCGGTGTTCCAGCGCGCGCTGGACGAAGCGGGTCGCGGCCAGCATTCCGCCGAACAGCAGGATGCCGAAGAGCAGGTCGGCCAGGGACAGAGTGATTTTTCCGATCTTGATGCCGAACACCACTTCGTACAGCCAGGCGCTGAGGTCGCTGCCGCCGGCGCCCCATAGGATCAGCAGGGCGAGGATACCGGCCAGGCCGATGCTTAGCCGCACGAGGCCGGTCAGCCAGAAGCCCAGGGTATCGATGCCGTTCGGCGAAATTTCCAGATTGTCCCGTAAATGCCTGCCGACCACGGTGTCCTTGCCTAGCGTATGGCTGACGAATTCGTCGCCGATCTTGCCGAGCACGCTGACCAGGACATAGAGCCCGATCGACAGGACCAGCTGGATGGCCAGCAGCCGAGACAGCACCACGTAGCCCAGCAGGGCGGCAAGCGGAATGGCGCAGACCAGCAGGGTGAGTGCGTAGCGCAGCCCTTGCCAATGGGCGGCGCCCACCTCGGATTCCCAAATTCGCTTCCTGAGGATGATCGAAAGCAGCAATGCGATCGACAAACCAGTGACGAAATTGTGCAAGGCCATCAATTCCACCGACCATGCAAACTGCTCGCCCCAGGTGTCGACTACGGCGTCGATGGCGAAGACCGCCGTCATGGCGATGACGATGCGGCTGATGACGCGGGCGCTGCCGTCGCCGAGCGGGACCAGCCGCCACAGCGGTTCGCCGGGCGCGAGAGCGGCGCGGCAGAATGCAACTACGAAGAAGAACACGATCAGCATGGCCGCGACCGGCCGTATCATGTCTTGAACGCTGTCCGAGAGCAGGTCGCCGAGGCTGAAGCCCGGGTATATCGCCAGCACGGCTGCCGAGGGAATGAGTGTGCGGATGACACCAGTGACCAGGGCGGTACGCAGCCGCTGGCCGTAGCTCGGTTCCGCGCCGACCGCGACGTAGCCGAAGCGGCGCACGAACCAGAGCCGCAGGGGCCAGGCGATGAGGATCGCGGCCAAGACCTCGAGCGGTAGCTGCCAGCGCAAGGGGCTGAGTTTGGCGGCGGTGGCGTCCTGGGTCCGCCAGGCGTCGAAGCTTTGCCGCTGGGCCGACAGTGCCTCGCTGACTTCCTGGAAAGCTTTGCGCCAGACGGCGGGCGCCACCGGCGAGGGACCGCGGGTCAGCACGCGCTGGGTGAAGCGCGTGCGGCGGAGGTTCTGGAGCTGCTCGGCCAGGCCGTCGGCACGTGCAATGACCAGTTCGGCTTCCTTGAGACTGCCTTCGACCTGGGTCAGGCGTTCGCCGATCGCCTTGCGTTTGCTCGTTACGCCTGGAGCTTCTGCCGGCGCACCTTCCGCCGGCGGAGGGCCTAGCGTCGCCAGTTCTTCCTGTATGGCCTGGGCTTGCGGCTGGGTCAGATCGGCTGCGGCGCGGGTTTGTAGGCGCAGGGAGGAGAGTTCGGTGCGGATCTCGACCAGGCGGTCGTCGTCCAGATCGCCCTTGGCGATAGTTTTCTCGTAACGGTCCAGCAGCGTTTGCCAGTCCTTGACTTGGGCCGCCAGAGGGCGTTCGGCGCCGGCTTCCTGGGCGCGGATGAGCCAAGGCGCGCAAAGCATGGCGAAAAGCAGCGGCAGGGCTGGTATCAGCCGGCGGGTATTGAAGCTTGGATCGATCATAAGTAAACAGTGTTGCGTGGGCTTGCGGGAACAGCAAAGCAAGTGTCGCGCCTGTCAGTCCCTCACCCAATTTTCAGCTATGCGGCTAGGAATATGCGGCGACTCGCTGCTGGGCAAATGGGGCTTGCCGGCCAATACGCAATAACAGACTCGGAGAGTGTCCGCTATCAATATCCAGCTTAGGCTCAGGAACAAGGCGGTCAGCCCGGCGTCGAGGTAATCGTTGAAAA
>JAQTYA010000098.1 GCA_028688525.1 Methylococcus sp. | reverse complement strand
GGCCGATTCGTCGCGGAGCCGGAGCTCAGGCGGGGCCGGTTTAGGTCTCGCGATCTGCCGAAACATAGTGGAAGCCCACGGCGGCGGGATCCGGGCGCAAGCTTCGCATCTTGGCGGGCTCTGCGTGTGCGTGGAGCTGCCCTTGCTTGCGTCCTGAACCGAGGAGGCCTATGCCGGATTCAAAGTCGATCCTGTTAGTGGAAGATGAGCCCAAGCTGGCGGAAGTGCTTAAGGAGTATTTGGAGCGTGTGGGCTTTTCGGTCCATTGGCTGGCCGAGGGACTCGCGGTAGCCTCCTGGGTAAAGCAGCACGAACCGGACCTCGTTCTGCTGGACCTGATGTTGCCCGGCCGGGACGGCATGGATGTTTGCCGTGATATCCGGAAATTTTCCAACGTGCCGATTTTCATGATCACCGCCAGGGTCGACGAAATCGACCGCTTACTGGGTCTGGAACTCGGGGCCGACGATTATATCTGCAAGCCCTACAGCCCCAGGGAGGTCGTTGCCAGGGTGCGGGCCATGTTCCGCAGGATCGAATATTGCGGTTCCGGGCGTCCGCCGGAACCGGAGTTTAGGGTGGATCACGAGCGTATGACCATCGAGTTCCAGAGCTGCGCGCTGGACTTGACCGGGGTGGAATTCAGGCTGCTTGCTGCTTTGATGGAAAAACCCGGTAGGATTTTGTCGCGCGAGCGATTGCTCGGGCGCCTGTACGAAGACAACCGGATCGTCACCGACCGCACGGTAGACAGCCACGTCAAGAACATTCGGCGGAAGCTGGCCGCAGTGTTGCCGGACCGGGAGGTGCTTGTCTCGGTTTATGGGGTGGGCTACAAATTCGAGTGGTGATTCCTTCCGGTACCTGAGGCTCCTTGGCGACATGGCTCGCCTGCCGCAGAGTGCTAAGGTGTGGCTCTGCCGGCTTGAGTCGCATCGCTATTTTATGTTCCTATAGCATTCACCGACCCCGGCGATCCCGGTTCCTCGCGCAGCGGTCGTTTTCCTCCCGGGCGGTTCCCACCCGCGGTCCCTTGAGATTCAGGGAAGGATACGGAGGTGCCATGACTCTGCCGCAGCCGCCCAAGGCCTTGCCTTGCCATTTCGTCATCTTCGGCGCCACCGGCGATCTGTCCGCGCTCAAGCTGCTTCCGGCGCTTTACCATCTGGAGGCCGGGGGCCGTTTGCCGGGGGGGATGTCCGTTATTGCCCTGGGGCGGCGCCCTTGGAGCGAGGACGATTGGCGCCGCCATTTGGAGGCCAGCGTCCGGAAGCAGGCGGGAGATCGCTTCAATGCGCGGACTTATCGGCGTTTCGCCGAGCGCTTCTCTTACCTGGCGGGCGATTTGCACGATCCGGAGCTGTATCGGGCGCTGAGCGAAAAGCTCTGCGCCGACCAGTCCTGCGTCGACACGGTCTTCTACCTTTCGATCAAGCCTTCGGACTTCGGCGCCGTCATCAAACAGCTCGATCTGGCCGGCCTGAACCGCCCGCGCGGCTTGCACCGGATCGTGGTGGAGAAGCCTTTCGGCGAGGACATCGAGAGCGCCCGGCTACTGAACCGGCTACTGCACGAGTTCTTCGACGAGGAGCAGGTCTACCGAATCGACCATTATCTGGGTAAGGAAACCGTCCAGAATCTGGTAGTTTTCCGGTTCGCCAACACTCTCATCGAGCCGCTGTGGAACCGCAATTACATCGACCATGTGCAGATTTCCGTGGCCGAGCAGGCCGGTGTTTCCGGCCGGGCCGACTACTACGACCAGTCCGGGGCGCTACGGGACATGCTGCAGAATCATCTATTGCAACTGCTGACTCTGGTGGCGATGGAGCCGCCACCGGCGCTCGAAGCCGATGCGCTGCGCGACGAGAAGGTCAAAGTGCTGCGGTCGATTCGCCCCATAGCCGAGCAATCGATCCACGCACATGCGTTCCGGGCACAATACGGCCAGGGTGCGATTGAGGGGGCCTCGGTGCCGGGTTATCAGGAAGAGCCTGGCGTGTCTTCGCACTCCATCGCGGAGACCTTCGTCGCCGCCAAGTTTTATGTCGATAACTGGCGCTGGCGCGGGGTGCCGTTTTATCTGCGTACAGGCAAACGGTTGGCGCAGAAGCTCTCTCTCATCGCCATCCGCTTCCGCCATCCGCCCCAGCAGCTGTTCCGCGAAACGCCTCTGGAATTCATCGAGCCCAACTGGGTTTTGCTCTCCCTGCAGCCCTCGGAAAGCATGCACATCGAACTGCATTCCAAGCAGCCGGGCCTAGGCATGGATACCCGGACCGTTCGCCTCAATGCTTCCTACCGCCAGGGGCGCGAGAAAACCCTCGATGCCTACGAGACGCTGCTGCTGGACATAATGGAAGGCGACCGTTCGCTGTTCCTGCGCTTTGATGAGGTGGAGTGGGCGTGGCGGGTGGTCGATCCCATTCTCAGGCAGTGGACGCGGCAGCGCGATTTCATCCATACCTACCCGGCGGGCTCGTGGGGACCGCCGGAAGCGGACCGGCTGTTCGATAAACTCGAGCAGGCTTGGCGCAACCAGCTATGAGGGCGAATGCCATGCATCCGAGGCAGCAGAAGCGCTGGCATGTCTATCCCACGGCGGAGGACTTCGAAATCCGGGTGGTGCGGGGGATATTGCGGATGGCCTGGGAGGCCATTGCGGTCCGCGGAGCCTTCCATTTCGTGCTAGCCGGAGGCAGAACCCCGGCGCCAATTTACCGGCGGTTGGCCGAAGCGAGAACGGAAGCCGACTGGGAAGCCTGGCACATCTACTGGGGCGACGAGTTCTGCTTACCCGAGGACGATCCGGCGAGGAACTCCGCTATCGCCCGTCGAGTCTGGCTCGACGATAGCCCGATTCCGCGTGCTCAGGTCCACTTCATTCCTGCGGAGTTGGGCCCCCAATGCGGCGCCGAGCGTTATGCGGAAACGGTCGGTGGCGTGGAGGCGTTCGATCTTACCTTGCTTGGCTTAGGCGAAGATGGCCACACCGCTAGCCTGTTTCCGCACCATGATTGGGGCGTCGGCCCCGACAGCCCGGACGCGCTGGCGGTAAGGGATGCGCCTATGCCTTTGACCGAGAGAGTCAGCCTCAGCGCGAACCGCTTGGGCCGGAGCCGCGAGGTGATCTTTCTGGCGACCGGTTTCGGCAAGTTCAGTGCGGTTCAGCGCTGGCGCTGCGGCGAGCCGTTGCCGGCTGCGGCGATTATGCCGGCCTGCGGCGTCGATATCTGTGTGACGCTGGATGCTTTCGATTTCGCCTGAGATCTAAGGTTCCCACAGAGCGAACTGTCCTCGTGTGGCGTCCTGCAATTCGGTCCTGAAGCGTTCGACGAGGCTTTCCAGCAGGCTGATCCTCAGCTGCACACCCTGTTCGGTATATTCTTCGGCACGCTCGTTCACGCCGAGCGTATCCAGGAGCCGGTAAAGCGCGCCCATGTGTTCAAAGGGTACTTCGACGACGATTTCAGCCTGCGGCAGTTCCTCCAGCCGTTCCGCGGTGCGCAGCGCTTCCGCCGCGGTGCCGCCGTAGGCCCGCATCAGCCCGCCCGCGCCCAGCTTGGTGCCGCCGAAATAGCGGACCACTCCGACCGTCACATGATCTAGCCCCTGGCCCTCGATGGCCCTGAGGATGGGCTGGCCGGCGGTGCCGCCCGGTTCGCCGGCGTCGCTGAAGCGGTACTGGCCGCCGATCCGATAGGCCCAGCACAGATGGGAGGCGTCGGGGTGCTTGGCTGCCACCGTCCGGAGAAAGGCGAGCCCTTGTTCCGGCGTATCGGCTCGCGCGCCGTAGGCTAGGAACAGCGACCCTTTAACCTCCGTTTGGTGTTCGGCTGTGTTTTTCAAGGTGAAGAAACTCCTTCCGCTCATCTGTACGTCCTTCGGATTCTGTATCAATAGCCCCGGTCGAGGTCGATCCTGTACGGCATCGAGTCTCCCCGGTTCGCTGCATTGAGCATTTTCGACAGCTCGGCAATCCGTGCCGGCTCCTTTTCTTCCGACCAGCCGGCGCGGTGCGGGCTCATCACCACATTGTCGAGTTCGTGGAAAGGAAAAACAGAAGGCGGGTGCGGCAGCCCTAGTTTCCGCTCGGCGGCGGACGGATAGCGGTACCAGACGTCGACTCCGGCCGCGTAGATGCGCCGGGCCTGCAATGCCCGATAAAGCGCGGTTTCGTCGACGACTGCGCCCCGCGCCACGTTGACCAGGACGGCGTTCGGTGGCAGCAGGTCCAGCTCACGCTGGCCGATCAGGCCCTCTGTTTCGTGCGTATGCGGCAGACAAACGATGAACGCCGAAGCTTGAGGCAAAAGCGCCGGCAGATCGGCAATGGCGTATTCCTCGTCCGCTAGGATCGGGTTCCGCCGCACGCCCGCCACCCGCATACCGAGGCCTCGGCAAGCCAGGCCGATACGCTCGCCGATGCGGCCGTAGCCTAGGATCAGCGCCAAGCCGCCGTCCAGCATCACCGAGCCGGGCACGCCCGGATGCTCGCCGGACCAATAGCCCCGGCGGAAGCGCTGGTCGCTAGCTACAACCCGCTTGGCCGCGGTCAGCAGCAAGGCCATCGCCATTTCCGCCGTTGGCCCGATGTTATAGGGCAGGTTATGCAGCGCGACATGAGGAAATTCCCGCATGAGGTCGAGGGTTGCCAAGGGGGCGCCGACCCAGGGCACGACCACCGCGCGCAGCCGGGGGTTCCCCGTCAAGTCCTCGCGCGTGGGTTCGCCCGTCACCAGGATGTCGAAATCCGCAGGGGGGCGGCTCCCCGTACTCAGGCGGATGCCCGGATCGAGCCGGTTCTGCAGGTCCGCCCAGTGTTCCGGTGCGGTCTCGTGGTTCAGATGGACTTTCAACATCTCTCGGTCGTCCTCAGGCCTCTATGCACACACCGCCGCTCTGCCCATTGGTGCAGCAGCAGCGCTCCCAGGATCAGGGCGGTGCCGCCGACGATGCGGAGCGGCAAGGGTTCGCCGTTCAAGACATGGCCCAAGTACAAGGCCAGCACCGGCGACATCAGGCTGATCATAGCCACCCGCGTCGCCGGCAAATGGGTCAGTACATGGTAATAAAGCGCAAAACCCAGGGTCGTGGCGATCGCGCCGAGATAGGCGATGGCCGCGACGCTGCTGGCGGGTAGCAGTTCCGGCCATTCGCCGTCGACCAGTGCCCAGGTCAGCAGATACGCCGGCAGGGCGAGTATCAATCCGCCGGCTACTGTAGTCAGGGCCGGCAGCCGGGCGTCCAGCCGCTTGATGCCGACGGCGCTGAAACACTGGAGGAAGGCCGAGAGCAGCACGCCGGCAATGCCGTTGACCCCCTGCGGTCCCAGCTCCAACGCCGAGCCGAAGATGGCGGCCAGTCCCGCCAGCCCCAACACATAACCGGACAATTTGGTGAGGGTAAGGCTGCGTTCGCCCAGAAGGGCGGCCGCTAGTAGCGCCGTGAGCAAAGGTGACAGCCCGAACACGACCGAAATCCAGCCCGAAGGGATGAACTGGGAGGCCCAGTACACCGCCAGCATCGCGCCGTAGACCTGGACCGACGCCAGCAGGTAGGTGCGGACTGCTTTCCGGTGCCAGGGCATGCGTCGGCGCAGTGCCAGCATGACCAGCAGCACACACAGGGTGCCGATCGTCATGCGGCTCGTCACGCCGAACAGATAGCCCGGCCCTTCGCCGCTCCATTTGATGGCAAGCGGGGTCGTGGCCCAGAGCAGGATGACGCTTAGATATGCAGCGGTAACTCCCATCTCACACCTCCCGGACGGAAAAAGAAAAAGGCCGCAGATTCTGGGGAACCTGCGGCCTTTCTTGAAAACGCCTATAACTCAGACGACTTTCTAGGGAACCCCGCAGGCAAGCGCCAGCCATCGCATGGGCTTGTGCCACGGATGCGTAATGCTTACGAAGTCGATGGGTTTCAGAGAAAGATTCATGGCTCCGATTCTCGCTGCTGCCGCCAGCTTGAGTCAAGCGCGGCGGTTAAACGGCTCAGGTAAGGATTTCCAGGATGACGAATAGAACTGCCGTGAGCACGAATCCGCAGCCGATCACGCCTTGTATGCTGGCCATCGGACCTAGGACACCGGCGGCCGGCAGCTTGAACTTGTTGCATTGCGGGCAGCGGACCAGCGCCTTGTAGATAGCGTTGTATTCGAGAACCATGGCCGCCAGAAAAACCGCAAGAAATGCCATTAGGCCGAAGCCGCCGTGCGGATAATGGGCGGAAGCGCCCATGAAAAACAGCATCGGCACGGAGAACAGGGCATTGCTGCGCGAGGCCACGCCGGCCGCTGCCAATGCCTCGGCCGCTTCGGGGAGCGGTGCGCCGCCCGCCGCCACGGCTTCTGCGGACGCGATGACGATCTTCTGATTGGGCCAGATTACCAGCCACACGTTCAGGAACATCAGTGTGCCCAGCAGGGCGCCCACGTAGATGTCCACCGACATGCCGCCGCCGCGTACGCCCATGATGGCAATGCCAGTGAGGAAGGTCGCCATCGCGCCCCAGCGGAACCACCACAGCGCCTTCGGCGCTAGTTTGCGCAGCACGTCCGATTTGGCTCCCGCATCGGCTTCCTTCATGTACTCGGTTTGGACGAAATTGAAGTAATACAGCAGCCCGATCCAAGTGATGCCGCCTAGAAAATGACCCCAGCGCAACAGCATTTCGAGACCGGCTTTCGTCGTGATGATGTCCATAGCTATCCTCCTCAAGGATGGTTCTTGGTGTTGTAGTTTGTTGTTGTAGACGGCTCATCCGGGTTCGTGCGCCGAAGTGCCGGATATTTCAGGGGCTTTGCCCAGCCGTCCCGTCCAAGGTACTGCAGCCGGTGCGTGGTGTGAAGTGTTCGATGACGACGGAAAGTGCGGAATAATCCAACCGGAATGACGTTATTGTCCAAGAAGAATTGGCGGCTTACCTTTAAACTGCGCAGCCGGAAGCCGTCACAAGGCTAACCGATGCTGCGGCGTATCCGAGAGTCGCGGCACGGTTGCGGGAAAATTCCAAGGAACTTGCAGGATTTTTCGCCACGCTGGAGCTAAGCTACCGCGTGCCGGAAGAGGTCGCGCGAGTCGGGGTATGCCCTTGGCAACGCACGATTCGTTGGGGCGGCGTCCAGCGATGCAGGCCCAGATGTGCAAGGAGTTTCAGCTGCGGCAACTATACGGTAACTAATGCCGGTCATGGGTTTCTTCCATGAGCGGTGGTTCGATCAACAATAAATAACAAGGTAACCACGGATCATTTATGTTTAACGTCAAACAAATCAGCGGAGCGGTAGCGGGCCTGATGCTTTCCACCGGCGCGGCCTGGGCGGATTCTTGCGCGGATCTGGAACGTCAAGGGTT
Organism: Methylococcus sp.; assembly: GCA_028688525.1. Lineage (GTDB taxonomy): Bacteria > Pseudomonadota > Gammaproteobacteria > Methylococcales > Methylococcaceae > Methylococcus. Next base: position 5,465 of record JAQTYA010000098.1, on the reverse strand, counting down.
AAGCTTCGACAGCCTCAAATCGACGATCACCAGCGTCGTCGCTGTGAAGAACGGCGGTTTGGGTTTTCCGATGTGGCTCACCCTGGTCGATGGCAGCGGTACCATCTGCAATATCACCAATTCGCTGAGCGCTTCTCAGGATGTCACCGCCGACATTTGGTTGGGCAGCCGCAATATCTCGGCCCAGAAAGCCAATGCCGCCAACGCCTTCAGCACCGGAGACCTAGCGCTGTCGACAGCCAACCTGTATTCCGCCACCCAGCCCTCCGGCAGTCTCTACGGCTTGCAGGCCAGCAATCCCATCGACGCGACCCTGTCTTACGGCGGCAACGTCTCTAAGTTCGGCACCAAGGGCGACCCCCTGAAGGGCAAGCGTATCGGCGGCATCAACGTGTTCGGCGGCGGTCTCGCGCTGTACAACTCGGCCAAGCAGAAAGTTGGTGCCATCGGCGTTTCGGGCGACACGTCCTGCACCGATCATGTGGTTGCCTGGAAGGTTCGCGAATTGCTGGCGGACGGCGGTTTCGGCGTCAAGAACGTACCAGGCGGCGTGGCCGGCGCTGCTCCAGGCAACGATGCGCTGATCCAGGACATTGTCAAGGACAACGGCATCGGCAACCAAGCTAGCACTAGTGGCTTCGGCCATCCGACCTGTCTCAACAATCCGGGAGTGGAAGTCAGCGACGGCTCGATCGTCTACGCCGGACCGCAAAAGTAAAACGGATCGGCGGTCTGCTGTTATCGATCGGAAAAACGCCGGCCAATGCCGGCGTTTTTTTGCGCCGAGGTTTATGGATTTCGTATCCTGCCGTTGCGGCCGAGGCTCCAGGGCTGCGCTTTTTCCGGCTGAGGCTCCGTAATGCGGCGGTGCGTGCCGTATCGGCGCGGGGGCTAACCGAAGGCTTGCAGATTCTTCACCGCAGGCGCGTCGGCAAATGCTTGGCGCAAACGCAAGCCTTCAGGCGTCTTATCCAGGGAATCGGTGAGGGCGCGGATAATTTCGATGGCCTTATCCCGATGCCCGAGAGCTTCATTTGCCTTGCCCGCGATTCGGAAGATTTCTGTGGCCGCCGCATAAACCTGCCAAGCTGCCAACGGGAGTGTTTTGCCGTCGATAAGAGCGAGTGCCTGGGCGATTTGTGCTTCGGCTTCCCCCGCCTTGTCTTCGGCGACGGCGATCTGTGCCAGCAGACGGTGGCCCAGGGCTAAAAAATGGAGGTCGCCAGGCGCCGCAGCGATTTCCAGCAGACGTTCGGTTTCGAGGCGCGCCCGTGCTGGGTTTCCCAGGGCCAGTCCGTACCTGCCGAAGGATAGGTGCAGTGACATCAGGGTGCGTGTTTCCATCAGGGGGCCGACGCTTTCCGGTATGGCCTCCAATTGTCCCAGCCACTGGGCGGCATCGGCATATTGCTCCAGGCCCAGATAGGCCTCTCCGCGGCCGTTGCTTGAGGTAGGTGTGGAGCTCCTCGTGCGAAAAAGCTTCGAGTAGCAGTTCCTCGCACAATTTTTGCGTCTGCAGCTCCCGCTGCATTTTTTCTAAGGGGTGATCGCGCAGGGCAGCATCGCTAGGGCGGTAACTGCCGATCACTAGGAGTGCCGATTTTCCCGGCGCCGGCCCAGCGCTGCCAGCAGATCCAGGGTCGCCAAATCGCTCCAGTGCAGATCCTCCAGTACCAGGACTAGGTGTGTTACCGCGGCCAGAGCTTCCAGCAGATCGCAGCCCCCCCTTACCAGCCGTGCGTGAGTGGCACCTAGCACTTCGAGGTGCCGCCGCTGGTCGGCCGAGAGCAGCGATGGCATCTGCGTCAGCCAGTCGGGGCATGCGTGCGTAACGGCTCCGCGAGTTGCCGTCCAACCTGTTGCAGCGCCGTGAGCAGCGGCAGGAAGGCATCGCCGGCGCCGTAGCTATCAACGCATTGGCCCCAGAGCACCCGCGCCCCTTCCAGTTCCGGTCGGCGCCGAAACATTTCAATCAGCGTAGTCTTGCCCAGGCCGGCTTCCCCTGTCAGGAACACCATGTGCCGCTCGCCCAGCCGGGAGCCCCGCCATTGTTCGAGCAACCGCGCCAGCAGTGCTTCGCGTCTTACCCATTTTTCCGCATCGGCAGCGGACAGCGGCGCCTTGGGGTCGTCGTTCAAGACTCTGCGCAGTTCGCTGATGCAGCCCTCCAGCACCGACTCGCTGACATGGCGGTGTCCCCAGACCGCGTCCAGCAACTCGGCTTTGCCGACCAGTTGGCCGGTATGTGTCACAAGAAAATGCAGCACCGCCAAGGTTTTGGGCCGCGATGGCAGTGCTTGTTCGTCCCGCCATAGCCGGGCGTTGGCGATATCCAGCCGAAACGGCGGGAAAATCCATTCGTATGTCGAACTCACCGGTCCCCTTCCTTCCTATCGGATCGCAAGCTTACTTTGCTCCGGCACGGTTCGATATTCCCGAAGAGGCTTCCATGATTCGGTAGCCGCTCGGCGAATCGCCGAACCGGCGCCGAAAAAGCCGACAGAAATAGGATATGTCGCTGAAACCAGCATTAAAGGCGATTTCGCTGATGCGTAAATGCCGGTATTTCGGGTTGCCGAGCATTTGTTGAGCCTGCTCCAGGCGCAGCCGGCAGATCGTTTCAGTGAAGCTTTCGCCGGTTTCCGCCATCAGATCCTGTAGGTATCGCTCTGAGATTTTCATGGCCTTTGCTGCCGCTGGTACCGATAAGTTGGGTCGATGGTGATTTTCTTCTAGATATTTCTTCAGAGCCGCAAGACGGGCCGAGCGCAAACCGCCTTGATGGGCTTCGTATTCTGTGTCGCTGTTCGCTCCCAGCAGCAAGGTGATAAGGTCTATGACATGCTGGCCTATAAGCTCGCGCACTGAAAAGTCGTCTGCAGTTAAAGGGTTATGTTTTAGTAGTTCCAGGTAGCCTGTCAATAAGCTGAGTACCCCCAAATTTTTATGGCATTGTGCAATGCGCCGTTCGGCGTTAGGTACTTTTTTGGTTAATGCGGTGCGAGGAATAATGAGGTTGATGCTTTGGTGATAATCGTCGCCCGTAGGTAGGAGGGATACTGAAAAAGGTTGGCCGTACGTATATCCCGTAGCTCCAAGACTATCTACTACAGTACGATCTCGCTGCCTTAGCGTTTCACTACGCCCGTTTTGGTTGATGTGTAGGCAAAATCCATCGAAATCGTGGGATTTGATCAACTGCGGCGTCCGGCACGAGGTGTGGGCAGTAATTCTGGTCTGATAGACGGTGACTGGCCCTAGGGATAACTCTTCAACCCTGCAGAAAAATGGCCTTGGATCGGTATGCACCATTTCGAGGGCCAGCCCTTCCTTCACTGTCGCGTCCCAGGCATCTAGCCGCTCCTTCTCAGGCACTACACTGCTACAGAATACCGTTTGGTAGTTCATCTTATCCCCTTATTGTGTGATCGACGTATCGGCTACGACACTGAGCCAATGCCTGTTTCCTTCTGTGGACGATTGCGGAATCGCCCTATCGGGTGTGCGTTGCTGTTCAAAACAACTGAAATCACCCCGTAATTTCGTGAGCTCGCTAGCGGCGCGAAAGGCGGGTATCCCTCGGGGCGAACGAATAGTTCGTCCTGGCTAAATGCCGAATTCGAGACTGGCAAGGTAAATCATTATTAGGTATGGCACAAGGTTGTTGTTTTTCCTTGTTTTTAATTGGCGATGAATTATTTAACGGCACAGCCGGAATTTTGTTCGGAGTGCGGATTCGTCCAAGTTTGATTGCGGATGCGTCCAAGACGTCAAGCTATTTCATGAGGCATAGTCGCTAACACGTAAAGCCTCGGCCCGGTTTCATGCTGACTGCCCTCTAATTGTGCAGGATCGGCAGAGAGCGCCATTCCCGGTTGTGAAAAAGCCCTCAGGAGAATTGAGGTACCGAACTACGCTCGGCAGCGAAACCGGATTACAGCCAAACTCCAGGAAACTTGCAGGACAAGGCCATGGCGTCGGCACTGGGCTGCCCCTCTTAAAACAGTAGGTACCGTGTACTCAGGCGGTACCCTCGATGATGCATGACCCGTTTGGATAACTATATGAATAAACTGACAGAATTCGCCGTCCATCACGCGGCCGCATGGCAATGGCCGGCCTTGGGCCTGGCGTTGGGCCTGATGACCATGCCGGTCATGGCCGCGATGTCGGCGGCGCATTCCAGCCGGCTTGCGGAAGCCACCGCCGCGGTTCCTCCCGAGTTGAAGACCGTGATCAGCCAGAGCCTGCGCAGCATCGAACCTGTGGGCGCCGGACATCATGGCGCGCTGAACCCGGAAAACCGTCTGGCGCTGGATTTCGACGGCCAGGGTCTGGCCGTCGCGCCCGGCGGCAAAGTGCCCGGCTGGCACTGGCGTTTGCAGCTCACCGGTTACGGCACGCCCGGCCATCTGCAGCCGGTGGCCCCGGCCGAAGCGGTTGCGGCGAAGCAGCGGTTGGAATACCGCCGCGGCGCCGTGACCGAATGGTATGAGAACCGGCCGGAAGGCTTGGAGCAAGGCTTTACCCTTGCCCGTCCGCCGGTGGCCGGTGCCGCCTCGATCGAGCTGCGCCTGAGTGCGAGCGGCGATCTCAAGGCTGAAATCGAGAAGGGCGGGCATGGGGCAAAGCTCCGCGACAAGCAGGGCCAAGCCGTATTGGCCTACCGCGACCTCAGCGTGGCCGATGCGAAGGGCAAACCGCTCCCGGCCCACCTCACGTTGGCGGGCGGTCAGCTGTCCATAGCCGTGGACGTGCGCGGCGCGGCCTGGCCCATCGTGGTCGATCCGTTGATCGCCACCGAGCAGGCCAAGCTGACGGCCTCGGACGCTGCGGCGAATGACCGTTTCGGCCAGTCGGTCGGGATTGCCGGCGACACGGCGGTAGTGGGGGCTTCCGGGGTCAACAGCGGTGCCGGCGCGGCCTATGTGTATGAGCGCAGCGGCGGGGTATGGACGCAGCAGGCTAAGCTGACGGCCTCGGACGCCGCGACGGGTGACTTCCTCGGCGCGTCGGTCGGGATTGCCGGCGACACCGTGGTGGCGGGTGCACTGGGCGTCAACAGCGGTGTCGGCGCGGCCTATGTATATGAGCGCAGCGGCGGGGTATGGACGCAGCAGGCTAAGCTGACGGCATCGGACGGCGCGGCGCCGGACTATTTCGGCGCGTCGGTCGGGATTGCCGGCGACACCGTGGTGGCGGGGGCACAGGGCGCCAACGGCAATGAAGGTGCGGCCTACGTCTACGTCAAGCCGGTCGGGGGTTGGGCGGATGCGACCCAGACCGCCAAGCTGAGTGCCTCGGACGCTGTGGCGGGTGACCGTTTCGGCGCGTCGGTCGGGATTGCCGGTGCCACTGTGGTGGCGGGGGCACAGGGCGCCAACGGCAATGAAGGTGCGGCTTACGTCTACGTCAAGCCGTCCGGAAGCTGGGCGGATGCGACGGAGACCGCCAAGCTGAGTGCC
>JAQTYA010000209.1 GCA_028688525.1 Methylococcus sp. | reverse complement strand
ATTCCTCCTCCGGGGTCAGCCGCAGGCCGATCAGCATTTTCAAGCTGCCGTAAACGGCAAAGCCTCCTGCCAGCGCGATTGCAATCCCCAGTCCCGTCCCCAAGACCTGCGATATCAGGCTGATTCCGCCGATGCCGCCCAGCGCGCTCTGGCCGAAGATGCCTGCAGCGATGCCGCCCCAGGCGCCGCAGAGGCCATGCAGCGGCCATACGCCGAGTACGTCGTCGATTTTCCAGCGGTTTTGGGTCAGGGTGAATAGATGGACGAACAGGAAGCCGGCCACGACGCCGACGACCAGAGCGCCGGCCGGGTGCATCAGATCGGAGCCGGCGCAAACGGCGACTAATCCGGCCAGAGGGCCGTTGTGTACGAAGCCGGGGTCGTTGCGGCCGGCGAGCAGGGCGGCGAGGGTGCCGCCGACCATGGCCATGAGCGAATTGACGGCGACCAGGCCGCTGATGCCGTTGAGGTTCTGGGCGGACATGACGTTGAAGCCGAACCAGCCCACGGTGAGTATCCAGGCGCCGAGCGCCAGGAAGGGAATGCTGGACGGCGGGTGGGCGGCGATCATGCCGTCGCGGTGGTAGCGTCCGCGCCGCGGCCCCAGCAGCAGCACCGCGGCCAGGCCGATCCAGCCGCCGACCGCGTGCACCACCACGGAACCGGCGAAATCGTGGAACTGGGCGCCGAATTGCGCCTGCAGCCAGCCCTGGAAACCGAAATTCGAGTTCCAAACGATGCCTTCGAAAAACGGATAGACGAAGCCGACCAGCAGGAAGGTCGCTGCGAGCTGGGGATTGAACTTCGAGCGTTCGGCGATGCCGCCGGAAACGATGGCGGGGATGGCGGCGGCGAAAGTCAGCAGGAAAAAGAACTTGACCAGGCCATAGCCGTTGTCCACCGTGAGCGCCTGGGCGCTACCGAAGAAATGGACGCCATAGGCGAGATAATAGCCGATGAAAAAATAGGCGATGGTGGACATCGCGAAGTCGCTGAGTATCTTGACCAGCGCATTGACTTGGTTTTTGCGCCGCACGGTGCCGACTTCGAGGAAGGCGAAACCCGCATGCATGGCGAGCACCATGATGGCGCCGAGTAACACGAATAGAACGTCTGCACTTTTTGTGATCATTTTGTCGAAGATGTACGGTTTGAAACGAGACGCGAGATTGGAGCAATTTGCAGGCCATGTAGGCAGATGCCTATGAGCGCCTCATTTTGGCGCTGTGCGTTCAATGATGGGGCGGCGTCAATTTGCTTCTCATTGGTGCATTGCCTGGCCGATGCGGTAGTTTTGGTGCGTCGCAATGAGGCGTGGACATGAGCCTGGACGGGTTTCATCCTATCGTCGGCGCATGGTTCGAAACCGCAATCGGCACGCCGACGCCGGCCCAGCTCCGCGCCTGGGCTGCGGTGCAAGCCGGGCGCGATGCGCTGGTGGCGGCGCCGACCGGTTCGGGCAAGACCCTGGCGGCATTTCTGGCCGCCATTGACGAACTGGTGCGGGAAGGGGAAGTGTTCGGCCTCCCGGACGAGACCCGAATCCTCTATATCTCGCCGCTCAAGGCGTTGAGCAACGACATCCATAAGAACCTGCAGCTGCCGCTGGAAGGCATACAGCGGATGCTGTTCGAAGCCGGCCAGACCGCGCTGGCGATCCGTTCCCAGGTCCGCACCGGCGATACCCCCGCCACCGAGCGCGACGCGATGAAGCGCCAGCCGCCGCACATCCTGGTGACCACGCCGGAATCCGTCTATATCCTGCTGACCAGCGCCAGCGGGCGGAGGATGCTGGCTTCGGTGCGGACGGTGATCGTCGATGAAATCCACGCCGTGCTGGGCAGCAAGCGCGGCTCGCACCTGGCGCTGTCGCTGGAGCGGTTAGAACGCTTGGCCGGCCGGGGGCTCAGGCGTATCGGTTTGTCCGCCACCCAGCGTCCGGTCGAAGAGGTCGCGCGTTTTCTCACCGGCGGGCGCGGCGAGTGCACCATCGTGGACGAAGGCCGTCGGCGGCGGCTGGACTTAGGGATAGAGTTGCCGGATTTTCCGCTGGAGGCCGTACTGTCGAACGAGGCTGCCGGCCAGGTCTACGACCGCATGGCCGAACTGGTCCGCCAGCACCGCACCACCCTGGTGTTCGTGAATACCCGCCGCATGGCCGAGCGGCTGGCGCGGGCGCTGGCGGAGCGGGTCGGCGAGGACGAGGTCACCTCCCACCACGGCAGTCTTTCGAAAGAACAGCGGCTGGAGGCCGAAACCCGGCTCAAGGCCGGCGAGCTGACGGCGCTGGTGGCGACGGCTTCGCTGGAGTTGGGCATCGACATCGGTGACATCGACCTGGTCTGCCAGTTCGGCGCGACCGGCACCATCGCCGCTTTTCTGCAGCGGGTGGGTCGGTCCGGACATTATGCCGGCGGGCTACCGAAGGGCAGGTTATTCCCGACCAGCCGCGACGATCTGGTCGACTGCATTGCGCTGGTCGATGCTCTGCGGCAGGGCGATCTCGACCGCATTCCGATCCCGGCCCAGCCGCTGGACGTGCTGGCCCAGCAGATCGTCGCCATGGTGGCCTGCGAGGAGTGGGGCGAGGACGAACTCTACGCCGCCGTGCGCGGCGCCTATCCCTACCGCGAGCTGGAACGCGAAGCCTTCGATGCGCTGCTCGCCATGCTGGCCGACGGCTACAGCACCCGCCGCGGCATCCGCGGCGCCTATTTGCACCGCGACCGCATCCACGGCCGACTGCGGCCCCGCAAGGGCGCGCTGCTGACGGCGGTCACTTGCGGCGGCGCGATCCCCGACAACGCCGAATACCGGGTGATCGTCGAGCCGAGCGGCGAGGTCGTCGGCAGCGTGGATGAGGATTTCGCCATCGAGAGCATGGCGGGCGACGTGTTCCAGCTCGGCAACACCAGTTGGCGCGTGCTGCGGCTGGAGGGCGGGGCGCTGCGGGTGGAGAATGCCGCCGGCATGCCGCCCAGCATCCCGTTCTGGCTGGGTGAGGCGCCGGGACGCTCGTACGAGCTGTCGCTGGCGGTGTCGCGCCTGCGGGCGCGGATCGAGGACAGCCTGGAGCAGGCGGCTCCGGAACTAGTCGCCGAGGGACTGTCCGCCGAACTGGCGCTGGCGCCGGGGCCG
>JAQTYA010000097.1 GCA_028688525.1 Methylococcus sp. | reverse complement strand
CTGTTGGAGCCAATTGGTTATATTCCGCCTGTCGAGGCCGAAGCCGCCTATTATCGTAGCGTTACCGAGTCCGCCATGGCCGCGTGACCCACAACAATTAGCCTCCGGAAAAGCCGGGGCGGTTCATAGCGTCGATCGCTATCAGGGCAGAAAGGCGGGCGGTCCCTACCCGAACACACACCACAGAGACGATGAGTTCCGGCCAAAGCACTAGCACCGGAGCTCAAAGACGCCGAGGACAACCGGAAGGCCTATCTGAACACCACATCGCCCGGTTGCCCGAGGGCGGAGCTCATATTGACACAAATGAGAACCATTATCAAATATAGCGATCCCCACTAAATAGATCCATTATTTCCCTTAAGTAAACACACACTAGACCAACAACGGCGTTGTTCACAAATCAAGAACTGTATAGACTGCGAACCACTCTCTTAATGTTTTGATTCGTGTTGAACAGGTACCGCCGCATGAACACCGTTCAGGTTGCCAACGCTCAAGTTATCCCGTTGTTTTCGCAGGCCTTTCAGGACGTATCGAGTTACATTTCCAGCATTCGGGCGCCCTACACACTCCAGGACATTCACGGCTTCAATACTATCTACAAACAAGCCTACCCCATGCTCAGCCGAGACGAGAAACACCGAATTGAAAGTTTCGTAGATAAGATGATCGAGCAGGTTGCCCGAAAAGAGTGGATCAGCAAGATCTATGGAGTGGTTTGAGTCCCCGCCGGACGCATACTGAGAACCTACAAAAACCGCCTCACCAAACAAGGAATAGCCGGCAAGCTTTGCTAAAAGCCTCCGCGGCCAACTGCGAAGAACTCCTGCCAGAATCGGAACGAATATGGCACGAAAACTTAACGCCATTTATCCCGAGGAGTTCCATCTCCCCAGCCGCTCCAAACCTGCGAATTAATCACGCTACGCATCCCGGAAAACACATAGGACAGCTACGATGCCGCACGCAAGCACTAGCGAATAAGTCCACCGAGCGCCGTTTCTACAACGGAAAGAGTATGTGCCTGCGCCGGGAAGAAAGACGCTAGCGAAACCAGCCCAGCATTACCCAATCGCGCGGCGCATTGTCAAAATTGACGGTGGCAATGACCACCCCTCTCCGGTCATCGCCAACTCACCCCACGGATGCGGTATTCATCAATGAATATGCATTTCTCGATTGCCAGCTTTATCGCTTCTTTCCAGCAGATATCTATCCTGACTGCCGGGTAGAGGCGTTCCATCGCTATTTAAATAGACCAAGGTACCTTCAGCCTTAATAGCAAGCCGGCGCTGGGGGGCATCCTTGTTAGGCGTCAGCAAAACAATGCCATTTTTGTCGTCCCAGTCGTATTTCCCTTTTTCGAAGGATTCTCGATTCTGCGGTTTTGCAGGCTGCATGACCAAAAGATAATTGTTCTTGGTATTCAAGGACAGAGTCATTTTCAAACCATCGCAATTTTCTTCATGGCACGGCAGATAGCCGTAAAAAACCCCGCGAAATTTACCTATAGCCGCCTCATCGAAACTGCCGTGAGCCGAGTGATCCTTGCCCTGTTCACGCGCCTTTAGGGCTTTTTCCTGTATTTCCTTATCAGTTTCCGCCCAAGCACCGTTGATGGCGAACAGCAACGCCCAGAAAACAACGAACAAAACCTTTCTAGTAATTTTTCCGTTCAATACGCCCATAAAAAATTTCTCTACTCCCATGTCTCAAACCCGCGTAGCCGAGAAGCCAATCTCCTTGCGAGATTGGGCTTAAGCCGCTTCTTCAGGTGACATTGATCAAGTCCTCCGGCACGCCAGGCTTTCGCAACGTATCAATCAACCGCGCCGTATGCACGAACAGATATTTCGCCTCATCCTTCCGCAGCCGTTCGCTAATGCAGCTCTTCAACAACGACTGATAACCGGAAAAGCCACTTTTCGGCGCGATCTCCTTCAAAGATTCCATCACCTTCACCGGAATCCGCAATGTAATCGACGTCATCGGTCGGCTCTTGTCCTGTCGTTTTTTATGCGGTCAGAAATCATAGCGTTCGCGCTCTTCACGGATCGCCCTTCGGGCTGAAATGATACCAGCAGACTCTTCCTCGATCTCCAGATGAGACACCAAAAGCATTAGGCCGCTATCGCCAAAGCCGATCACTACGTCCAGCGCCTCTTCGTTCCGGCTGCATCCGTCAGCACTAGGAAAGGATCGAAAATTGCCCTTGCGGCACCCTCGAAGCTAGCGCCATATTTATAGACATTGGCTTGCGCATTTACCGCGCTCCAGCCAAATGAGGTTCCGCTGATCCGGTACCGGATCCATGGCACAACCCTGGGATTACGCATGTACAGTGTCAATAAGCACCGCTCGTAAAGCCTCCCAAACTTCCGGCCGCATGCTCGCCATCGGTCTTCTTCAAAGCCGCTAGCCGACGGTGTACTCTCGCCCTCATTCGGTTGCCCCGGTTCTTATGACCATGAAACCTGAAATTTTTTAGTCACGACCGTAGCCTATCCACGACGATTTACGAATAGAGGGAAAAACCGTTTAGGGGGCATTCCACCGATGTTCACATATCGTACACGTCGCGCAACCGGCTTCTTTACAGCCAACGAATCACCCAACTCATTAATTTATATTAATAAACCTCCCAGCTTCATTTGCACCATCTTTGCCAGGGGTAACTCTGGAGCACTAATTGGCATCATTACTGCTTCAATAGATTCGTGGAACTGAATATTGGTTCCGCATATCAACTGTTCCAATGCGCAGCTCAAGTACGGACACCACTCTAAACGCCTGAAGTAGCGTTGGACCGTTTGTGCTGCTTAATGAACTAGGAGTTACCATGAAAATATTCCATGACTTACTGTCCAGCATCGCGCTTGCCGCCGTGTCTTTAGTATCAATCAACATGGACATAATTGATGAAAAGCTCCGCGAAGCCAATAAATCACAGACTTTAATCGAAGTTTACAACAACGGGGGAAATCCCTCCAAAAAGTCGGAGCCTGCCTAAACTATTTGATTTTTCCGTAAAACACACGGCCCTGGATAATTTCCTACCCTCGTAAAATTAGCCGCCCCCCCACCAGTCACGATGCAAAGCTGAGACCATAGCGGGGGCGCGGCTCACCTCAGCCCATCTAACGCAGACTGCTTATTATAATTGAATTGAACCGCTCCCGGTTTGAGGCGGCGAGAAAACGGCTCTCTCAGAAAATGGCAATCCGCAATTCGGCAGCGTGAACGCCGTTCTCCATGCTATGAACTAATGCCTCATCCCGCAAAAGCCGTATGAATCGGCGCATGCTCCTTGAATCACAGTCGGCCAGTGCGCTTCATACTTCAGCACGCCCTACGCGGGCTACGAAATACGCTCGAGCAGCGCGTTGCGCGCCTCCGTTATAAGAACAAACTGGTCGTGGCTGCCTCCGACGTCGGGATGCACCTTCTGGGCGAGCCGCCGATAAGCAGCTTTAATCTGGGACGGCTCAAGCTTTCCGTCGATCGGTAGATTCAATGCCTCTCGGTGTTGCCTCTCGTCGAACTGCTGACGGAGGGTTCGGCGCCTCCTCCGGCCTTTGTTGAATCGCGCATGTCTTTCGTTCCGTCGTTCCTCCGCCGCACGGCGTCTTTCATAGGCCTCCCGACGCAACTCCACTTGTTCGTCTTGCCATCGCTGGCGCGACATGACGATACAAGCAGCAAAGGCGATCCGACCATGTGTCTCGAGTTCGTCGAGGCTGAATGGGCCCAACATTTCGAAGGGCGGATCCATCCAGGCGCTTCTACCGCTCGCTCCGACCTCGACCCGGCCAATTGTCGCCATCATGAGGATTCCGGAATCGCCGTTCCAAACGACCCATTGCTCTTTATCCGAAGGCCGCGGGCTGTCATACATGAGCTGGCTCCGAGCACTTCGCGGACACGGGACTGCGAGTTAAGTCAGAAACTCCACCGGTCGATGCCGACCCATAGATCACAGTGCTCGCGAGAGGGATTGAAGTGAACGCCACTGGGATAGCCCGTCTGGAAGGGATTTTTAAAGGATGTCCCCTTCGGCAAGCAAATTGCGCACCGATGATATAGCCACACTGAGATCAGCCACCAAATCCGCCGCCGAGCCAGGCACACCAGGGCAAGCCGGTTGGCGCTACGTCAGACGTCCGAATCGATCAAATGCCCAACTTGCACATGGGTAGTCCTTTACGTTTTCGTTTTGGTGCGGTTGAGGCGCTTGCGCTGGCTATCACACGCCCAATGATCGGTGCGCTTCAGGCTTCAGCGCACGCTACGCGGGCAGATCACACTGAGCAGCCCAGTAATCAAGTTCGGGAACTTCTCAACTGATCGGTGGATATCCACTAGGGGCGCGTTTTGAATGGTGGCTTACAGGCTTTGTCCAAACGAACAGGACGTAAAACTACCGAATTCACTGCTCGAAGCTCTGGTATGGGCGTTGCTTGAATTCGGACATACTCTTTGACCGTCTCCTTTCAATTTCCGGATGATATCTATGAGCTTTGAACGAAGCTGCGACCTCCTTACCCTTCCTCGTGTCACAAATCGTATGAGCTGGCGTTTTCGTCTCGGCGCTCTGATCGTCGGCGTAGGATACGGGGCCTTCTGCGAAGCGCACTCAAGCAGCCCCGTACATATCACCAATGCGGAGTTCAACCCCGGAAGCGACGCTATCACAATAAGCGGGAAGTTGGACTGCTCGGATACATCGCTCAAAGGCCCCATAGACATCATCGCAACAGTGGAGCAAGAGCTAGGGCAGACAAATGCTCTTGTGCTAGACGAATCATTTGAACCCTATGCCATCGGCATCACTGTCACCGATGGGTGTAGGGAGGGACGGACCCAGAAGTGGTCAGTCTCTGTAGGTGCACTCAATCGCAAGGCTTTTCATTCCGGCTCGAAGGTGCACTGTGCCGTTACATTGTCACCCCGCGAGACTCGCAAAGGTGATTTGCAACTGATTTCCGCCGAGACCGATCGTCGCCTCGTAGGCGGATAAAGCGCCCTTTCAGTGTGAGCGTCCGGAAAAGCGGGGAAGCATGACCGGATGTCTGCGTTTGGTGGTTACGAATCGGCTACGCTCGGAAATAAAAAAGGGTTAGGCTTCTGCCTAACCCTTTGATTTATTGGTGGGCATGTAAGGATCGAACTTACGACAAACGGATTAAGAGAGCGTTGCAATGCGGTGCATAGCGGAACAAAGCGATGTTAAACAATAACTTGGCTTCAAATGGCCCGCTATGAACCGGCTATTTCCTGCAATGCCGTTGACGCTTCGTTGACACCGCACGGTTTGCCCCTCGGACTGAAAAGAAGAGGTGAGAGCGATGGCGTGGTGGTGCGGGCGCTTTGAAAATCTGTACAATAAAGCGTACATATTGCAAAGGCTCAAAATCATGGACGCCATCACCTACACCGCAGCTCGCGCCAACTTGGCAAAGACAATGGATCGCGTATGCAGTGACCATGAACCGTTGATCATCACCCGTAACGGTGAACAATCGGTTGTCATGCTCTCGCTTGAAGACTTCAATTCGCTGGAAGAAACGGCCTACCTGCTGCGCAGCCCCGCCAATGCAAAGCGCCTGCTGGCTGCCATAGAAGCCCTTCAGGCTGGTAAGGGCCAGGAACGAACGCTCGTCGAGTGAAGCTGATTTTTGCCCAGCAAGCCTGGGAAGACTACGTCTATTGGCAACAGCAAGACAAGCGCATGGTGAAGCGTATCAATGAACTCATTGAGCACACCATGCGAGACCCATTTACGGGGATAGGAAAGCCCGAGCCGTTGAAGCATGCCTTGTCGGGTTTCTGGTCTCGGCGCATCACTGACGAGCATCGAATGGTCTACAAACCGGGGGATGACGCAATCCTGATTGCCCAGCTTCGGTACCACTACTGAGCCCTCTTGCGATAAAGCTCATCGGTTGAGCGAAGCGGAGTCCGGCCCCTTCAACTCCACCACGTTCCCCTCGGGGTCGGTCACATAAATGGACGGGCCTTCGCCCTCCGCCCCATATCTAAGCGCCACCGCGCCCGCTTGGTAACCATAGCGCGCCATATGCTCGTGGATAAATTCAACATCGAAAGGCTCGACTCGGAGACAAAAGTGGTCCACATTTCGCCCCTCCTTGCCCGGAGCCGCACCGCCGGCACGCCCCAGCTCGCCGTCGACCGGAACCAGGTCGATCAAAGCGCTACCTGCTCGAAGCTGGATAAGACCTAACGCCTCCTGGCGCTTCTCAACGGTGCAACCTAAAACCTCACAATAAAAATGCAACATCTTTGAAAGATCAACCACGCGAAGCACTAGATGATCGATATGGAGTAAACGGAACATGGCATCTTCCTATAGGAAAGCTTTTGACCCGGCGGAATACCTGGAAACCATACAAAATGGCCGTGCCCGAGACTTTTCAAAAACTTTACAATTCAGACACAAACCTGACGCACTTTAATCGCTGGAACGTGGTTTAATCTCAACCGTAGACAAATGCTTGTGAGTGTTTATCTACGTGTCATCTCCTGTATTTATGGCTATTGACGCCACGGCGGGTACTGCGCCCCCCTTCTAGCGGTACCCTCCGGCTTTTTCATCCCTACCCAAACCACCCCTTTTTTCTGTAAGCGGCTTCTCAGGCTCGTACAGCCCCCCGAACTTACGATTCAGGTAAGCCACATGCTCCACATCGGTTTTCTTTGAAATCGCTAGTCGATGGCATTCCAGACGGCCTACGCATTGTTCGAGCTGCTGCGGTGAAAGCCGTGCTCGGTTGTAGCTCTGAAGCTTCGGGATGAGTTGATAGGCATGCGTCACGTTCTCCGGCATCGCCGTCTTGAACTCCGCACTGCCTGTGAAGGCTACCCAAGAATGCAAATGCTCCGGCGGCAGGATGTCTTTTAACAGCGCCTCCAAAGTCTTCACGTGCTTGTAGTTCTGTAGAAGAGGATTTTGTAGCGAAAACTTGCGCTTGAAGTAAACCGCCGTCCAGGTCGGAGACTTCGCATCGCCGAAAAGCCAACACTTCCGATAGTGCTTCGACTCGATTACGAACACCCCGAACCGCGACACCACCACATGATCCACCTGCGTCGTTCCGTCACCGCTCCGTAGCGTCAAGTTATTCATCACATGGTATTGGGGCGGCTTTAGGTTGGCGGTGAGAATCTGCCGAACCACCGCCTCCCCTTCCGGCTCCTTTTCAATGCGGCGCCATCGACCCAAGAAAAAGCCGGTCGCGGTGGCCATGCCCAGTGCGATTAATCCGCTTGCCGCTGGCATATCTTCTCCTGGCTATTGACGATGCGCTTCCTTTGTCAGTACAACCTATGCGGGCTGCATCTTCAATGAGGCGAGAATGCCGGCGTCGAACGTATCGCCGGCGCCGACGGTGTCGACCACCGTCACGCGCTCGCTCGGCACGGAGACCTTGAACCGATCCGTATAGCCGGTCGCGCCCTCCGCACCGCGGGTGATATAGAAACTTAATATCCTTGAAGATAAGATGCAGGGAACTCGTTCGTTGTACCCCCCATGTTTACCGTGATGGTGAAAGAATTATTTGATGTGGCCGCCGTCTGCCAGGATAAGCCGTAATCAGCGATCCAAGAGGGACCACTACCATCCCAATAGCTCCCAAGGACCGAACCTTGAACTCCATAAATATCGTTAACATCGCCATACATGGCGGAGAACATTTGATGTGTTGCCGTCTCCCAAAAATAGGGATCAAGCCAATTATTACCTATCTGGACTTCAGCATAATCGGCAGCCCCAAGGTTTGAAAAGTTTACAGAACATTCTGAACATCCTGGGCCGGTAAACCACGCATCCTGATATAAGCCGGAATTGATATCACCGTACTCAGAAGTAATTACCCATGCTTCGTTGCTCGCTTGCTTGCTTACTGGATCAATGGCTGCAATGCCAAACGAACTCGCGTTGGTGCCACAGCTGTCCCAGGCATTGATAATTGATGACAGAGCGGGAATGTCCAGCAGGCTAGCGGCTTTGGAGGTCACCAGAACACCGAATTGTGTGAGCGTCTGGGCAAGTGTCTGTGGCGCAGGCCCTTGATAGCTCGCTTCAGTTGTTATACTGCCGTTACCTGCCGGTGTTTGCTCAATCGTGCCCCCCGGAGCCAGCGTCGCTCCTTGCTGGGAATTAAACCCAGAGGGGTCGGAATCGTTCTGGAGGTTATCATACATACACATGATGTCATATTCGACCAGGTTGATGGGGACGCCTGTGTTGTTGACCAGAGTAACTGTCGGTTGATCCCCAGAGCTAAACGTTATGTTGACCCCGCCGGCTTTTGGTGGTGCGAGCTTAGGATTGCCCGCCCAACTTTTTGACGCCAGTTTGGTATGATCGGCAACGTAGTTAGGGCTCAGATCATGCGGTGCGCCAGAAATTACATGGGCTACACGAACTCTGAGCAAGTGCTGGTCCAGGCTACCGCTGTCCAGCTTCAAAGCCATTACGGCTTCGTCACTGAGGGCGATATCGTAAGTACGGCGGCGCGTGCTACCAATTACCTTCTCTAAACGAGTTTCCTGAACCGTTTCACCTAGTTTACCGTTCTTTTCACGGCTGCCATGTACCGCAAGGACGACGATGCCTTTTTCCGTGGCTCCTGGGACTTTTTCCGTTAGGGCTTTGATGAAAGTTACGTCAAAGTGAGCATAGTATTTTCCATCGCGCTGCTTGACTTTGATCGCTCCGATCTTCGGCAAATTACCTTCGTGAACATGCCGGGGGCGTTTGGTAGTGGGGCTGATAGCGCCTTTCAGTGGAACTACTGCTTTCGCTGAGATATTGGCGCTGTCTGCCGACGCTCCCAGGGACGTAACTACCAGCAATACACCGCCAGCAACACACAAGCCCACAGTTTGCAGCTGCCTGAACCGACTCGTTAAATTTCGAAACATTACAAGTACCTCATTAGTTAATGGTTGTTAGCATTTGAACAATAAAGAAAAATGTCTATCCTGATAGATAAATCTATTTATAACTAATTCAAATGCTCTTAAGAGTGACGCCGTTTTAGCGAATACCTCGCTGAATCGGCCTTCATAGGCTAGACTGGTTCTATTACAATTCTTCTATGAACCGCTGCGGTTTTTGAGGAGACTTCAACTCTTGAGAGAATGATGCGATGAAGAGCAAGTCCCCGCCTTCAAGTATTCTTCTGAAGTCCGTGAATGTGCCTTCCGCCTGGTGCAGGAGCATCGTGGCGATTATCTCTCGTTGTGGGCGGCGCTCGAATCGATTGCCCCAATGGTCGGCTGCGTGCTGCATACCTTGCAAGGCTGGGGGCGCAAACACGAGGTCGATACCAGCCTGCGCGAAGGCGTCACCGGCGACGTGCGTGAGCAGGTCAAGGCCCTGGAGCGCGAGGTCTTTGATGGCCGGCTACGAGAATTTCGGGGCGGATCGCCAGCCGCATGAATTGAGCGAGGGCCATGAGGGCAAAGATCGCACTGGCGACGTGTAGCCCTCGGATTTGAGCGTTCATGTTGCCTCCCCTATGGTGGGTTGATGGGTGGCTTACTCTTCCGAATATTATTCTTGCGTTACACCTCGCGTTTTTATTCCTCCGATTACGCTTCGCTAATCGGAGCTGCGCGGGCCAGGTGCCATGCCGTTGGCTGTCGCGTTGACCGAAGGGTTAGGCCTCAGGGTTGCGGCGGCAAAGGCGCTTACTCATTTGGACGCGCCCGCGGCGGCACGGCAAGACCGGCTGCCTTCCCTTTGGCAACATAGATTGACTCCACTACGTTCTCCGTGACATCAAGAATCGCATTGATCTCGGCTTCTGTCGCCTTGAAGCCACGGTGCATAGATGCGTGGCCCGCCTCGATGATCGGGCCTAAGGCCTCGCGTTGAATGCGCGAGATGAAGCCTGCCCTCTCGAAGGCCTCCAAGTTCTGAGTAAAGGTCCTTTGGTCTGCAACGTTCTCGATCATGACTTGCTCAAGCAAGGCGCGCACTCCCAACACCGCCAAGCGGAAGTTGCCTGCTTTCAATGATGAATAGATCTCGCGGATAAAGTCCTGCTTGAAAGAATTGCCCTGCTCGAACAGCCAGCGCAGCTCGCGCATCCAGCGTGGCTGCTGCCGAGAGATCTTTGGCGGCCATTGCTCTTCGATTGGGGTAGGTTGGCCCGAGTTTGTCCAGGTTGTGTGTAAGGTGACGTGCTCGCACCCGTTGCACTCGGCAAGTTGGTACTTTGTAAGTTCGTGGTAGTAGTCTCCCTCGTGGGGTTCTTCGACGTGCTCCCGTTGTGTAGCGAACAGTACGGTGTGCCACCGCTCGCCCAGGCAAGCGTTGCAATGGAGTTTGATGCGCGATCCGGCCGACATGGTGTTGATTCTGAGGCCTAACTTGTTACTAAACAGAATTCGTAATTAGAGTGCTATACAGAATCAATCTAGCACGGAAGTTTGGGTTCTCATTCGAGCGGCATTCGGGAAAGGTTCCAAAGCCAGAAGCTCAAGCCTCCCAGGATCACCGTTGCCAGGACACTCGGCCAGATGGGCATTTGATGGCCGGCGACTAGGATCTCGGGGCGGATCACCAGCCGCATGAATTGAGCGAGGGACATGAGGGCAAAGATCGCGCTGGCGACGCGTAGCCCTCGGATTTGTGCGTGCATGTTGCCTACCCCCTTTGATGGGTTGATGGGTGGCTTGCGCTTTCGCCCTTCTTTGTCCGTCTGCTTCCCTTCGTTTGCTTCTCCGTCTTGCGACGGCGCTAGGGCGTGCCGTTGACGACTTTCTTTAGTTCTACGTGTTCCATGCCCGGGCTTATCTGCCCGGCGTCTGGGATCGTCTTGCCCGTCAGTAGCCAGTAAGCGTACTCCGGCCAGTTCTCGCCTATGGCGACCAGTAATTCCTCTGTTGCTCGTTGCTGACCGCGCTCAATGTTTTCGAGCGTAGCTTTCTTCACGCCGCACTTGTCGGCGAACGCTTGCCTTCCAAGGCCTAGTCCTTCCCGAATTTCACGAATTCGGTCACGTAAATATGTTGACACGTATTATTTATGGTCGTAAGATTTATGACACGTGATTCGAATGCCCCAACAAAGCGGCTTATAGCTGGAGTTCGAGACTATGACGGACGACCAAAGCAGTCAAGCGGTGTTGCCTTTCCCGTTTGTGTACCCGGTGCCCTACATGACGCGCGAGCTTTACGCGCAATACGTGGGCTTGCCGATCGGGGTGGTGGATGCCTGGGTGGAGCGGGGTCACGTGCCTTCCGAAAAGATCGGCAAGTACCTGCTCGTCAACATCGCCGCGCAATGGCGCGACGCCGTGCAGAAGGACATCTATAAATGAACGCCACCCGCTCCTACGACCTCCCCACTCCCGACTCCGATACCCTCGCGCCCCTGTTGACTCAGGCCGACGCCCTGCACTGCTACCTGTCGGGTTTCGTCTCTCAGGTCGCAGCGGTTTCTGAAGCCTTCCCTCGGGAAATCTCTCTGACCATCGGGCTGCTCGAACTGCAAAACATGCACAAGCGCATCACCCATGTCCGCCAGCGCTTTCAAGTCCTGTACGACGACAGCCTGACGCTCGACGGCCCGACCTATACCCCTGAAGGAGAATGAACATGAGCAAGGCATACGACATTTTCCGCGAGGCGTTTGACGGGCCGCGCGATCCGAGAAGCGACGAATACAAGAACGGCATGATCGACGCGCTTAGGTTTCGGCTTGGCGAGGCAAGCGAAGTGCGTTGCGGGTATAGGATCGGATCGGCGCAGGCGGACGCCTATTTCGCTGGCTGCGACGAAGGTCACCTGAGAGCACGGGAGTACCTGGAGAAAGTCCGAGTCGGCGCGGCTGGCGAGGCGGCCTGACATGACCACGCCTCCACCCGTAGCCTCGATGCCCTACGGCATTCCCGACACCCCCGACCGCGAAACCGTGGGCGCCCTGGTGGATCGCGTCGACCTCATCAGCCAAGACCTTGCCGGTCTGCTTCAGCGCGTCGCCGCACTCGCCACGGAATTCCCTTTGGAAACCACGCTGCTGATTAGCCAGGTGCACCTTAAAGGCACCTTGCGCCGGCTGATCCACGTCCGCGACCGCTTCCAATTCCTGGCCGACGACAGCGCCGCAGCCCGTGCTGAATTCGAAGCCGATCCGGTGTTCTCCGCTGCCTTTACGGATCAGGACACCGACACCGAACCCCGGCGCTCTTCTCCGTCGTCTGACAAACGCCATCGGCCTTCCCCCCAATGCGAATGCCTCACCCGAGAAGGTACGCGTTGCGCTATGCCCGGCACCTACTCTCGGGAAATCGCGGGCGGTCGCCGCGTGCGAATTTGCGATCTCCATACCTGGCGGGCGGGGCGAGGCTTTGAACTCCATTTCATCGCCGCAACGCTCCCCGCTCCGGTGTTCGCCGTATCGGCTCAACTTCATGAGGTGACTTAACCATGCTCAATGACAGCCCCGAAGAAAAAGCCCGCCTACGCCACGAGCGCGCCCAGGTCCAACGCGAACAAGTCGCTGCCCGCCGCACCGCGCAACGTGACATCCGGCTTCAGGTCGCCCAAGACATCGTGCAAACCGTCCTCGCCCGCTACCCCGATCCCGATTTTGTGGTCCTGGAAGGCGTTTGGATCGGCATGCAAATGCTTCAAGGCCCCGATGTCGCCGCCCAGGTGCTTCGGGATGCCCAGGTCGTCCAAAGCGGAGACGCCTAACCATGTTCCTCCAACCCCCCAGGGCGCGCCCTCCCTTCGCGTCTCCCACCCGCAACCTTTCCGGTCCCCTCGGCTGGGGGCGAGGCCCGGAAGCCTATTCGTGTACTCCACCCGGTCCGGTTCAATCCGCTGCCCCCGAACC
>JAQTYA010000096.1 GCA_028688525.1 Methylococcus sp. | reverse complement strand
GTTTACATCGAGAGTTTGACGTTATAGTTGCCGCCGATGACCAAATACTCCGCCTCGCCCCGCAAGGGATGGCGCGGCAGCAGATCGTTGAAAAACAGCAATTTAACTATCGGAACGTCCGTTTCGAGGATATAGGTGCCGAACTGCCCGGCCTGAGTGCGATCACTGGTAAAGGAGACGATATTGTTGAGCCGGACCAGCCTTTCCCCGCCCTTGCGGACTCCGAGTTCGCAGAACTCGCCTACGTTGTAAACGCCGCGGAACAGCTTCAAGTGACTCCTTGCAGGCAGTTTGAAACGGGCGATCGCCCATTGACAGAACTCGTAGAGCAGGTCCAACTGCAAATAGATGCAATTGTTGTGAAAGCGGGTTGCCATTTTTTCCTCCACATAACCCATCCATGCCGGAGTCGCAAAGCCGGTCAACGGCTCCTTGTGGTAGGTCGGGAATAGCCCGAATCGGCTTTCCACCCACCCTTTCAATACCGCGCCCTGGGCATGATTGGAATCGAAGCCCCAGTCCTGCAGCAGACGCAGGTAACTGCCTCGAAATCGCCTGCGCCCTAGTGCATCGATGCCGAGACGCTGTTCCTCCTCGAAGCCGAAAATCAGGCTCATATAGTCCTGAAAGACCTCCCCTGCTTCAGCCAAGCTACCGCAACCGCCGAGTTTGCAGAATAAGCCGCCGTTGGCTTCACGGGTGCCATGGATACGCAACGGCAAGGGATGCTGATTGAAGTCCGGGCTGGCGAGCAATCCGGTAGGAATGCCGACGAGGTTAGTGCTATGCCCGGCGAGGGCGATGTTGCGGGAGGAAAAACTGTCGGTGGTTTGGAGATAGCCGGCCATGACTCATAGGGTAACACCAGCTTCAGGTAGCAGACGACGGGCGGCTATGAATAACCTAGTAACGTTGTATGATTAGCCTCACGAACCCCATAGTTCGATGCCCCTTCGACAAAGACCCTGCACAGAATCATGGAAACTCTGGATGAAATTTCGTCTTTCACCTTAGGCCATTACGAGCAGAACGCAGATGCCTTTTTCAAAGGTACGCGCGATCATGACGTGAGCCAGAACATTCACGCCTTGCTATCGCATATCCAGGCCGAATCCTCACTGAGTATCCTCGATTTCGGCTGCGGGCCGGGGCGGGATCTGAAAACCTTCACCGAGCTTGGGCACCATGCCATCGGCCTGGACGGCACTGCCCAATTCGTCGAAATGGCGAGAAGCTATAGCGGCTGCGAGGTCTGGCACCAGGATTTTCTCAAGTTAGATTTGCCTACCGGCCGTTTCGACGGCGTGTTTGCGAATGCAACCCTGTTCCACGTCCCTAGCCGCGAACTGCCGCGTGTGCTCGGGGCACTGCATGCTGCGCTGAAGCCGAAAGGCGTGCTGTTTGCGTCCAACCCGCGCGGCAACAACGAAGAGGGCTGGAACGGTGGGCGCTACGGTGCCTACTACGCTCTCGATACCTGGCGCGACCTGCTCTCGGCTGCTGGATTTGTAGAGCTGGAGCATTACTATCGCCCCGCGGGCCTTCCCCGCGAACAGCAACCTTGGCTTGCCAGCGTGTGGCGGCGGACGCCATGAGAACTACCGACTTCGTAGCTTCTGCCTTCGGGGTAAAAACTCCCAAGCTGATCTACGGTACCGCCTGGAAAAAAGACCGCACTGCCAGGCTCGTGGAACAGGCTATCAAACTCGGATTCCGCGGCCTCGATACGGCTTGCCAGCCCAAGCATTACCAGGAAGAAGGGGTGGGCGCAGGTTTGGCCGCTTGCCTGGGTCCAGGACTCGAACGCGCCGATATTTATCTCCAAAGCAAATTCACGCCACCCGACGGGCAGGACCCGGAGCGAATGCCGTACGATCCGGCAGCAGACTTAGCCGAACAGCTAACCCAGTCGTTCAATGCTTCGCTACGGAACCTCCGGACCACTTATCTCGATGGACTGGTGCTGCACTCGCCTTTACGCGATGAGGCGCGATTGATGGAGGTCTGGAGCGCGATGGAGGCGGTCTTCGATTCAGGCGGCGCCCGGCAACTGGGGATCAGCAATTGCTATGCGCTCGACTATCTGGAGCGTTTATATGGCAGGGCTCGCATCAAACCGGCAATCGTCCAGAACCGGTTCTATGCCGAGACCGGGTACGACCGCAATATCCGAACGTTTTGCCGGCAACACGGGATCATCTATCAGAGCTTCTGGACCCTCACGGCCAACCCCAAAATTCTGTCGCATGCCAAGCTGCAAGCGCTTGCCTCGGCGTACGAACGCACACCAGCGCAAGTATTCTTCCGCTACTTGACTCAGGTCGGCATCGTCCCGCTGACCGGCACTACATCGGAAACGCACATGAAGGAGGATCTGGCGATCTTCGATTTCGAGCTAACGGCAACCAAGTGCGACGCCATGAGCGATTTGCTGGTCCCATAGCGGCTCATTGGCAGATCTACCTCCAAGCTTGTTACGGCCTGGAACATAGACCGGATTTAGACGTAGCCGAGCAGCATTGCGGAGTCCCGCGGAACAAAGTGGGCACGGTTTCCAGGAAACGGGGAAATACCCCCTGAAGGCGGGACGTCGACAGCGAGCCGCGCGTCAAACCCGCTGTTTCCTCTCGGACACGCCCCTCCGCCACATAGGCCAAGGTACCGAGATACCCGGCATAATCCCGCAGTACTTCGTATTCATAGCAATCCAGGATATCGATAGCACCCAAAGGGACCAATCCGGCCGCCGTCAGAATCAAGGTGACCAGCGAGTCCGTGGCTATCGTGTAGATGGCTTCGTCGCGAAGCGATTGGCCAGCGACTTGAACCGTGGCCGGGATGACATGCGTCCACTGTAGATTCGGCAGCGGGCGCGGATCGTAGGCATAGCTCAAACCCGAGACCTGTAACGCATAATCGTCTCCTCCGATGCCCTCCGGCAGATCTTGCAGTTCTCCGGGGATATTCAGATAAAGCCTCGTCGCAAGCTCCAGCAATTCGAACAGCGCTTTTCCGGGGACACGGACGCTCGCCAGCTTGTATCCATAGCCATGATGGCCGGGCGCAGGATAGAGATCCACGCCATAGGGCAGAACGCGCAAAATATCGGCATCCACCACCTTCCCGCCGTAAATCGACTGCGATATCAGGCCCTTGGGGATCAGGCCGGCGTCCGCGCCGATCCGTGCCCGGAACGCGTCCGTCACCATATTGCCCAGCGGCGTATCCCGAAAGGACGGACGCTCCGGGTCGAATCCGTTCGCGAGTTCGAAGGCAGCTACCGCCCGCTGCCGGCTGAAAACCTTTCCGTAAGCCTGCTCGATGCCCGGAACGAAATGCGCCACGGTCCGCCGGATCTTCCGGTTTTCCGGAATACGCTCATCGATAGGAAACATTCGGTAATCTGCGATTTCCACCTTGGCAGGGCCGGTTTCCTGCCGGGTGACTTCGAGGTCGAGCTTGCCGAGATAGCGGTAGAAAGCGCCCGCCTGAAGAATCAAAGTTCGCCAACCGTCGGGAGCAAATCTTTCCTCCGGCTGCCATAAGACCGCATGATCGTGGCCGCCGACGATGACATCGATGCCGGAAACTTTTTCCGCCAGCTCGGCGTCCCGTTGCTTTCCCAGGTGGGACACGAGGATCACCAGGTCCGCCCCTTGCCCGCGCAAAGCCGCCGTCTGGCCGGCCACGATACCCAGCGTATCCTTGGCAACGGAGACCCCTGGCGTCAGGAGAGGCAGATCTGGGGTCGTCATTCCGAACAAACCGATGCGCAGACCCGCGCGGTTCAGCAGCATGGACGGAAGCACAAGTTTCCGCAGCGCGTTTGCATCCGCATTCAGCGGATCGAAGCGCACATTGGCAGACAGCACCGGGAATCCATTTTTTCCAGCGTTCCGTTCGAGCACTTCACGCAGTCCGTGGACGCCCCGGTCGAATTCGTGATTGCCCAGCGCCAAGGCGTCGAGCCCGAGCTGGCGCAATACACGGAATTCCGGAAAGCCGGAATAGCGCTCGAAAAAGAAGGTGCCGGTGAACACATCCCCGGCGTGCAAGAACAGCAAGTTTTCGTCGGTCTGACGGAAAAATTCGACCAGACTGGCCAGGCGCGCCACCCCTCCCAAAGTTCCTTGCCCGGAAGGGGTTTTGGGGCCGATCGGGCTGAGATTCGAATGGCTGTCGTTGACATGCAGCAGAGTCAGCGCGGTTCTGGAGGGTTCTGCGGCGATAACGGGGCCGCAAAGCGCCAGAACGAGCAGCATGGCATAGCCGGCAGATCTATATTTCCGACATTTTTCGAAAACTGATGCTTGGCCGTAAGCGTCCATCGCCACCCCCTTACCGGATAGTTGTTCAACACCGTCAGGCCTGATCGACAGGAGCACCTCCTATGCCCCGGCTGCCCCAACCACTTCGATCGCCCGGTGATCTTGGCCTATAGCAGGAGCCGATACAAGGCGATCGCAATCCTGGGGTACGGACGGCTCCGGCAAGTGCGCTATGCTTTGCACGCTCTTCCGCCAAACCACGGTTTTCGATTTGCTCCCATGCCGACCCTACCTCCTCTTTCCCGACCCTCCCGCCTCGAACGCGATCCCGACCGGCGCCGCATCGGCGGCGTCTGCTCGGGGATAGCACGCTATTTCGGGCTGGACGTGTCCCTGGTCCGATTGATCTTTCTGATCTCGATTTTTTTCAGTTTCAGCTTCACCTTTTGGCTTTATCTGATCCTCTGGATGGTGTTGCCAGCCCGAGGGACGGAACTGTCCTGGCGGATGCGGAGAAAAGCGCGGCGGCTGAGCCGGTTGTTCGATAGCGCCCTCGCCCGAGCCCGCCATCCGCTGCTGCAATCCAAGTTGTCGGACACCGAAGCCCTGGTGCAATCATTGCTGCCGCAACTCGATGTCTCCGGTTCGCAACCGCCGGCGCTGATTGCGGTACGCAAGGCGGCGCTGGAGGAACTGCCCGCGCTGCTGAACCACTACCTCGAGCTTCCGGAAAGTTATGCCGCGAGCCACAGGCTGGACGACGGTAAGACGCCCGAACAGCAGCTGATCGCGGAACTCGGCGCGCTGGAACAGAGCCTGCGGCAGGTCACATTGGAGGCCTATAGCGAACGCTTTGCCCGAACTACCGGCAATCTGGAAGAACTGCGGGAACAATTCGACGACGACCCGGCGGCGGCGATCCGGGTCCGGCTGGAGGCCTTGCGGGGACGGGTGGCAGGCCGGGTCGATCCCGAAGCGGAAGCGCGCATCGCCTCCATCGCCGACTCCCTGCTCGCCGCACTGGACCGCCTGCTGCGCACAGCTCACGAATCCGACCCGATGCTCTACGACGTCCGCCGCATCGCCCTGGAATATCTGCCGGAAGCGGTGGAGCACTACCTCGCGCTACCGCCCGATCTAGCACGCTCCGAACCGATGCTGCACGGGAAAACGGCGCAGTCGGTACTTCACGAACAGTTGGACATCCTAGACCAGTCTCTGCGCCAAATGCTGAACAGCCTGTACCGGGACGATGCCCAGGCCCTGGCGGTACATGCGCGCTTCTTGAAGGAAAAATTTGCCCGCTCCCAAGCCGACTGGACGCGCTAATGAAGAGGCTTCCTCTGCTCTACTGGCTGCACTGCGGCGCATTAGCTTTCCAGGCGCTGTACGCTTTGGCCGCAGCCGCGGAGCCGGCCTTATCCCTGGCCGCACCCAAGACGGAAGCATCGCCGCCTCCGGCCTCCCCGCCTTCTCCGGAGGCCTTGCGTCCGGACATCCAGCGTAAACTGGAAGAAGCTTCGGCGCTGCGGGACAAGTTGGCGGCTGACCCCACGGGCACCGGTACGATTCAAGGCTTGACGGCCGAGGATCTGGCCCAGGCCCAGCGCCAGGCCGATATCCTGGTTTACATCTACCGAATTGAACTGGAAACGCTCTCTGAACTGGAAGACGCGGCCCGAAACCGCGACGAAGCCAAGGCGCGAGAAGGCTCATGGCCAGGATTCGATAAGCCGCCACCTTACTCCATCCTGCTGCTCGACGATCTGCACGATGCGCTTGACGCTGCACAGACCAAAATTGCCGCATTCGAATCAGCGCAAGCGCAGACTCAACGCGACGCACAGCGTTACGAAACCGACGCCAAGCAAGAGAAAGCGACCCTACGGCTGGCGAACGAAGCCACAGAACAAGCCAAAACCGTGGAAGACGGGGTACGGGCCCGATCTAAGCAAACACTGGCTCAGTTGCGCGAACGCGTGATGGACAACCGGCTAGCCTGGAATGGACTCAACATCGATCTCGTCAAAATCCAACTGGAAACGGCAAAATCGGAATCGGCACTGCTGCATAAACAGATCGCGGTCGCGGCCCGCAACAGTACGTTTAGCACTCAAGACCTGGAGAGCGTGCAGGACAAGTTGCAGCAAAATCTGCAATCGCTGGAAAGGGAACAGCAACGCGTGCTGGCAGACCACGACCGCTGGAGCCGGGAGCGCGATGCGGCTTCCCGAGCCTTGGACCAGGCCAAAGCGGCAACAGAGCCCCCCCAGCCCGCAGAGTTCGACACCCTCAAGGCGCGCTTGAAAACCGCCGACGCCTGGCTACAGAGCATTCGTTTCCGTACCTACGCGATAAACACGATGATCACTATCGGCAGACATATGGCCGATCTGTGGAACCAGCGCTATACCTTAGCGAGCAGCAGCGATCCGGAGGCGCGCCGCCAAGCGCTGAGCCTCATAAAACTAAGCATCGAGCGGCTGCAACCCATCCTGCCCTACATCGACGGCGACGCCGATCTGGTCTACGCCGACGAGCGTGCCCAGGCCGGGCGCTTGGGCAAACTCCAGGCCGACACCGACGAGGTGCGGGGCTACGAGCAGTCCACGGCAGAGGCTTACCGTACCCGCAAAGACGCCAACCAAAGACTCCGGATCTTCGTAGACCGAACCGAGCGTACACTCCGGCGCTGGCAAGACGAATACAAGGTCCAGGTCGCCGGCCTAGGCATCGAAGACCGGCTGAGCGAATTTTTTGCGGTAGCGGCCGAACTCGGCAAATCTCTCTGGCGGTTCGAACTGTTTGCCGTCGACGACACCATCGATATCGAAGGCAAGACGGTAAGCATCAGCCGCAGCGTCACGTTCGGCAAAACCACAGGCGCGCTGCTGCTGTTTTTGCTCGGTTACTGGCTGTCCGGCGTCTTCACCCGGCGGGTGCAACACGCCATGACCGCCCGTTTCGGCATCGATGCGCCTCAGGCCAATTTATTCCGGCGCTGGCTACGCGCCGCGTGTATTCTGGCCCTGCTGCTGATCGTGCTCAATTTCATGAGTATTCCGGTTACCGCCTTCGCCTTTCTAGGCGGCGCCCTCGCCATCGGCGTGGGTTTCGGTACCCAGACCCTGCTGAAGAATTTCATCAGCGGCGCCCTGATACTGTTCGAACGCAAGATCAAGGTCGGCGATATCGTGGAAGTGGACGGCATCGTTGGCACGGTCACCGACGTCGACGTCCGCTCGTCCACGGTGCGCGGCTTCGACGGCGTGGAGACGATGCTCCCGAACTCGACCTTCCTCGAACACAAAGTCACCAACTGGACCTATACCACGCCCAAGCTGCGGCGCTCGGTGAAAATAGGCGTCGCTTACGGCTCGCCGTCGCATCGGGTTTCCGACATCCTGCTCGAATGCGCCGGCCGCCACGGCTTGATACTCGACGATCCGGCACCTTTCGTCTGGTTCGAGGATTTCGGCGAGAGCGCACTGATTTTCGGGGTCTATTATTGGTTGGAAATGCACCCCACCATGAGCGCTTACCAGATCGCCAGCGACCTGCGCTTCATGATCGAGAAACGCTTCGCTGAGGACGGTATCGCGCTGGCCTTCCCGCAGCGCGACATCCATCTCGATACTTCCCGTCCACTGCAAATCGAGATCGTACCGAACCGGAACTGAGCGCGGGACGGCTTTGGCATAACGAGTGTGTCGGCGAGTATCCGAACGAGAACCAAGGCATGCGCGCACCGCTATTACGATTACCTAGTCGAGGCTATCCGATGAAGCAGCGGCGGTTGGAAATTCCACGGGGCGTGAAAATGCTTTGGATGCTATTCGCCGCATTGGCGCTGGCGGCTTGCGGCCCAAAAGACGACGGAAAAACGACCGCGCCCGAGTTTACGGCAAAGGCACCGGAAATCCGTAAAACTTATGTTTTCGCCATCCATCCGCTGCATAATCCGGTGCGTTTGTTCGAGATATACGCCCCACTGGTCGATTACCTCAACCGGAATATTCCCGCCGCAGCATTCCGCTTTGAAGCCTCGCGCAATTATGATGAGTTCGACAAAAAGCTATACTCGCGGCAATTCGATTTCGCCGTACCCAATCCCTACCAAACACTGAATTCGCTGAAGCACGGCTATCACGTCATCGCCAAAATGGGCGAAGACTCGAAATTCACCGGCATCATCCTGGTCCGGCGCGACAGCGGAATCAAGAAAGTCGCCGACCTCAAAGGCAAAAAAGTCGCCTATCCGGCACGTACGGCATTGGCCGCAACCATGATGCCGCAGTATTTTCTCCACACCCACGGGCTGGACGTGAATCGTGACATCGAGAACCTGTATGTCGGCTCGCAGGAATCCGCCATCATGAACGTGTATCTCGGCAACGTAGCGGCCGGCGCGACTTGGCCGCTGCCCTGGGAGGCATTTCAGAAAGAGCACCCCGGCCAGGCTAGCGAGCTGGAGCTCAAATGGGAAACCAAGCCGCTCATCAACAACGGTGTCGTAGCCAGGGACGACGTACCCGCGCAGATTGCCCGCGATGTAGCGCGCCTGCTCGACACCCTACACACGACGGAGGAAGGCAAAGCCCTATTGGCGCGCATACCGCTTTCCCGCTTCGAGTTGGCCGACGAGCGGCGATACCGCATCGTCGAGGATTTTCTGCGCCGGTTTCGCCGAGTCGTACACCCCTTGAACGAACCGCAGAAATGAAGAGATTTTTCAGCCATGGCTCGTTCAAGCGGCAGATTATCCTGACCTTCGCCGCAGGCTTCTTTTTTCTCATCACGCCCTTTGCCGGCCACATGGTGAAGACCGAAAGCGCCTACCTTTATCATGAAAGCGAAGACGCAACGCAAGGCTTGGCGCAATCGCTCGCGGTCAGCTCCCGCTCCTGGGTGCTGGCCCATGACCTGGCGGGATTGCAGGAAATCGTGCAGTCCTTCCAAAACTACCCCGAGCTGCGTTATGCCATGGTCGTGTCTCCTTCGGGTCAGGTACTCGCCCACAGCGACGCGTCGAAAACGGGGTTGTTCCTGTCCGACAAAACCAGCCTGACCCTCATCCAAGCGCCGCCAACGAGCAGGGTGCTGAGGGATACGGAATCCATCATAGATATCGCCGTACCTATCGAGATCGATCAACGGCCTATCGGCTTCGCAAGAATCGGCTTAGGCCGGGACAGTATCGCCGCCGACTTGCACAGCATCCTGTCGAGCAGCGCCGTCTTCGTGTTCTTTGCTTTCGGTCTGTCTCTCCTCGCCGCCTTCCTCATCGCGAGCCGGCTGGGCTACCGCATCGGCGCGTTGGTGCGGGTGGCGGAGGACGTGCAATCGGGCAATTTCAGCACACGCGCCGTGATTTCCGACCGGAAAGACGAGCTAAGCAAACTGGCCGACAGCCTCAACCTGATGCTGGATACGCTGGCACAAAACGAAAAGGATCTGCACGGCGCATCGCGCTATACCCGCAGCCTGATCGAAGCGAGCCTCGATCCGCTGGTGACCATCAGCCCGGAAGGAAAAATCACCGACGTCAATCAAGCCTCCGAACGGGCCACGGGCCGGGGCCGTACGGAATTGATAGGCACGGATTTTTCCGACTATTTCACCGAGCCGGAGCGGGCGCGCGAAGGCTACCGCAGCGTGTTCCTCAAGGGTTTCGTGACCGATTACCCCTTAAGCCTGCGCCACAAGGACGGACGCGTCATGGAGGTGTTGTACAACGCCAGCGTCTACCGCGACGATAGCGGTACGGTGCAAGGGGTGGTCGCGGCCGCCCGCGACATCACCGAACGCAAACAGGCGGAAGCTACGCGCATGCAGCTTGCGGCCATCGTCGAATCCTCCAACGATGCGATCGTCGGCAAGACCCTGGATGGCGTCATCACGCACTGGAACAAGGGGGCCGAGAAAATTTACGGATACTCCGCCGAAGAAATCGCTGGCCAATCCATCATGGTGCTCGCAGACCCCTCGCGCCACGGCGAGATTCATGCGCTTCTGGAAAAAATCCGAAAGGGCGAAATGGTCCTCAACCATGAGTCCGAAAGAATCCGCAAGGGCGGCAGCCGTATCCACGTCGCTCTCACGCTTTCGCCCATCCGGGACGTTTTCGGCAAGGTCACCGGCATTTCGACCATAGCCCGCGACATCACCGAGCGTAAGCTCGCAGAAGACGAACTGAAACGGTATCGGGATCACCTGGAAGAGCTGGTCGATCAGCGCACCGCGGACCTGCTATCGGCGCGCAACGCCGCCGAAGCGGCAAACCAGGCCAAGAGCGTCTTCCTGGCCAACATGAGCCATGAGCTACGCACCCCCTTGAACGCCATCCTCGGTTTCTCCGGCTTGATGCGCAAAGATCCTCTGCTGCCCGAGAGCCAGCGGCAATATCTCGACATCATCAACCGCAGCGGCGAGCACCTGCTGACCCTGATCAACGACGTGCTGGAAATGGCCAAGATCGAAGCCGGACGGCTGCAAATGGAAAGCGCGCCGTTCGACTTGGGCCTGCTGGTGCGGGACACCATGGACATGATGAAACTGCGGGCTCAGGAAAAGGGCCTGCTTTTGCTGACCGACCAGTCTTCGCTGTTTCCCCGCTACATCGTCGGCGACGAAGCGCGGCTGCGTCAGATCCTAATCAACCTAGTCGGCAATGCCATCAAGTTCACCCGGCAGGGAAGCGTTACGGTGCGCCTGAATTCGACGCGAGGCGACGCCCCGCGGCTGCTGATCGAAGTCGAGGACTCGGGGCCGGGCATCACGCCCGAGGATCAAAAGTGCATATTCAAGCCCTTCGTACAATTGGACCGGCAAGGCAGCGGCAAAGAAGGCGCAGGGCTAGGGCTAGCCATCACCCGCCAATTCGTACAGATGATGGGGGGCAGCATTCAACTGGAGAGCACACCGGGCAAGGGCTCGCTGTTCCGCATCGATTTGCCGCTGCATGAAGTCGGGCAGAATGCCCTCCCGCCATCGGACGCCATCGAACAACGGGATGTCGCCGGGCTCGCGTCCGGACAGCCGGAATACCGCATCCTGATCGTCGAAGACCAGGCCGACAACCAACTGCTCTTGGTCAAATTGATGGAATCCATCGGTTTTCCGGTCAAAGTGGCGGAGAACGGGCAACGCGGCGTGGAGCTATTCCAGACTTGGCAACCGCATCTCATCTGGATGGATCGCCGCATGCCGGTGATGGACGGCGTGGAAGCGGCCCGGCACATTCGCCGGCTTCCCGGCGGCCAGGCGGTCAAGATCGTCGCGGTCACGGCATCCGCCTTCAAAGAACAGAAGGAAGAGCTGCGCGACGCCGGTATGGACGACTTTGTACGCAAACCCTACCGAGCCTGCGAGATTTACGAATGTTTGTCCAAGCAACTGGGGGTGCGATACCGCTACAATGAGGCCCCCGAGCAAGAAGCGGCCGAAGTGCTGACGCCGGAGATGCTGAGCGGGTTGCCCGAAGATTTACGCCAGGAATTGCGGAGCGCCCTGAGCAGCTTGGAAAGCGAGCGCATCGATGCCGCAATCCGGAAGGTCGCGGCGCTCGATCCCAAATTGCAGAAAACGCTATCCCGCTTCGCCGAGAATTTCGACTACCCCGCTATTCTGAAAGCTTTACATCACGATTGACCGGATACGCATGGCAGACAAAGGCAATATCCTGGCCGTGGACGACACCCCGGCCTCCCTCAAATTGCTGTCGGACATCCTCAAGACGGAAGGCTACGAGGTGCGTTCCGCCATTGACGGCGAACTGGCCCTGAATGCCGCCATCGATAACCCGCCGGAATTGATATTGCTGGACATCCGCATGCCGGAGATGGACGGCTTCGAAGTCTGCCGCAGGCTCAAGGCCCACCCCGAAACCCGCACCGTGCCGGTGATCTTCGTCAGCGCCTTGTCCGAAACGGACGACAAGGTGCAGGGTTTCAAACTAGGCGCGGTGGACTTCGTCACCAAACCTTATCAACGGGAAGAATTGCTGGCCCGGGTGCGCACCCACCTCGAAATCGATCGTCTGCGCAATCATTTGGAAGAGCTGGTCGAAAAACGCACCCGCGAACTCCGGGTAAGCGAGAAAAAGCTCCGGGCGAGCCTGCTGGATTCCATCACCGCGATCGCCGCCACCGTCGAGATGCGCGACCCCTACACCGCCGGACACCAGCGGCGCGTGGGCCACCTCGCCAGCGCCATCGCCAAGGAACTGCAAAGGCCGGAAAGCGAGGTCGAAGGCCTCTACCTGGCCTGCACAGTGCACGACATCGGCAAAATTCGTATCCCGGCCGAAATTCTGAGCAAACCCGGACAATTGGGCGATCTTGAATACAGCATCATCAAGGAACACCCTGAGATCGGCCACGAAATTCTCAAATCCATCGATTTCCCCTGGCCCATCGCCCGAATCGTCCTGCAGCACCACGAGAGGCTGAACGGAACCGGTTACCCGCAAGGGCTCCAAGGCGAAGAAATCCTGCTGGAAGCCCGCATACTGGCCGTGGCCGACGTGGTGGAAGCGATGCTCTCGCACCGCCCCTACCGGGCGGCGCTGGGCATCGAAGCGGCACTGGAAGAAATCGCGCGGCACCGGGACACGCTCTACGATGCCGCGGCGGTCGATGCTTGCCTGAAGCTTTTCCGGGAAAGAGCTTATCGCCTGCCGGCTTGAAC
>JAQTYA010000208.1 GCA_028688525.1 Methylococcus sp. | reverse complement strand
GGCGCAGCAATCGCCGAGGGCGAAGATATGGTCGTCGCGGGTCGTCTGCAAGGTCTGGCTCACCACGACCTGATTGATTCGATTGGTCTCCAGATCGGTCTGCGCCAGGAAGTCCGGCGCCTACACCCCGGCCGCCCAGACTTTGAGCTCGGCAGGTATGAACTTTCCTGTATGGGTCAAAACGCCATCCGGCCGCGCTTCCACGACACGCTCGCCTAGATGCAGCTGCACGTCCAATGCCCGCAACTGCTTCACGGTGGACTCGGACAGACGCGGCGGCAAATCGGGCAACAGCCGAGGCGAGGCTTCGATCAGATGAATCTTGATATCCGACGGCTGGACGTTGTCCAAGCCATAAGCGGCGAGTAAGCGCGTCGCCTGGTGCAACTGCGCCGAAAGCTCGATGCCGGTGGCACCGCCGCCGACGATGGCCACATCGAGCTGGCCCGCCTGTTTCGCGCCGCCCGTCGCATGGGCGCGCATATAAGCTTCGAGCAGGCGGCGGTGAAACAACTGGGCCTCGTCGGTCGTATCGAGAAAGATGCAGTGCTGCGCCACGCCGGGGACGCCAAAATCGTTGCACACGCTGCCGACGGCAATGACCAACACATCGTAGGGATAGGCGCAGGCCGGAATGACTTCCTCACCCGCTGCATTCAGCGTCGGCGCCAGGGTCACCCGCTTGGCGGTACGGTCCAGGCCGTCCATGCGGCCTAGTACAAAGCGGAAGTAGCAGGCGTTGGCCTGGGCCAGATAGTCCAGTTCGTCGTCGTTCACGTCCATCGTTCCCGCGGCGACTTCGTGCAGCAGAGGCTTCCAGATATGGGTAGGATGGGCATCGATGAGGGTGATTTGCGCCTTGTCTTTCCTGCCCAGGGTCTTGCCGAGCCGGGTCGCCAATTCCAGCCCCCCCGCACCTCCGCCGATGATCAGAATGCGCGGCACCGGTCCCTTATTCTGTTTTTTTCGCATTAACCCCTTCCTGTTTATTGTTGATGAACCCCAGGAAGTTTACCCCCCGTACCCGCTGCTGTCTCTAGCGTACCCGCCCGCTCCGTAGGCTCTGTTTCGCTTCGCTCCGGAGCGAACAAACGGCGGAAAAGCTGCCGCGTCGATTTCTTGGCGAAGGCCTCGTAACCCTCATGAAAAGCTTGCCGGCAATGCGCCTGGCGTTGCTCCAGATGCCCTACGAGAACGCCGATCGCCAGCAAGGTTTCCAGAGGCTGTCCTTCTTCCCGCAGGATGCGCCCCAAGCCCACGAGCCGATCCTGCTGCACAGCGGAATCCTGGTATTCGCCAAGGACATCCTGGAGTTTTTTCAGCTGCGCAACGAGCGCCTTGACCTTACCCCTGGCATGAAATTGAGCGAAAAACTCCAGCAGGTAGCGCAGCTTTTTGCCATGCTTGCGCAGTGCATGAAAAGCCTCCGGCCGGCTCTCCGGACCGAGTGCCGCACCGTCCCGCAGCATACGCCGGTAGAGTTTCCAGATGCGGCGGCCGCAGACCTCCCCGACGGAACGGCGCGCGTTCGGCGCCGACGGCAATTTCGGCGCCGGCCGTCGGACGAAGCGGTGCCAGCTTTCCAGCGAATGCCGGTAAGCCGGCCTGACCAAAGCGTCGCTCAAACAGCGATAGGCCGAATCCGATGTCTGCTCCAGACGCGACCGCAGCGGCGCCAAAGCAGGCCGCAGCGACTCGGGCAATAGCGCTTCGAAGGCCGGCAGTTCGGCCAGCATCACTTGATGGTCCCGCAACGGACCCGTGAGCTCGCCTAGACGCTGCAGAACTTGCAAGCATCGGCGCACATCGCGCTCGGGAAAAATCCCCTTCATTTGGCCTAGCAGCGCCCTGCTACGGCGCAACGCCACCCGATAATCGTGTAGAGCTTCGGGATCGCGGTTTTCCAGAATTCCCTTTTCGCAGGAACGCATGCGCTCCAGTTGCTGAGAACAGTACCAGCGCACTGCGGCGTCGGCGCGCGCATTCTCGGCTAGAGTTTGCGGTGCTGCCGTCCTTCCGCTCGGAGTTGCGATTTCGTCTTCGGTATTCCGGACCACAGCGTACTCCTCGGTCTACATACAGTTTCGGCGCCGGCCAGCAGCCCTGCGCCGGAGTTCTGCTAAGATTGCAAGCGCCCTTTCATGGGCCGATTATGGAAGCGATCTCCCACGCGCGGCAACCGGCCGCCCGCACTCGGCCCGCGGAGGGAATCTCCATTGCCCCCATCCGACCGGCACCCGCCCAATGAAGCATACGCATTACCAGTCCGATGTCTCGAAATTGGATGCCGCGCATCTGCATCATCTATTCGAGAGCGGCTATCCCGCCGCCGCCGCACAGCCCATCGGCAAAGCCCTGGATCTCGCCATCGAGGCCGCAGCCAAGGATCCTGCGCCCCGGCCGCGCGGGGTCGACGTAGCGCATACCCTGCTGAACCTGAAGGTCGACGCGTATAGCATCCAGGCGGCCTTGCTAGCCGACCCCTATTTGCGGGAAACCCTGCCGCCGGACTTCGTTCGGGCTCACTACGACGAAGAAGTCGTGCGCCTGCTGGAGAAGGTGAACTGGCTCAACACCTTTAACGAATATTCGCTGCAGGAAAATCCAGGGCCCGAACAGGCCGAACTGCTGCGGCGTATGCTGCTTTCGGTAGTCAACGACGTCCGCGCCGTACTCATCCGGCTTGCCTACCGGGTCCAGCGCATGCGTGTCCTGAAGTATCAGGACAGCGAAATCCGGGAATCCATCGCCCGCGAAACCCTGGAGTTATACGCCCCGCTAGCCCACCGTCTCGGCGTGGGCCAGCTCAAGTGGGAACTGGAGGACCTGGCTTTCCGCTACCTGCACCCGGACGAATACCGCACTCTCGCGACATCCCTGAGTACCAACCGGGCCGAGCGCGAAGTGTACATTCAACATTTCATGGAGACGCTGCGGGAAGAGCTCAAGAAATTCGGCGTCAGCGCACGCGTGTCCGGCCGCCCGAAACACCTGTACAGCATCTGGAAGAAGATGCAGCGCAAGCATGCGCAGCTGGCAGACCTGTACGACCTGCTGGCAGTGCGGGTGCTCGTCGACAGCGTACCGACCTGCTATACCGCGCTGGGCGCGGTGCACAGCCTGTGGCCGCATATCCCCAAGGAGTTCGACGACTACATCGCCAACCCCAAGGACAACGGCT
>JAQTYA010000095.1 GCA_028688525.1 Methylococcus sp. | reverse complement strand
CGCGGGTCTACGTGCAGCGGGTGCTCGCTCTGCCCAACGACAGCTTCGAGAAAACCGTTGCGGTCGCGGTGGGCCTGTGCTTGGTCGGCGCCGTGCTGGTGGCCGGCTCGGCCGTGGCGCTCAAGCCCCTGCAAGAGTCCAACAAGTCCAATGACGAGAAGGTCAACATCCTCGAGGTGGCGGGCCTGCTCGGCGAGGACCGCAAGAACATCGACGAGGCGTTCAAGAACATCGAACCCAAGATTGTCGAGCTGTCCACGGGCAGTTACAGCGATGCCGTGGATCCCAAGACCTACGATCAACGCAAGGCGGCCAAGGAGCCGGCGCTGAGCGTGGCGATTCCTCCCGAGGAAGACATCGCCAGCATCAAGCGCAAGGCGAAATACGCCAAGGTGTATCTGGTCAAGGAGAACGGCCAGCTCAAGTCCATCATCCTGCCGGTCAACGGCTACGGCCTGTGGTCGACGATGTACGGCTTCATGGCGCTGGAAGCGGACGGTGAGACCGTGATCGGCCTGAACCTCTACGACCAGGCGGAAACGCCCGGACTCGGCGGGGAAGTGGTGAACCCGAAATGGAAGGCCTTGTGGAAAGGCAAGAAGGTTTACAACTACTCCAAGACCACGCTGCATGAAAGCAATCTGTCCGAAAAAGGACAGACCATCGAAGTCGGCGAAGTGGCGTTGGGCCTAGTTAAAGGCGGCGTCGAGCCGGGTAAGCCGGGCGCCGAGTATCAGGTGGACGCGCTGGCCGGTGCAACGTTAACCAGCCGCGGCGTCAGCAATCTGATCCGCTACTGGATGGGCACGGACGGCTTTGGACCGTATTTGGCGAAAGTTAGAGCTGGAAGAGGTTAACCCCATGAACGATGAATCGAAGAAAGTTCTCGTCGATCCGCTAGTCGACAACAATCCTATCACCCTGCAGGTGCTGGGGATCTGTTCCGCCCTCGCCGTCACTTCGCAGCTGTCGACGGCGCTGATCATGAGCCTGGCGCTGACCTCGGTCACCGCCTGCTCCAGCGCGGGCATCGCCCTGATCCGTAACCACATCCCCAGCAGCGTGCGCATCATCGCCCAGATGGTGATCATCGCCTCGCTGGTGATCGTGGTGGACCAGCTGCTCAAGGCTTTCGCTTTCGAGGTCAGCAAGCAGCTGTCGGTGTTCGTCGGCCTGATCATCACCAACTGTATCGTGATGGGCCGCGCCGAAGCCTATGCCATGAAGAACCCGCCTTGGGAAAGCTTCCTGGACGGTATCGGCAATGGCTTGGGCTACAGCTTGATCCTGGTTACGGTCGCGGTTATCCGTGAGCTGCTCGGCTCCGGCAAACTGTTAGGGATCGATGTGCTGCCCCTGGTCAAGGACGGTGGCTGGTACGTGCCGAACGGTTTGCTGCTGCTGCCGCCGAGCGCATTCTTCCTGATCGGCTTGCTGATCTGGGCGATCCGCTC
The DNA here is from genome assembly GCA_028688525.1 of Methylococcus sp. Lineage (GTDB taxonomy): Bacteria > Pseudomonadota > Gammaproteobacteria > Methylococcales > Methylococcaceae > Methylococcus. The sequence continues at coordinate 11,623 of JAQTYA010000095.1, read as the reverse complement.
CTGGAAGACTCAGCAGGTCGAGAAAGCCGATTTTGTGATCGCCGCCGCGCATGGGGAGGCACACTGATGGAAGCCTATATCAACCTGTTCATCAAGTCGGTCTTCATCGAGAACATGGCCCTGTCGTTCTTCCTGGGCATGTGTACGTTTATTGCGGTATCGAAGAAGATTGAAACTGCCGTGGGCTTAGGCATTGCCGTGGTGATCGTGCAGACCCTGACGGTGCCGGCTAACAACCTGATCTATACCTATCTGCTCAAGGAAGGCGCTTTGTCCTGGGCCGGCATGCGCGACGTCGACCTCAGCTTCATCGCCCTGATGGCCTGTATCGGCGTGATCGCCGCCATGGTCCAGATTCTGGAGATGGTGCTCGACAAGTTCTTCCCGGCTCTATACAACGCTTTGGGTATCTTCCTGCCGCTCATCACGGTGAACTGCGCCATCCTGGCCGGCTCGCTGTTCATGATCGAACGCGACTACAACTTCTCGGAGAGCGTGGTCTACGGCGTGGGCAGCGGCTTCGGGTGGGCGCTCGCCATCACCGCGATGGCCGGCGTGCGCGAGAAGCTCAAGTACAGCGACGTACCGGCGGGCCTGCGCGGCCTCGGCATCACCTTCATCTCTGCGGGTCTGATGGCGCTGGGTTTCATGGCCTTCTCCGGCATACAGTTATAAGGATGTAGGTGATCCCATGTTGGAAATTATCTTAGGTGTATTTTTCTTCACGGCCATCGTCGTCGCTCTGGTCTTCGTGATTCTCGGAGCCAAGTCGAAACTGGTGGCCGAAGGTAACGTGGAGGTGCTGATCAACGGCGAGAAGACCATCCATGTGCCGATCGGCTCCAAGCTGCTGACCGCCCTGGCCGACAATAGCTTGTTCGTGTCTTCGGCCTGCGGCGGCGGCGGCACCTGCGCCCAGTGCAGGGTGCAGGTGTTGGAGGGCGGCGGCGAGATCCTGCCGACCGAGCTTTCGCACATCACCAAGCGCGAGGCGGCCCAGGGTGACCGGCTGTCCTGCCAGGTGACGGTCAAGCAGAACATGAAGATCCATGTTCACGACGAGGTGTTCGGCGTCAAGAAGTGGGAGTGCACCGTGCGCTCCAACCACAATGTCGCGACCTTCATCAAGGAACTGGTACTGGAGCTGCCCGCGGGCGAGCACGTCGACTTCCGCGCCGGCGGCTACATCCAGATCGAGTGTCCGCCCTACGATTGCAAGTTCTCGGAGTTCGACATCGAGCCTGAGTACCGCGACGATTGGGACAAGTTCAACTTCTGGAGGATCGAGTCGCACGTCAAGTCGCCGACGATCCGAGCCTACTCGATGGCGAACTATCCGGAAGAGAAGGGCCTCATCATGCTCAACGTCCGCATCGCCACGCCGCCTTGGGGCAAGGAAGACCAGCTGCCGCCGGGTATTATGTCGTCCTTCATCTTCAACCTGAAGCCGGGCGACAAGGTCACCATTTCCGGTCCGTTCGGTGAGTTCTTCGCCCGCGACACCGACAAGGAAATGGTGTTCGTCGGCGGCGGTGCCGGTATGGCGCCGATGCGTTCGCATATCTTCGATCAGTTGCGCCGCTTGAAGAGCAAGCGCAAGATGACGTTCTGGTACGGCGCACGCAGCCTGCGCGAGACCTTCTACGCGGAGGAGTTCGACAAGCTGCAGGAGGAGAACCCGAACTTCAAATGGTTCCTCGGGTTGTCCGATCCGAAGCCGGAAGACAACTGGACCGGCTATACGGGCTTCATCCACAACATCCTGTTCGAGCAATACCTCAAGGACCATCCGGCTCCCGAGGATTGCGAGTACTACATGTGCGGCCCGCCGATGATGAACTCCGCGGTCATCAAGATGCTCCTCGATGTGGGCGTCGACCGCGAGAACATCATGCTGGACGACTTCGGCGGCTGATCGCCGCGGAAATGGCTAGGGAACGGGGAGCCTCGGGCTCCTCGTTCTTTTTGCGGTGTTTGTAGGGAGCAAACAGCGGTAACGGCCGGTTTTGCCGGCATTGTGCTGGAGAATACATCATGACTCTATTCCTGATCACTTTCGCCATCATCGGTTTTATCATCCTGATGATGTCTGTCGGCGTCATTTTCGGACGGCCGGCGATTAAGGGCAGCTGCGGGGGGCTCAACGGCAGCGATTGCATCTGCACCCAGAAATGCGAGAAGCGCCTCAAGCTGGAAGCCGAGGGCAAAGTCTAGGCTTACACAGCAATGGCTGCAGTCCCTTCGTTCTACTGGTACGACCTGGAGACCTTCGGGACCGATCCTGCCCGCGACCGCATTGTTCAGTTCGCCGGCATCCGGACCGATATGGCGTTCAACCCGATCGGTCCGCCCGATGTATTGTATTGCCGGCCTTCGGACGACGTAATTCCTCATCCCGAGGCCTGCCTCATCACAGGCATAACCCCGCAGCGCGCGGCATCGCTAGGCGTGCGGGAAAGCGAATTCATCTCCGCCATCCATCGCATTCTTATGCAGCCGGGTACTTGCGCGCTCGGCTACAATACGCTGCGGTTCGACGATGAAATGCTGCGCCACGCGTTTTATCGGAACCTCTACGATCCCTATGCCCGGGAATGGAATTCGGGCAATTCGCGCTGGGACGTCATCGATCTGGTGCGCTTGACTCAAGCGCTGCGGCCGGAGGGAATCGAATGGCCACGCGATACAGGAGGCGCCCCGGTGTTTAAGCTGGAGCGCCTAGCAGCTGCCAACGGTATTTTGCACGAGTCGGCGCACGACGCGCTGTCCGATGTATGGGCAACCGTCGGTTTGGCCCGGCTGATTAGCGAGCGGCAGCCGCGCTTATTCAAGTTCGCGCTGGAGAGTCGCGGGAAACAGGCGGTCGAGCGGCTGCTGGCGCTAGGCAGCTGGCAGCCCGTGCTGCACGTTTCGGAGAAATTTCCGGCATCCCGGAACTGTATCGCCTACGTGCTGCCGCTGTGTCGCCACCCCCGCATAGCGACGCGAGTCATCGTGTTCGATCTGGCTTACGATCCGTCGCCGTTGCTGAATCTTTCGGTAGACGATATCCGCGAGCGGCTGTTTACTTCGGCCGCGGAATTGCCCCAGGGTACCGAACGCATTCCACTTAAAGGGGTGCATACCAACCGCTGTCCGGTAGTCGCGCCGACCTCAGTATTGCGGGCGTCGGATGCGGAGCGGCTGGGCATCAATATTGCCGTGTGCGCGACACATGCTCGGCGGATTCAGGATTCTGCCGAAAAGATTCTCCCCAAGGTCGCAGAGGCATTTGACGCGGAGCTCCCGCCCGAATCCGGCCTCGATCCTGAGCTGATGCTGTACCGGGGCGGATTCACTCCAGATGCCGACCGGAGAGCGCTGGAGCGTGTGCATACCTTGTCGCCCGAGCAGTTGGCAGGGTACCGGCCGCGGTTCTTGGATTCGCGTTTCGACGAGTTGTTGTTCCGGTACCGGGCCCGTAATTTTCCGGACAGCCTGAGTGAAGAAGAGCAGGGGCGCTGGTCCGCTTTTCGCCGCAATCGGCTCGCAGGCGAGGGTGGTGGATTGGGCCTTGCGGAATTCTTTTCGCGCATTGAGCGGCTTCGGGAGCAGGAGCTTGATACCAGCAAACTCCAGATTCTGGGCGAGCTGGAAGCCTATGGCAGGAACTTATCCGGTTAACCCTGAGGAGCTTTGCCCTTATACTTAAGGGCTTGCTTTCCATCTATCCCTTTCGGAGGAGTAATGAAGAAAATTCTGCTTGTCGTCACCGGATTGCTCGTCGCCTGGACGGGCTCGGCGTTCGCCCATGGCCCCACCCGCCAGAAAGTCACCGAGACGATCGAGATCAACGCCGCTCCCGCTGTGGTTTGGGGCATCATCAAGGATTTCGACAAGGGCGAATGGATGCCCCAGGTCGCCGGCACGACCGGTACCGGCGGTAACGAGAAAGGCGCAACCCGCGAACTCAAGCTGAAGTCCGGCGGCGTCATCAAGGAAGAGCTGAAGACCTATGATGCGGAGAAGATGACCTATCACTACAAGATCACCGACGTCGACCCGAAAGTACTGCCGGTCGCCAATTACTCGTCCAGCATCGCCGTGACGGCCTCCGGCACCGGCTCGACGGTGGAATGGAACGGCGCGTTCTATCGCTCCTTCATGAATAACAACCCGCCGCCCGAAGAGAACGACGAGGCGGCATTCAAGGCGGTCAGTTCGATCTATAAGGATGGCCTGGCCAATCTGAAGTCCCTGGCCGAGAAAAAATAATCGCGCTTCATGACGGTTAAACGACCCTTGTCGGCAGGTCTGATCAAGGCGGCGGTTTCGGCCGCCGCCTTGTTCTCGGCTGCCGCTATGGCAGCGCCGTTCGCGTATGTCACCAATCAGAAGGATGACAGCGTGACGGTCATCGACACGGCCAATGGCGAGGTCCGAACCACGCTCAAGGTGGGCAAGGAGCCGGCTGGTGTGGCGGTCAGCCGCAACGGCGCCCGTGTCGTGGTGACCAACGCCGGCGGCAAGAGTATCACGCTCATCGACGGCCGCGGCCAGCAGGTGCTGGGTGAGATTGCAACGGCTGAAGGGCAAGTCGGTGTGGCGGTCGATGCGGAAGGACGGTTTGCTTATGTGGCGGACTGGTATGGCCGGGCGGTTTCCGTGATCGACCTGGAAAGCCGTTCCACCGTGCGCCGATTGCCGGCGGGTAGCGTTCCGGCTGGGTTGGCGCTCTCCCCGGACGGTTCGCGCCTCTATGTGGCCAACCGCGACGATGACGCCATCGCCGAGCTGAATACCTCAACGGGCGAGACGCTGCGCACGGTTAAAGTGGGAAAGCATCCTTTCGGCATCGGTCTCGATGCTTCCGGTACGCTATTGTTTTCTGCGAACGTCGAGAGCAACGATGTCTCGGTTGTGGACACCCGGACGCTGGCCGTGACCCGGACGGTACCGGTCGGCGAGCGGCCTTACGCCGTGGCCTATGTCGCCCCCTATAAGCGTTTGTTCGTTACCAACCAGTATGACAACACCGTTTCGGTCGTCGACGTCGAGTCCGGCAAAGTAGCCGATACCCTCGCGGTGGGCGAATATCCCGAAGGGATCGCCATGCATCCCGACGGCGTTCATCTGTATGTCGCCAATTGGTTCGACAACACCGTGTCGGTCATCAACGGCCTATCGCTGAAGGTCGAGCGCACGATCCCGACCGGCAACGGCTGCCGGGCTTTCGGCGAATTCATCGGCGGTATCTGAAAGCTTAGGAGCGTTACCGGATCGCTCTGATGATGTCCGCTAGTCCGGGCGGCGCGCTGTCCGGGCCGTATTCCACAACGAAAGCTTGCTCGTCCTCGCCCAGCGGCTTGCGGGATCGTAGCTGCATCTCCAGTACATCGAGGTCCGCGTCCGAGGGATCCAAGCCGGTCTTGCGGCGGGCTAGGATGCGTTCTCGCAGCACTTCCGGCGGCGCATCTGCAGAGACGATGGTGAATAGCGCTCCGGTTTGGTCTGCCATCCATTTAGCGGCATCGCGGAATTCCCGCTCCAGGAATGTTGCATCGAGTATGACGGAGTGGCCGGCTTTTAATATGGGCTCGGCAAGTTCATTCAGTCTGGTGTAGGTTGTTCGAGTGAGTTCCGGCAGGTAGAGCCGGGCCGGAGCGATGTAGTCGCGCGCCGCTATCCTCTTGCGTTCGACATCCGAACGAATCATGACAGCGTTCATTTCTTCGGCCAGCCGTTGGGCGATATGCGTTTTTCCGCTCCCGGATACGCCGTGCATGAGGACGAGGCGGGGCGGCTGGTCCGCTTCGAGCGACGAGGCGTAATCGACATAGCGCTTGAAGTCGCCGAGCAGGGCGTTCTTGGCGGCGGTGCCCGCCGAGCTTTCCCAGGTCAGTGCGGCGATTTTGGCGCGAACCATAGCCCGGTAGCGCCGGTAATAGTTCCATAGCACCATACCGGCGTAATCGCCGGTGATGGATAAGTATCCGTTCACCAGTCGGGCCGCGAGCTGGGGTAGGCCCCGCGCCTCGAGGTCCATAGCGAGAAACGCCAGTTCGCTGATGACGTCGATCCAGCGCAGCGCCGGATTAAATTCGATGGCGTCGAAAGGAACCGGTTTGCCGTCGATCAGCGCGATGTTGGCGAGATGCAGATCGCCGTGGCATTCGCGCACGAAGCCGTCTTTTTTCCGGTTGCGGAACACCGTGTCGAGCCGCGCGTGGTCGCGCTGGGCGAGTTCGGCTAGCTGGTCCAGGCTGCTTCTGTGCTCCGTCGCCAAGGCGGCCTGTATCTGGGCGAAGTTTTGCAGGGTTGCACTGCGTATGTCTGTGACGCTGCCGTAGCTATCCAGGACGGTATTCCTGGAGATCGACCGGTGGAATTCCGCGAGAAGTTGGGCAAGAGCGTCTATATTCGCAGTGGTAAGCCGTTGCGATGCCGCCAGATCGGCAAGCAACGCGTCGGCGGGAAACTGGCGCATCTTCACGGCATACTCGAACTCCGGGCCGTCGCCTTCTATCCTGGGCGCACGAGGTGAGCCGGTTATAGCGACGGTGTCCAGATAGACTTCCGGTGCGAGCCTGCGGTTGAGCCGCACTTCTTCCAGGCAGAATCGTTGCCGCCGTTCGAGCGTGGAGAAATCGAGGAAGCCAAAATTCACCGGCTTCTTGATTTTGTAGGCATATGTCCCCGTCAGGAACACCCAGGAGATGTGGGTTTCGATAAGCTGGATGCTGGACACTGGGTGCGGATAAGCCTCCGGCCGCATTAGCCCCGTAAGCAGCGGATCCGGTGTGCCGCTCTCAGTCACGGTCTTCAGCGGCGAGTTTGTGGTTGACGACCCGCAAGGCTTTGCTGCCTTCTAGGAAAGCTTGAATATCGTTCCCTGCCAACGCGCGCCGCCAGCCCTGCATGATCCGTGCCTCGGCTGGCGTTTCTAAGGCCTCTTCTAGATCCTTCCGGCCGGCGATGACGGTCGGATTGATGGTATGTTCGATGCATCGGAGCCTGACCAGGGCAGACATGGCATCGAGGATGGCCTCGGTTTCCGCGCTACGCCGCTGAGCTCGATGGGGTTGTAGCGGAGCCGGAGTCCGGTCGTCCTGAGTGCGGACCGCCGCGATCAAAGCTTCACCATACCGCTGAACCAGGCGGGGTTCGATGCCTCTTAGGGATTGCAAGGCCTCCCGGCTCGCGGGCTTTTTTTGGGCGATCTCCAGTAGTGCGTCGTCGCGGAGTATCCAGTTGCGTGGCAAATCGCTTTCCTGGGCGGTGGTTTCCCGCCAGGCTGCGAGCCGGACCGCCAACGCGAACTGCTCGGGTCTGAGCCGGTCAAGGCCTCCGATCCGCTCCCAAGCGTCAGCGGGACGGTTCTCGTACAGTGCGGGATGTTCGAGCATGGCGAAATCGTCGGCCAGCCAAGCCGTCCGACCTAGGCCATCGAGCTGCTCACGGATTTTCGGATACAGCGACGCGAGATAAGTCACATCGTTGGCCGCGTATTCCAGCTGAGCGGGCGACAGTGGGCGCTGCGTCCAGTCGGTTCGGGTGTGCTCCTTGTTCAGCTCGATCCCCAGCATTGTCGAGACGAGATTGGCGTACCCGATTTGCTCCGGCAGGCCGATGAGCGGAGCGGCGACCTGAGTGTCGAAAATTGGAGCGGGCACGGCTTGAAATCGATGGAAGAAAATCTCCAGATCTTGCCGGGCGGCGTGAAACACCTTTGTGACAGATGGGTCGAACAGTAGGTCGGCTACGGGTTGCAGGTCGTCGATGCGAATGGGGTCAATGCAAGCTGCTACTTCGGGAGTGGCGATCTGCAACAGGCAGAATTTAGGAAAATAGGTCTTGTCGCGCACGAATTCAGTATCGATCGCTATCCATTGCGAAGAGCGGATGGAGTTACAGAATGCCCTTAGTTCGTCGCGTGAATCGATATAGCTGATGAATGCAGACATTGATGATCCGCCTTGGAGGGTAGCTTAAACAATATTGAAGGAGTGATTGTAACTGTAGCTTTGGGTGCCGGTTAGCCTATCGCGCACGCGAAACTATGGTCGATGTTGACACCGTACGATGACTTGGGCAAAATAGCTATTCCACAGCGCGCCTGTAGCTCAGTTGGATAGAGTACCTGGCTACGAACTAGGTGGTCGGGAGTTCGAATCTCTCCAGGCGCGCCATTTGTGGTATAGAGAAATGGGTTTTATTCCCCTGTAGCTCAGTCGGTAGAGCAGCTGGCTGTTAACCAGCGGGTCGGCGGTTCGAGCCCGTCCGGGGGAGCCAAATTCCGAAAAGGCTTGCAGCGATGTAAGCCTTTTTATTTTTGAACTCGAGCGCGGGTGCGCTTGACATTGTGGCTGCCAGTAATTACTCTGAGCGGCTTTAGTCTTTCCATTACTCTGTGTGCCGGTTGGCGCGCGGTGTGGGTTGGAACAGTTTCGGAGCTCGGTAATGACCACAATTAACCAATTGGTTAGAAAGCCGCGAGTAAGCAAGAAGGAAAAGAGCAACGTGCCTGCGCTTGAGGGGTGTCCTCAGCGGCGCGGCGTGTGTACCCGCGTTTATACCACTACGCCGAAAAAGCCGAACTCGGCTTTGCGTAAGGTGGCTCGTGTTCGCTTGACGAATGGGGCGGAAGTGTCGTCCTACATCGGCGGTGAAGGCCATAACCTGCAGGAGCACTCGGTGATCCTGATTCGTGGCGGCCGTGTGAAGGACTTGCCAGGTGTTCGCTATCACGTAGTTCGAGGCAGTCTCGATACTGCGGGTGTGCAGAAGCGTCGTCAAGCGCGTTCGAAGTACGGCGCTAAGCGGCCGAAGAGCTAATTTTTAGAGGCTAGGTCATATGTCCAGAAGAAGAAGGTGTGAGCGGCGCGGGGTTATCGCCGATCCGCGTTTTGGCAGCGAGACGCTCGCCCGGTTCGTGAATATGCTCATGGTGAGCGGCAAGAAATCCATCGCGGAGAAAATCGTGTATGGGGCGCTCGATCATATCGAAGCAAAGACGTCGCAGGATTCGCTGGAAGTCTTGACCAAGGCGCTGGAGAATGTGCAGCCCGTGGTTGAGGTGAAGTCGCGGCGAGTGGGTGGCGCGACTTACCAGGTGCCTATCGAAGTTCGGCCGGCGCGCCGGATGGCCTTGGGAATGCGCTGGCTGATCGATGCCGCGCGTAAGCGGGGCGAGAAGAGTATGGTGATGAAGCTTGCTGCGGAGGTCATGGAAGCGAAAGAGAACCGTGGCTCGGCAGTAAAGAAGCGCGAAGATACGCATCGTATGGCTGAGGCGAACAAAGCTTTCTCGCATTATCGCTGGTAAATCCAGCTAATCCGCTCTTTAAGAAAACTAGGTTATTTGGCTGTGGCACGCACGACTCCTATCGAGCGCTATCGGAATATTGGGATCATGGCACATATAGATGCCGGAAAGACCACTACGACCGAGCGTATCCTGTTTTATACGGGGGTATCTCACAAAATTGGTGAGGTGCACGATGGTGCTGCCACGATGGACTGGATGGAGCAGGAGCAGGAGCGAGGCATTACCATCACGTCTGCAGCCACGACCTGTTTTTGGCGGGGCATGGATGGTTCTTTTTCCGAGCATCGTATCAATATCATTGACACGCCGGGGCATGTCGATTTCACGATCGAGGTAGAGCGCTCTCTGCGCGTGCTCGATGGTGCGTGTGCGGTTTTCTGTGCGGTAGGTGGCGTTGAGCCGCAGTCGGAAACCGTGTGGCGTCAGGCGGATAAATACGGCGTTCCGCGTCTTGCGTTCGTCAATAAGATGGATCGGGCTGGGGCGGATTTCTTGCGCGTCGTTGGGCAGATCCGCAGCCGTTTAGGCGCTAACCCGGTGCCGATCCAATTACCGATCGGGGCGGAGGATGCGTTCAAGGGAGTTGTCGACCTTCTGCGCATGAAGGCGGTATGGTGGGACGACTCAACCCAGGGCACTCGCTTCGAGTTGGGTGAAATTCCCGGCGAGATGCTCGCCGAATGTCAGGCTTGGCACGACAATATGGTCGAGTCCGCCGCTGAATCCTCTGAAGATCTCATGGAGAAATACCTCGAGGGCGAGGAGTTGTCGCTTGAGGAAATCAAAAGAGGGCTGCGCATCCGCACGCTCGCCAGCGAGATTGTTCCGACACTTTGCGGATCCGCTTTTAAGAATAAAGGCGTTCAGGCAATGCTGGACGCAGTGGTCGAATTTCTTCCTTCGCCGATCGATACCCCGCCTGTTGGCGGAATTCTTGAAGAAGGGCTCGAAAGTACTCGCGAATCATGCGATAATGCTCCCTTTTCGGCGCTTGCATTCAAGATTGCGACCGACCCCTATGTGGGGGTGTTGACTTTCATTCGCGTGTATTCCGGTGTGCTCTCTTCCGGAGATGCGGTCTACAACCCGGTGAAGGGTCGCCGGGAGCGCATCGGCCGCCTAGTTCAAATGCATGCGAACAATCGCGATGAGATCAAGGAGGTTCGCGCCGGGGATATCGCGGCCGCGATCGGTCTGAAGGATGTCACCACTGGCGATACCTTATGCGATCCCAAGGAAGTCATTACCTTGGAGCGGATGGAGTTTCCTGAGCCCGTGATCTCCGTTGCGGTGGAGCCGAAAACCAAGGCTGATCAGGAAAAGATGGGGGCCGCGCTGAGCAAGCTCGCGCAAGAAGATCCCTCTTTCCGGGTCCGGACGGACGAGGAGTCTGGGCAGACGATCATTTCTGGGATGGGCGAACTTCATCTCGAAATCATTGTCGATAGGATGAAGCGAGAGTTTGGGGTGGATGCCAATGTGGGCGCCCCTCAGGTGGCCTACCGCGAAACCATACGCAAGGCGGTCGAGCAGGAAGGCAAATATGTTCGGCAGACTGGGGGGCGCGGCCAATATGGCCATGTCTGGCTCAAGGTAGAGCCTCTGGAGTCGGGCTCGGGCTACGAATTCGTAAACGGCATCGTCGGCGGCGTGGTTCCAAAAGAATACATTCCGGCGGTGGATAAGGGTATCCAGGAACAGTTACAAAACGGTGTCCTGGCAGGTTTTCCGGTTGTCGATGTGAAAGTGACCTTGTTTGACGGTTCCTATCACGATGTCGATTCCAACGAAATGGCTTTCAAGATTGCCGGCTCGATGGGTTTCAAAGAGGGGACTCGTAAGGCATCCCCCGTATTGCTGGAGCCCATCATGAAGGTCGAGGTCGTGACGCCGGAGGACTACATGGGCGATGTGGTGGGCGACATCAATCGCCGGCGGGGCATGATCCAAGGTATGGACGACGCTCCTGCGGGAAAGATCGTCCGCTGCGAAGTGCCGCTCTCTGAAATGTTTGGATACGCCACCGATTTGCGGTCGGCGACCCAGGGGCGGGCAACATACAGCATGCATTTTGAGAAATATGTCGAAGCGCCGACGCATGTGGCGGATGCCATTGTCAGAAAATCGGTGTCGTAGTCGTTACACGGGACAGAGCTGAGTTTTGAGAGGATAAGACAGTGTCTAAAGAGAAGTTTACGCGCACGAAACCGCATGTGAATGTGGGAACGATAGGTCACGTGGATCATGGGAAGACGACGCTGACGGCGGCCCTGACCAAGTGCATGGCGGCAAAGTTCGGTGGTGAATTCAAGGCGT
>JAQTYA010000094.1 GCA_028688525.1 Methylococcus sp. | reverse complement strand
GGAATCAGCCTGATATCGCAGGTCTTGGGGACGGGACTGGGGATTGCAATCGCGCTGGCAGGAGGCTTTGCCGTTTACGGCAGCTTGAAAATGCTGATCGGCCTGCGGCTGACCCCGGAGGAGGAATTCGAAGGCGCGGACCTGACGCTGCACCAGATTTCCGCCAGCCCGGAGAAGGAGGCGGGCTGGTAACGCCCTGCGCAGAGTCAATGGAACAGGTTATAGCAAAGGCACCGTTACGGCCCCCGGTCCGTTCGCCAACCGTGGTATTGACCGGCTTGACCCGCCGCACGCCTTGCAGGCCCAGCCGCCCGATCCAACCGAGTGGGCTACCTCCAGGCCTTCGCGCCGCAATTGCTGCCAGACTTTGTCCGCGCCGTAGACCTGGAAGTTCTCCTCTGCAATATGAAGTAGCGGCCGAATATTCGCCTAACATGAGAGAAGCGTCATTCGGAAAAAGGCGGCCGGGAAAATAGACGCTCACCGCAGCCTTCATCCAAATCGTCAACATCGATCAGAGGCAAGTTCTGGCGGACTACCGTAAATGGGTCGAAAGAACCGGTAGCTTGAGAGCGGCGGCGCAGGACAAACTGGCCCAATTCCGTCAAGACATAGCCATCAAGTGCCCAAGACGTTGCAGGCGCGATGAGTCCAGCCTCAAGGAGTTCCTTAAGCATGCCGGTGTCAACCGGGAGCACCCTGGGTGTATCAAGGAGGTGGCGCCCATCGGAATATGCCCGCTCTAAAAGCGCTAGCTCCTTTTCTGTAATGCGCATGTTGCCCTCGCTCGGTGAGAGAACAGCAAGATTCAACTTGCGTAGAAACCCATTGAGCTATGCAAGAACAACCGCCTATAGGGGCGGGACCGTTTCATAAACGGTAGGCAAGGTACGCACCAACGCACTGGATTGACGACTGTTGCGAGAAGAGCCAAGAAGTGAGTCTCACGGCGCGCTGTGTCTAACGGCGTTCCAGACGCCGCACGACCGCGCTTGCGAGACAGTGATTGCCTTCGGCGCCTGGGCCGTCCTGCGTTCACTCGCTCGGCGACAACAAGGTCGCCTCACTTCGTTCCACAATGACTTTACGGCCTTTCGGGATACCTTGCAGTCCACCTCCGGACAACGCTAACGCGTTACCCTGCGGCGGACCGCCCGGCCCTGGGCCTACCCAGGGGCTCGTCGGACTCGCTCGCATTCGCATCGCTCCATGTCCTCCGGCTCGGTTCAAGTGGAGACTTGCGATGAATCCAATGCCCTACCCTCACGGACTTTCCGCAGTCTGCAACGCTATCGTTGGTAGCGTGGAAAAATAATCGCAAATCCGGGTTGAAAGCGCTAGGCTGAAACCAAAACGTCGAATGTTACTGCGCGATATCACACTATTGAGGAAATATCACACTAGCCTACATAGAATAGGCTGTGGTACGAGCCCCGCCACTACTCGCAAGCAGAAAAAGAAAAAACATGGCAAAGTTGCCTGAACACCACATCGACCTTAAAAAACTAGAAGCAATCTGGACCTATGACACTGCGAATGCTTCCGCAGATAAGTAAATACCGGTCAACGCATCAACGACTGAGACTGAAGTGTTTGTTTTTATTTGCTATTAACATTATGTTCGACGGAGGGGATGACAATTTGTTCGTAAATTGTAAGCGAATCGTCGCGGGTGACATCGCAAGATTGGGCGGGATCGCTGCGCCGCTACAGGGAAGCCTCGCCTTGCCTGCTGTTAATGACCTCGCGCAGATTCTTCAGCGCCAGGTAAACGTAAAACCCGCAGTTACCCCGATACACTAGATCATGAACGATGACAGAGGCAAAGTGGCAAAAAAAAGGCTTAGCAATGGATTCTTTCTGCTCCTGGGATGGGGAAACCTTGGTTCTCAATATTCTCGGAAAACCTAGCGCAAAACAGGATGCGATCGGCAAAGCAAAAGGAAATCAACTCAAGGTGAGCGTCACAGCAGCGCCGGTAGCTGGCAGAGCAACCGATCACATGGTTCGATTCTTGGCGGCACAGTTCGGAGTCACCATTCAAGATATCGAAGTCGTATTTGGCCGTTACCATGTCAACAAGCAGCTGCGCATAAAATCGCCGAAAAAGCTACCCTCTGTTGTCGATAAAAACCTGCCGCCGCGATAATATTTAGGTTAGGAAGCGTTCCCTGCGGCCAAATATAAGGGCAAACTTATAGATCAACGAATCGCAAGATACTTCGAATCGATCTGTGGATTGAAACTATTCGATGGAGAGCCGCGGAACGATTGAACTCAAGATACTGCGGCAATAACTCATGAAAAAAGCAGGCGAAATTAATCGCCTGCTTTTAGGTAGAACGCTAATTAAATAGCAACGACGTTTTCAGCTTGCGGACCTTTCTGGCCAGCAACTTCGGTAAAGCTTACACGTTGCCCTTCGACCAACGTCTTAAAACCTTGCCCCACGATGGAACGGAAATGCACGAACAAGTCGGCGCCATTGTCGCGTTGAATGAAGCCAAAGCCCTTGCTTTCGTTGAACCACTTAACGGTTCCATTTTGCTGTTGTGACATTATAAATACTCTTTGAGTATGAGCGCGCGGATTGCGCGAGATATTTCAACACACCTTTGAAAGGTATATTGAAAAGATAAGCGGAGTATTGCGGGAAGGCGGGCAATTGGAGCAGGAATGAATCGAAGACGAACAAAACTACGCTGACTTGCTTAACGCGGATCTCTATACACCTGCCGATACGGTATAGGGAAAACGCAGCTCCTGCAAGCTTTTTATCAAACCTTGCTGAAAAACGTGTCGCGCGGCTCTGAAGTGACTCGGTCTCCTCATCCAGTTTACAGACCTAGCGTCCTACCGCTTGTTGGACAAAGCCGCATTGACCCCGCCACCTCAGCAGCGGACAATTGTTGCTGATTTTCCTTCCTACCGCTGCGCTATGCGCTTATTTCTGCGTCTCTCTGTTACGGCTGTTGCGCTCCTTCTAGCTGGATGCGTATGGCTGCGCCTGCTCGAAGTCAAAAATCAGCTCGACGATTTCGACGATCACTTCAAAGTCGCCGTGACCGATCACTTAGTGCTGAAGTTCCTGCACCCAGTGCTTTATGCCAACGATTTCCGCGAACTGACGCGCATGGAGCCGACGCGCATCGAACCCACACCCAAAGGCAGCCGCTGGCATGTGCTGTTCGAGAAAATCGATATGGACGGCAAGCCAGATCCTGGACACCACGATTTGGAGTTCGTGCTGAGCTTCAATGCAAAGTCACAGCTGGAGGCCTGGGATTTTCCGCCGCCGTTCCTGGCCGCGGCTCCCGCCCAGTTTCTTGAGGCTTCGTTGCGTTCACTGGGTAAAGGCGAGATTTTCCAGAATCAGCGCCAGCTTAAGGTCGACCCGAAGGATCTGCCGAAGATCACCGCAGAATTGCCAAATCAGACGCGGGTGAAAGCAGGACTGGGACAGCCGACGCTGGAACTTGACCACGAGGATGGCCGGCTGTGGGTGTACCGCTATCGTGTGAATACGCGCCATATCGAGGACGAGGAAGGCAATCGGCGGATCGCGCTGGCGAGATTTTGGTTCGATCCTGCCAGCAAAACTTTGCTGAAATTCTCTGGGAAATTCATCGGCCTCAAGCTTTCGATCGATTATCGAAAGTTCATGCCGGCAGAGCCGGCCAAACGCGCCGAAGAGGACTGAGCGGCGCTCTCCCTTACTTCTACCGTATGCGAATCAACCTTGAAAGCCTAGGCTGCCGTCTGAACGAAGCGGAATTGGAAAGCTGGGCGCGCGAATTTCAGGCCGGCGGACACCGGCTGGTCGACGAAGCCGGCGACGCCGATATCGTCGTGTTGAATTCCTGTGCCGTTACCGCGGAAGCCGTACGCAAATCCAGGCAAATGATCCGGCGCACCCAGCGCCAGAATCCCCGTGCCCGCTTCGTGCTGAGCGGATGCTACGCCACCCTGCACCGTGACGAGGCGGCGGCGCTCGGCGTCGATCTGGTCATCAGTAATGCAGATAAATCCCGCCTAGTCGAAATTGCAGGGCGGGAACTCGCACTGGAGGCTATGCCGGAGTTTTCCACCGATCCCGGGGAGGCTGCCGTATTCGCATTGGGGCGGCAACGCGCTTTCGTCAAGGTGCAGGACGGCTGCCGCTACCGCTGCAGCTTCTGTATCGTCACGGTGGCTCGAGGCGAGGAGCGCAGCCGCCAACCGGAAGATATAATTGGAGAAATCAGGCAGTTACAGCAGGAAGGTCTGCAAGAGGTGGTGCTGACGGGCGTACATCTCGGCGGTTACGGCAGCGACCTCGGCATCCCTTTGGACGCATTGATCCGGTCCATCCTGCAGGAAACCGATATTCCGCGCCTGCGTCTGGGATCGCTGGAACCCTGGGATTTGCCGCGGGGCTTGTTCGAATTGTTCGAGAATCCCCGTTTCATGCCGCATTTGCACCTGCCGCTGCAAAGCGGAAGCGATGCGGTACTACGGCGTATGGCCCGGCGTTGCAAGCCGGACGAGTTCGCCCGCCTAGCCGCTCACGCCAGACGGCAGGTGCCGGACATTAACATCACCACGGACATCATCGTCGGGTTTCCAGGAGAAACCGAGGGGGAGTGGGGAGAAAGCCTGAGCTTCATCGAAACGATGGAGTTCGGCGACATCCATATTTTCACCTACTCCATCCGCGCAGGCACCAAAGCGGCGACCATGAACGGCCAGGTTACGCCCGAAGCGAAGAAGGAACGCAGCCGGATGCTGCACGCGCTGGCTCTAAAGCAAAAACGGGAGACTCTGGAACGCTTTAGCGGCCGGAACATGCCTGTGCTGTGGGAGAACCGGCGCGACGGCGTCGATCATGGCTATACGCCCAATTATCTCCGCGTCGCGACCCATTCGCAGGAAGCCGAGCGGGTCAACCGTATCGCCGAAGTCAGGCTCGGGGAGGTCGACGCCGCCGGCGAATTCCTCTGGTGCGATCCGGTTAGTCCTGCGCCGGAAGTTCGAGCAGATATAAGGTAGCACCGACGACAGCCGCCGGCGCCGCGAAGATGTTCAACAGCGGAATCGTCTGCGCCAGCATAACAGTTCCTCCGAAGGTCGCCGCACCGATCCGGAACCGCCCCAGCAGCTCACGCTGACGCTCGAAATCGTAGCCGCGCGCCTCCAGCGGATAAGCGGTGTATTCCAGAGCCATGAACCAGGCGTTGAACAGCATCCACAGAATCGGAGCGGCCACGTTGATGCCGGGAACCAGGAACAGAACGGCTAAAGGCAGCACACGCAAGCCCAGATAGGACAAGCGCCTGAATTCGCTCTGGAGCCCGGCCAGCATGCCGGCCGGAGCCGCGGCCCGATCCTCCTTGCACCCGGTAGCCAGCGCCGCAGTACGCTCGGCCAGCACGCCATAGAACGGGGAGCCGATGATATTGGCCAGCACAGAAAAGGTGAAATACATCACCGTGAAGAAACCTACTGCGAACACGGGCCACAGCAGCCAACGCACGAAGTCCAGCCAAGCCGGAAGAACCCAGTTCAAGAATACCGAAAAATAGCGCATGCCCAGCCATAACCCCAGGCTATACAGCATCAGATTGATAACCAGGGGGATCCAGACGTAGCGCCGAATGCCCGGCTTGGCTAGCCAGGTCAAGCCGGTGATCAGATAGCGGAGTGCCGTCGCCGGCGAATTCAGGCGGCGGCAGTCGATCGCCGCAGTCTGCGAAACGGAATTGCTCATCGGGGAATCAGGCGTAAAAACCGGGTATTGAGAATATCATGGAGACGGCGGCGTATCGCCCGCGGTTTCTCCACCCGCCTTGAACATCGTCGGGTTCATCCCGTGCCGGCTCAGCAGACGATAAAACTCCGTACGGTTGCGCTTAGCCAGCCGGGCCGCCTGGGTGACGTTGCCCTTGGTCATCTGCAACAGGCGGATAAGGTAGTTGAGCTCGAACTGGTCCCGCGCTTCCTGCAGCGACGGGAACGACGACGGCGCTTCCCTCAAGGCCCTCTGTACCAGAGTCACCGGGATCAAAGGCGTGGTCGACAGCGCGACGCATTGTTCGACGACGTTGCGTAGCTGACGGACGTTGCCGGGCCACTGAAAATTGACCAAAGCTTCCATCGCCTCGGGCGAAAAACCTTTGACCTGATCGCCGTAGGACTTCACCAGATCCCGTAGGAAATGCAGGGCCAGCAGCGGAATGTCTTCCGGACGCTTGACCAGAGGCGGCAGCAGCAGCGTGACGACCGCGAGCCGGTAATACAGGTCCTCACGGAAGTTGCCTTCGGCCATCGCCTGCTCCAGGTCCACATGCGTAGCCGAAATGACACGGACGTCGACCGCCTCATCCTGGGTCGCGCCTACCGGCCTGATCTTCATTTCCTGCAGCGCGCGCAGCAGCTTGACCTGGAACGATTTAGGCATGTCGCCCACTTCGTCCAGAAACAGGGTACCGCCGTCGGCGGCCTTGAACAGGCCCTGATGGTCTCTCACTGCGCCGGTGAACGAGCCCTTGCGGTAGCCGAACAGCTCCGATTCCAGCAGGTTTTCCGGAATCGCACTGCAGTTGACCGCGACGAACGGCGCCTTGGCGCGCGGACTCAAGTCATGGATGGCGCGCGCCAGCAGCTCCTTGCCGGTGCCGCTCTCGCCGCCGATGAAAACGCTGGCGCGGTTCTGGGCCACCCGTTGCGCCTGTCCCAGCACATCCTCCATCAGATGGCTCTGGGTGACGATACGCGAGCGCCAGGCTTCTTCGTCGGGAACCGTTGCCGTGTTGCCGTTGATGCGTATGGCTTCGGAAATCTGATCGATCAGATCGTTCTTGTCCACCGGCTTGGTGACGAAACCGAATACGCCCCGACGGGTTGCGGCGACAGCATCGTTGATGGTGCCGTGGGCCGTCATGATGATGACCGGCAAAGTGGGACTGCGCTCGTTCACGGCCTCGAACAAAGCCATGCCGTCCATGCCGTCCATCCTGAGATCGGTGACCACCACATGCGGTCGGAAAACCGCCACCTGGGACAGGGCCGACTGGCCGTTCGCCGCCTTCGCCACCTCGAAACCCGCCGCCGTCAGACGCAGGCCAATCAGCCGCAGCAGGTCCGGATCGTCGTCTACCAGCAACACTCGCTTGCGCGTTTCACTCATTGTTTTGAAAATCCTAATCGCTAGAGTTTCCGCTCAATCGACTTGAGCGCATTCAGCTTGTTCCGCAATTCCTCGACCTCGCTCTCCAGATTCTGGATTTTGCTGTCCTTGGCTTTCACGTCCTTGTGGACCTTGTGTTTGCCGGTCTGGGCCGTCTTCAACTGCTTATCCAATTCCGCTTTCTCGTCCGCCTGCTTCTTGGCCCTGGACACCAGCTCACCCAGATAGCCAAGCCAGGAACGTACCTTAGCGTCTCCGATTTCGTTCGGAACCGCATTGATGTTCTGCAAGGTTGCCGCCGCCTCGCCGCAGCCGTCGGTTACCATCTGAGCCAACAGCAAGTGCAACCGGTATCCCATCCGGGGATTGGAGAGCTGCATACGGTCGACCTGCTGGCACTCCGGCACGCGCTCCGCAGGCGTCATTTTGGCGAGATCCTCGCTATAGCGGATCAGCCCGTCGAGGTCAGTCGCCCCGTAATCACGCAGCAACGGCGTAACCGGCTGCTCGGGTGCCTTGGCAGGCTGGAAAAGCTGGCATCCGGCCAAGCTGCTTACCATGATCAAAAGCAATATATGTGCCTTATACATTGGAAGACTCTCCTTGTTGTGGAAGCGATATTCTTACGCGCAGGCGCGGCGCCGCTTCTGCGCACCAAGGGATCCTGACCCGCACTAGGGTACCCTTTCCCAGGGGCGGCTCCAGCAGTTCAACGCTACCCTGATGGCTGGCCACACATTCGCGGACGATGGCCAGGCCGAGACCGGTGCCCGGGATACCCAGCTCGCGCCCCTTGCTACCCTGGAAAAACGGCTCGAAGACCTGCTGGCGCTCTTGCGGGTCAATGCCCGGCCCTTCGTCGCCGACTTCGAGTTCCATATAGTGATCCAGTGCGCAAAGCCGCAGCGAGATCACGCCACCGGTAGGGGAATACTTAACGGCGTTGGACAGCAGATTGTCGACTACGGTGCGCAGCTGCTCGGGATTGCCCTCGATTTCCATCTTCGCCAATTGCGGCTCCACCCTCAGCTCGTTGGCGCGCAACCGGAGCTGATATTCGTCCAGCACTTCATTCACCAATGTAGACATATCCACCGGTTCGCGCCGGAGCGCCGCAGGATCGGCATTGGCCTGGCTGAAATTGATCAGGGCGGTGATCAAGCGCTCCAGCCGCTGCGTGTTGCTGACCAGGATCTGGGTGATTTCCTTCTGTTCAGGGTTCAGTTCCCCCACCACTTCGTCCGCCAACAAACCGGTGCCCTCGTGTATGGTCGCCAACGGCGTCTTGACCTCATGGGACACATGGCGCATGAACTGCTGCTTGGCCTCTTCCAAAGCGTTCAGCCGGCCTCGCAGCCATTCCAGGCGCTCGCCGACGAATCGCAGATCGGATGGCCCCTGCACGCTGACCGGCTGCAGATAATCGCCGGCACCCAATTGGCGGATGGCATGCTCGACCTGGCGGATCGGCCGAGTGATCAGGACGGTGAATAGTACGACTAGACCGGCGGCCCCGGGCACCAGCACCGAGGACCGAGTGACGATGCGCTCTTGTACCGATTTCGAATGCCCATCCAGCAGCGCCACCTCCTTGTCGATCAGAACCGCATAAGCTTGCGACAGGGCGCGAGCCCGCATGCCCAAAGCCTGGAACAGGCCATCGAATCGCTCCATCGACTGGGCGGATACCGGTGAGGCTTTGCGTTGAGCCGCCGTTGGCGGTTTCGCCCTGCGACTTTCGTATAACTCCACCACACTCTGATAAGCCGCCGCCTCGTCCGTGCCCAGTTGATCTAACTGAACCGTAAGAGCCTCTTCCTCGGTACGGACCCGCAAATCCAACACGATGTCTTGTACCTGCTCGTGCATGGCTTTGAAGGTATCCCGCATATCCGCGTCGTCGAACACCAACAATTGCTTACCCTTGCGCTCGAGATCGCTCAACCTCTCGGTCAACATGAAACTCTTTTGACTGAGCTGGGCGACCGAATAGACGGTTTTCCGCGATTGAGCGGCAAGATCGTCTACGGCACTCACCGTCGAAATGATGGTGATCAACAAAGGCAAGGCCGCCAGGACAAAGCCGACCAGCACCAATTTGCTCAGCGATAACGAAGGTAGAAAAATTTTGGACAACGAAAATTCCTGTTGTTCGGGGCCGTTTAAGACGCCCATTCGCGCACCGCGTCGGCCAGCAACGGCGCAAGAAACAGCCGGTTGCTGGGATGGCTAATGCTGTCGGACGAGGCTACGGCGTCGATACCGGCCTGCTTCAAGCGATCCCAGGCATCACCGCAGAACAGCGCATGCGTCACGATGGCCTCGATTTGAGTAATGCCTAATTCGGTGAGTTGCCATGCCGTTTCCGCCAACGTCGTCCCGGTGCTCGCGATGTCGTCCACCAAGACAACGGCATCAAACTCCCCGGCCTCTTTGGGAAGCGAAATGACGAGCTCCCGGTCTCCCATGCGTCGCTTATCGGCGACAGCATAGGGTAGCCCGGCACGCCTGGCAATGGCTTCCACCCACTGTTCGGACTCTTCGTCCGGCCCCAATAACAGCCTGTTACGAGCGCCTGTCGCTAAATAGCGACTCATCACTGTCGCCGAAGACAGGCTCACCGCATGTTGCAGCGGCACGGCCTGCTCCAGGCGGTCGATTCGATGCAAATGCGGATCGACCGTAACCAGTCCATCGAAATAACGTGCCAACAACTGCCCGACGATCTTCTGGGCGACTGCCTCCCCCGGATGAAAAGCGAAGTCCTGGCGCATGTAGCACAAGTAGGGTGCCACCAGAAGCAGCCTGTCGCAGCCCTGCTCCCGCAAAGCCGCAGCGGCCAGCGCAAGCTCCACCAGCTTGTCGTTGGGGCGGTCCAGACTGCGGTGTACGACCACGGTACCGCTCAAGTCCGCCGGCACCGTAACCCGGCTTTCGCCGTCGGGGAAGCGGTGGATTTCGATCTCGCGCCAGGGACAACCCAGCGCTTCGGCGAGTTGGCGGGACTGGAGCCGAGTTTCCTCGAAACCGGCGACGACCATCTTCAAAATTCCATATAAGGCCGGCTCAGGGAGGCGGCGTCGCCGATGCTGTAGCCGCTGCGATCACGGGTGAATTCGCGGGCGAACTCGAAGTTTGCCGGGAATTCCGCATGGACCCGGTAGAGTGCCTGGCCTTCCTCCACCGGGTCGCTGAGCTTGCGAAAAAGATCGACGCCGGCACCTTTGCTGATGGGGGCTCCGGCCAAGCGCGCGGTCTGTGCGAGAAAAAAGTTGTCGATTCCCACGACCGTGCCGGCGCGGTCGGCAAGCACTTCGAAGACCAGCCGACCCGGCTCCGGCCGAACCGGCTGTCGCCCCTGGGCGTCAATGATTCGGTGCATTTTGGCCAGGGCCCGGCCCGATTCCAAGATATCGCGCGCAATCGAATAGCCAAAACCGCCACGGATATCGGGATCGAACTCGATGATGCGCCCGGCTAGGCGCAAGGCTTTTTCCCGCAGATCGACCGGCGCTTCCGGATCGTTCTCGAGCACCTGCATGACATCCCGCACTTCCAGCACTGGCCCGATTCCGCGTCCGATGGGCTGGCCGCCATCGGTAATCACCGCTTCCAGGTGCAAGCCAACGCGGTCGCCGACGTATTCGAATAGCTTCCGCAGGCTCATGGCGTCGCGCATCTGGCGTACCTTGGCGCTGGGGCCGACGGGAATGTCCAGCAGCAGATGGGTAGCGCCTGCCGCCAACTTTTTGGACAAGATCGAGGCCACCATTTGGCCCTGGGAATCAATGCCTAGCGGACGTTCCACCGAGATCAGCATATCGTCGACCGGCGCTAGCCGAGTCGTACCGCCCCAAGCCAGACAGCCGCGCTCCATTCGGACCAGGCTATCGAGAGATTCAGGCGCCAGATCGGTGCGCGCCAGCACCTCCATGGTGTCGGCCGTCCCGGCAGGCGAAGTGATGGCGCGGCTAGAGGTCTTCGGGATCAGCATGCCGTGCGCCGCAACGATAGGCACTACGAGCAAGGAGGTGCGATTGCCGGGAATGCCACCTATGCAATGCTTATCGGCTACCAGGGGCTCGTTCCAATCCAGGCGTACACCGGTTTCCAGCATGGCCCGGGTCAGCGACAGCACTTCGTCGCGGTCTAAACCGTTCTGGCCCGTAGCCACCAGAAACGCCGCCATTTCCATTTTGGAATAGCGTCCCTTCGCGATATCGCTGGTGATGGACTGGTAATCGCTATAACTCAGCCGTTCGCCGCCGATCTTGCGCCGCACCCCGTCCATGGACGAAGGCGGTTCCGCCTGGGCGACGTTGACCGCCTGCCCGGCCGGCTCGTCAAAACGCTGGAAGGCTTGCTCGGACAGGCCTAGTTCGTCGGGACCGACGATGCAAACGTCGTCCACTACATTCAGTACCGCCTCGATCTGCTTGCCGTTGCAGCCGACACGAATCTTGGCCAAGGCCTGGAAGCCTTCGGCCAGGTATACCGAACATTCCCGGTGCATATAGGCCACATTTTCCCGGTAGGTATCGATGGCCACCGCTCTGAGTTTCAGTCGTGTCTTGATTGATGCGTCATTTGACATCGGTCGGTCATCCCTCTAGCGTCGATAATCCCTAGCGCAGCGGGGACAAAGCTCGCCCCGGCCCGTACAATATCACGCCTTTCCAGCCCGATGCCCCGTCCCCGCCGCGTGCCCTCTTACCGTTCCAGCCTGTACCGGCTTTATCCCGTGCTGTCCTTGCTGGTGCTGACCGGCCTCTGGCAAATCGCCGCGAACGCCAGTGTTTCGGCCGCCCTGCCCGGCCCCTATGCGACCTTGACGGTACTCGCTAGCGAAATCCGTTCCGGCAACCTGCCTCATCACCTTGGCGCTACCTTGTCGAGGCTGGCGGCCAGCTTTGCGCTGGCCATGAGCCTCGGCAGCGTGCTGGGCATATTGCTGGGGCGGCATCCACGCCTAGACCGATTCTTCGACGTTTGGGTGATGCTATTCCTCAACGTGCCGGCTCTAGTGATCATCATCCTGTGCTACGTCTGGCTCGGGCTGAGTGAGGCTGCAGCGGTGACAGCGGTGGTGGTGAACAAGTTCCCCAACGTCGTCGTCACCCTGCGCGAAGGCAGCCGTACGCTTGACCTCAATCTGCTGGAAATGGCTGAATCCTACCGCTTCGGCCGCATCAAGACCTTACGCCACGTCATCGTGCCCCAGCTTTCCCCGTTCTTCGTAGCCGCCGCCCGCAACGGCGTGGCTTTGATCTGGAAGATCATTCTGGTGGTCGAGATACTGGGCCGCAGCGACGGCATGGGTTACCAACTGCATTTGTTCTTCCAGATGTTCGACGTGGCCGGCATCCTGGCTTACACGATCGCCTTCGTAGGGGTGATCCAACTGATCGAATGGGGAATTTTCAAACCTCTGGAGACTCGGGCCAGACGGTGGCGCCGATGATCCGCATCCGGATCGAACGCAAGCTTTACCCGGTGCCGACCTCGCGGGAGAACCCCGCGGTGATCGAAAACCTGGAGTTGAATCTGGAGCGCGGCGAATTCGTCTGCCTCGTCGGGCCTTCCGGTTGCGGCAAGACCACCTTGCTCAACATCGTCGCGGGATTGGATCGGCAATTCGAGGGCGTCGTCGAATTCGGCGACAAAGCAGGCAATCGCCACCACACCGGCTACGTGTTCCAGGAACCCAGGCTGCTGCCCTGGCGCAGCGTACGCCAGAACATCGAATTAGCGCTGCCGAAAGGCGAAATCGACGCTGGACACATCGACCATCTACTGGACATCCTGGGGCTGACCCAGGCGCAGCATCAGTTTCCGGAACGACTATCCTTAGGCATGAGCCGCCGCGCCGCCCTGGCGCGGGCTTTCGCCGTCCGCCCCTCCCTGCTTCTGATGG
>JAQTYA010000093.1 GCA_028688525.1 Methylococcus sp. | reverse complement strand
CGGACTCGGCGTCGGCACGGGAGTCGGCGTCGCGGTGGACACCGGAGTCGGGCTCGGCGTCGGGACCGGAGTCGGCGTCGCGGTGGGCACCGGAGTCGGGCTCGGCGTCGGGACCGGGGTCGGCGTCGCGGTGGGCACCGGAGTCGGGCTCGGTGTCGGTGTCCCGGTAGTTGCGCACTGCGTTCCGTTCAGCGTTAACGCCGTCGGAATCCCATTGGTACCGGAATACTTCGCAGTGAAATTGAAAGTGATATTGGCGCCACTGGCGACATAACTATTCGATTCAAGGTTTCGCACCGTCACTACGGAATACGATTGCGAATACCGGCCGCCCCATAGTCTGGTGACCTTCTGCCCATTGGGCATGGTCCAGACCGCGCGCCAGCCCTTCAATGCGCTACCCGTATTGCTGATAGTCACTGCAGCCGAAAAAGAAGAAGCCGCCTGACTGGTGACGGTGTAACCGAAGTTGCAGGAAGTGGCGCCCCAAGACGACACGCTGAAAGCGGCCAGGAAAAATGCTCCTATCATTAAGAGCCCCAACCGCTTGGCCGTTTGTCCGCATCTCTTTGCGTTCATGACACCTCTCCCTCTTTTTCCGACTTCGCCGACTCGTTAAATCGCTGAACACCGCGTCTTCCGTACGATGAGCAGCATTTGCATACTCTCTATAACTAAGCGTAGAACGGCTTTTTCTCTTTGCTAGGGCAAAACTCTTCACAGCCGAACCATGGCTCCCGAAAGCGCGACGGCACGCATACGGACACTAGGTCAACGCCTGGAAAAGCTCGGTCTGCGGGAGGATTTCCTCCCTGCGTCAGCACACATGGGAAGGTAAGTCGCGAGGCACATCGCTGCCTGGCAGGGCACAGAGGTGGGGACTTCGAAGATGGCAATCCCGCCGCGGCACACAGGGCGGCTATGCTCACTCCTCTGCGTTCCGGCGAGGCGCATCGACCACTCCCCAGCTCGGCTACAACATGGCTGTAACTTCCGCGTGTGATAGTGGGTGACTACCCCTTAGGATCTCTCCCGGAGAAATCGCATGGCTGGACAAAATCTCACGGGCTTCGCCCGGCTCTACGCTGCATTCGTGAACTCGCTAAGCGGATTCCGTGCCACTTGGCACCATGAAGAAGCCTTCCGGCAGGAGTGCTGGCTGACTCTAGCCGGCGTGCCGCTTGGGCTCTGGCTAGGAGAGACGGGCATCGAACGGGCATTGCTGGTAGGCGTTCTGTTCAACCTCCTGATCGTGGAACTGCTCAATACGGCAGTCGAAGTGACGGTAGATAGAATTGGCATCGAGCGGAACAACCTTTCCGGGCGCGCGAAAGACATCGGTTCGGCTGCCGTCCTGAGTTCGCTGACGCTCGCCGGCGTCGTTTGGCTGCTTGTCTTGATTCGTTGAGATGCCCCCGGCAAACTACGGGGATTACCATCGACGATAAGGACGACACCGGCATGAGCGCTCTCATCTGCGGCTCCGTGGCCTACGACACCATCATGGTGTTCCAGGACCGCTTCAAGAATCACATCCTGCCCGATCAGGTCCACATCCTGAACGTGTCCTTTCTAGTACCGGAGCTGCGCCGCGAATACGGCGGCTGCGCTGGCAATATTGCCTATAATTTGAAGCTGTTAGGCCACGATCCCTTGCCGATGGCCACTGTCGGCAAAGACTTCGGGCCCTATGCGCAATGGATGGCCTATTGCGGTATCCGCCGCGATTACATCCACACCGTGGAAGACGCCTACACCGCACAGGCCTATATCACCACGGATATGGACGACAACCAGATCACCGCCTTCCATCCCGGCGCGATGTCTCTGTCGCATCTGAACGACGTCCCGACCGATGGCAGCGTCCGAATCGGCATCGTGGCGCCCGACGGCAAAGACGGCATGCTCCAGCATGCGCGGCAATTCGCCGATGCCCGCATCCCCTTCATCTTCGATCCGGGCCAAGGCATGCCGATGTTCGATGGCGACGAGCTGCTCAAGTTCGTCGAGCTGGCGAACTGGGTGACGCTGAACGACTATGAGGCGCGCCTGATGCAGGAGCGGACCGGGCTGAATCCGTCTCAACTCGCCGAACGGGTCGACGCAGTGATCGTCACCCGCGGAGGCGCCGGCTCCGTCATCTACGCCGCGGGCGCCTGCCATGAAATTCCCGCTGCGCGCCCGAATGCCGTGCTCGATCCCACCGGCTGCGGCGATGCCTACCGGGCCGGGCTGATCTATGGCCTGATGGAAGACGTGGACTGGGTGACGACCGGACGCATCGCTTCGCTCATGGGCGCCATCAAGGTCGAAACCGCCGGCACTCAGAACCATAGCTTCTCGCTCGATGCCTTCCGGGAACGCTTCCGCGAAAACTTCGACTACACCTTCTGACCGTGCAGCAGACCCGCCGCCTCATCGAGATCATGGCCCGTTTGCGGGACCCGGACACGGGCTGCCCGTGGGACCGCCAACAGGACTTCGCCAGCCTGATTCCGTACACGCTGGAAGAGGCCTACGAAGTCGCCGATGCCATCGAGCGCGCCGATTTCGCCGATCTGCGCGACGAGTTGGGCGATCTTCTATTGCAGGTCGCGTTTCACTCGAGGATGGCAGAGGAGCAGGGGCTGTTCGACTTCGAAGCCGTTGCCGCCGCCATCTCCGATAAGCTGGAGCGGCGCCATCCGCATGTTTTCGATGGTGTCGCCTTCAGTAGCGAGGCCGAGCGGCTGCGTTACTGGGAAATGTCCAAGTTCGAAGAAAAGGCGGATAAAACCGGCCAGGCCCCGGCCAGTCTGCTTGAAGGCGTCGCCGCCGCCTTACCGGCCTTGATGGAGGCGCAGAAACTGCAAAAGCGGGCCGCCCGCCACGGCTTCGACTGGGATTCGGCCGCAGCCGTATTCGGCAAGGTCCGCGAAGAACTGGGCGAACTGGAAGAAGCCGTCGCTTCGGGCGATACGGCCCATGTGCGGGAGGAAATGGGCGATCTGCTGTTCGTGCTGGTCAATCTCGCCCGACATCTGGATGTAGACGCCGAAACCGCGCTGCGCGATGGCAACCGCAAATTCCGGCGCCGTTTCGGCTTCATCGAGGAATGTGTGAACCGGGCCGAAAGGAATCTGGCGGACTGCAGCCTGGCCGAACTCGACGCATTCTGGGACGAGGCTAAGCGGGCAGGGCATTGAGTTGTGGCATCGGCGCTCTGCCATGAACATGCCTGGGATCTGAGCCCCAAGGAAGCGATCGCCCTACAGGCTCAGCTTCGCCCCTGGGTAGTGACCGAAGACGCGCTGCCCTCGGAAATCCGCGCCGTGGCCGGCGTGGATGTCGGCTTCGAAGACCGGGGCGAAACCACTCGGGCAGCGGTCGCCGTGCTCGATTTTCCCAGCCTCGGCCTGATCGACCAGGCCGTCGTGCGCCAACCGACCCGTTTCCCCTATATTCCGGGCCTGCTCTCCTTTCGCGAACTGCCCGCTCTGCTCGTCGCGCTGGAGCGCTTGTCCGTTCTCCCAGAACTCATCCTCGTGGACGGTCACGGCTACGCCCATCCCCGGCGTTTCGGCATCGCCTGCCATCTCGGCGTGCTTACGGGGATACCGACCCTAGGCGTCGGCAAGACGCGCCTCGTCGGCACGCATGGGGAGTTGCCGAATGAGAGGGGAAACTGGATAGCGCTGAAGGACAAGGACGAAACCCTAGGCGCGGTATTGCGAACCCGTACCGGCATCCAGCCTGTCTATGTTTCGATTGGGCATCGCCTGAGCCTCGCCACGGCCGTGGACTGGGCGATGCGCTGCACCCCGAGGTATCGCCTGCCGGAAACCACCCGGCAGGCGCACCGTCTCGCTTCCGGCTGAACGGCCGCTATTTTTTCAGCTCGCTGTCGCGGTAATGCGGATCGACCCAGCAGCGGGGCAGCGCTTCGCCCGAGGGGAACTCCAATTCCGCCTTGTCGAACTTCTCCGGATCCTGCAGCTCTTCTCCGTAATGCAAACGGCCGGGCACCTGCTTGTGAGTGGGATTGAACAAATCGCCGAGGCCGAGAATCTCGACCAGATGTCCGTTCTGTCTTTTCTTGAGAAACATGACACTCCTCCATCTAGGGCTGTAACGGCATTCCGAAGGCGATTCGCACGCCGGCTATCGATCCATCGGTCCAGCATAAAGACTACTCTCTCCCGAAAAACATTTTCAACCCAGTAAATAGGCCCCCTAGGCAAGTCGGAAAATACCGCTACGTTTGTTACCAATCGGAAAAAATCGCGCGCGGATGCCTGAAGGGGGGCGAAGCTATGGCGGTACGGACAGGTCGGATGATGCTCGCGGTCTGCGGGCTGGGCTTTTTACTGTTGAGCGCCGCGTGGAGCTGGGCGGACGATCACGAATCGCCACACAAGACGTCGTTCAGGATCGAGTCCTACGTCAAAGTCGGCCCAAAAGTTCCAGTCGGCAAGCGCCGTTTCCGCCAGACCTATCAAGCCATGGTCCGCAACCGCAGCGGACAATCGGCCTTCCATCTGACCGCCGCACTGAGCAGCCGCGAGGATGACATCAGGGTCGTCGACGGTGATCTGGAATTCGGCGACGTCCCCGCCGGCCGACGCGCGCTGAGCCTGGATACCTTCACGCTCGAAACTCGATCCGGCGAGCGCTTTTCCCTGGAGGAACTGCGCTGGCGTTTCGACCAGAACCGGCCCCCGGTCGCCCAGGCCGGTCCGGATCAAAGCGTCCGGATCGGCAGTATTGTCCGGCTAGATGGCTCAGGCTCCAGCGATGCCGACGGCGATCACTTGAGCTACCGGTGGACGATCGTCTCTGCGCCCGCCGGCAGCCAGACCGGCTTGAGCGATACCAACGCCCCCGATCCCGTGCTAGCCGTCGACCGGCCTGGCAGTTATACGATGCAGCTCGTAGTCAACGACGGCCGCTGGGACAGCAAACCCGACAGCGTCACCGTCAGCACCTTCAACAGCCCGCCGGTAGCGGAAGCCGGACCGGATCAGACCGGCACGGTCGGCAGTCGGGCGCGCCTGGACGGGCGCGGCTCCAGCGATGCCGACGGCGATCCGTTGAGCTACCGATGGACCCTGTTGTCGGCGCCGGAAGGCAGTGCGGCGGCACTGTCTGACCCCTTATCCGCCACCCCTGCGCTGACCCTGGACCGTCCCGGCCGCTATGCCGCGCAGCTGGTCGTCTCCGACGGCCTGCGCGGCAGCGATCCCGACACGGTCGCCGTCACGACCGCCAACTCGCCGCCCATCGCTCAGGCCGGCGCCGATCAGAGCGTGCTAGTCGGCGCCAGCGCAAGCCTCGACGGCAGCGCCTCCAGCGATGTCGACGGCGACGCCTTGAGTTACCGCTGGTCCCTGATCGCCAGGCCCGACGGCAGCACTGCGGCTGTGTCGCCTGATGCGGGCGTGAAGTCCGGTTTCGGCGTCGACCGCCCCGGCACCTACGTCGCCCAGCTCATCGTCAACGACGGCCAGAGCGACAGCGCACCGGACACCGTCGCCGTCACCACCCGCAACAGCTTACCCGTAGCCCGAGCCGGCGAAGACCTGAACGGCGGCGTCGGCACACAAGTTCGACTCGACGGCTCGGCCTCGACCGATGCGGACGGCGATGCCCTGAGCTACCGCTGGTCCCTGCTCAGCCGGCCGGCCGGCAGCGGCGCCGCACTCAGCCCGCTCGATGCCGCCCTCACCGGCTTTAGCCTGGATCTCCCTGGCACCTATGTCGCCCAACTCATCGTCAACGACGGCCAGGGCGACAGCCTACCGGACACCGTCAGCGTCAGCACCGTCAACAGCCGCCCCGTCGCCGACGCAGGCCCCGATCAGAACGTCCTCACCGGCACTGCCGTCATCCTCGACGGCGGGGCCTCCCGCGATCCCGACCTCGATACCTTGAGCTACCGCTGGTCGCTGCTGAACCTGCCCGCCGGCAGTCTGGCCAAACTGGACGATCCCGCCGCCGCGGCTTGCCGTTTCATCCCCGATCAGCCGGGCGATTACGTCGCCCAGCTCATCGTCGGCGACGGCGCCTTGGATAGCGCACCCGACACCGTGCTGATCCAGGCCGCCCTGCCGGCGAACCGGGCTCCGGTCATCACTTCCGCGGCGGTGCTCTCGGCCACCGCCGGGCAGGATTATGCCTACACCGTCGCCGCCAGCGACCCTGACGGCGATGCCTTGGTGTTCACCCTGACCGCCGCTCCGGTCGGAATGAGCATCGACGGCGCCGGCGCCATTCGCTGGACGCCCGCGAGCGCAGGCCGCTACGCCGTCACGGTAGTCGTCACCGACACCCGCGGCGGCGGCGTTACCCAAAGCTTCGAAATCTCTGTGGCAGCCGCCAGCGGTGGCGGCAGCCTACCGCCCGATCCGGCCCAGATCGCCCCCGCGGTCGACCCCGGCGTCGCCACCACCGTCGCCGATTCCACCCGGTTCCTCTATGCCGGCAGCCATCCGGTACAGACCGGTGTTGCCGCCGGCACTATCGAAGCTCGGCGCGCCGCCGTCATCCGCGGCAAGGTGTTGGGCCAGGACGATGCGCCCCTCGGCGGAGTGATCGTCACCGTCAAAGGCCACCCCGAATTGGGCCAGACTCTGAGCCGGGCCGACGGCCAGTTCGACCTCGCCGTCAACGGCGGCGGCGTACTGGTCCTCGAATACGCCAAGGCCGGATTCCTGCCGGTACAGCGGCAGGTCAGCGCGCCCTGGCAGGATTTCGCCGCCGCCGAGGACGCCGTACTGATCCCGCTCGATCCCCAGGTCACGGCCGTCGACCTGAGTGGGGCAACCTCCACGTTCCAGGTGGCCCAAGGCAGTCCCAGCAGCGACGCCGACGGCAGCCGCCAAGCCACCGTCCTGTTCCCGCCCGGCCTCCAGGCCAGCATGATCCTGCCCGACGGCAGCCGGCAGCCGCTTTCCACGCTCAACGTCCGCGCTACCGAATACACCGTCGGCCCCAACGGCCCGAAACGCATGCCCGCCCCCTTGCCGCCCAGCTCCGGCTATACCTACGCGGTTGAACTCTCGGTGGACGAGGCCCTGGCGCAGCACGCCAAACAGGTGGAATTCGACCGTCCGGTACCGGTATACGTCGACAACTTCCTCAACTTCCCCGCCGGCGAGATCGTCCCCGCCGGTTGGTACGACCGCGACAAGAGCGCCTGGATACCGTCCGACAACGGCCGGGTGATCAAGATCCTCGACGTTGCCGGCAGTTTGGCCCAAATCGATGGCAACGGCGACGGTCAGGCCGACGATGCCGCCAAGCTGGCCGCACTGGGGCTCGGTGACACAGAACGCGCCAAGCTGGCCGAGCTGTACCCCGCCGGGAAAACCCTCTGGCGCATACCTGTCAAGCACTTCACCCCCTGGGATTTCAACTGGCCTTGGGGCTTCCCGCCGGATGCCGTACCACCCTCTGGCGGCGAGCCCGCCACCGGAGACGAACGACAACCTCAAACCTGCGAAGGCGACAACCGCAGCGGTTGCCTGATCGACACGCAGTCCCAAGTACTGGGCGAAGAGCTGCCCATCGCCGGCACGCCGTACAGCCTGCATTACCGCAGCGAACGTACACCGGGACGGAAAACCAACACCACCCTGACCATCCCGCTGAGCGGCGCCACCGTCCCAGCCAGTCTCAAGCGTATCGAGCTGGTAGTCGAAGTCGGCGGTCAGCGCTACACCCAAGCCTTCCCACCCGCACCCAACCAGACTCACACCTACACCTGGAACGGCCTGAACGCCTATGGCCAATCCGTCGAAGGCAGCCAAAGCGCAATCGTCCGGGTCGGTTACGTCTACGACCTCGGATACTACCCGGCCAGCCGTACCGGCAATGCCTTCGGCGTTCCCTCGGACAATCCTGGCACCGGGAGCCTGTCCACGATAGTCAACCGCACCGGCAACGAGTACGCCATGTGGAAGACCTGGAATAAGAGCTTGGGCATTTTCGAACCGAAAGCCACCAGTCTCGGCGGCTGGAGCCTGGACGTACATCATGCCTACGATCCCAACGGTCAAATGCTTTACCAAGGCGGAGGCGGCAAGGCAGGCGATGCTGCGCACAGCGACGACATCATCGAGACGGTAGCCGGTACTGGTAGAGATGGCTTCAGTGGCGATGGCGGGCCGGCAAAGAATGCGCAGTTATATTATCCGTGGGATGTCACTGTCGGCACCGACGGCAACCTGTATATCGCCGACAATGGCAATGGCCGGGTGAGGCGGGTTCGTCCAGATGGCATCATCGACACCGTGGCGGGGGGCGGTCGTGAGTTGCCCGACGGCGTGCCGGCAACATCCGCAGGTTTTAGCCCGCCTTACGGCGTACATGCGACAGCCGAAGGCCGTTTGCTGATAGCCAATCGCAGCCGCAGCAACAGCGTATTGCAGGTCGAGGCGGACGGCACCATACATACGGTTGCTCGCGGCATAGATGCCGTCCATGTCGCTTCGGGCACTGATGGCAACCTCTATGTCACCGACAATGAGGGCGAGGCTATTCGCAGGATTGATCCCTC
Source organism: Methylococcus sp. (assembly GCA_028688525.1). GTDB lineage: Bacteria > Pseudomonadota > Gammaproteobacteria > Methylococcales > Methylococcaceae > Methylococcus. The sequence continues at coordinate 4,586 of JAQTYA010000093.1, read as the reverse complement.
GGGCGTAGTCCGAAACTTTGCGGGCGGTCGCCGGGCCTTCGCTGGTGATGGGGGATCCGCCGTCACCGCTGGTCTATCCAATCCCTTCGGCGTTACAGTGGAACCTGATGGCGCGGTACTAATAGGCGATACTCGGGCTCAGCGAATCAGACGCGTCGATAACGCAGGAATCATCCGGACAGTCGCCGGAGGCGGTAATCAGCCGGCAGATGGCGTTCCGGCATTGTCGGCGGAATTGAATACTGCACATGACATTGCCAGCGACGCTCGTAATGGGTACTACGTCGCCGACACTAATGCCCACAGTCTTCGTTACGTCGGCCCCAGCGGCATCATCCGCACCATCGCCGGCAACGGCAGCGCCGGCTTCGGCGGTGACGGCGGCCCCGCTCGCGCCGCTAGCCTCAATACTCCCATCGGCGTCGCTATTGCCCCCGACGGCAGCGTCTACGTCGCAGACAAAGGCAACCAGCGCATCCGCCGCATCCGTTCGCGCTTCCCGCGCTACTCCGGCAGCGCGATCGGCATCGCCTCCGAAGACGGCGGCGAGTTCTATGCGTTCGACGCCGCCGGCCGGCATCTGTACACCCGCGACACCCGCACCGGCGCCAAGCTCCAAAGCTTCAGCTACGACGGCGAAGGCCGCCTGATCGGCATCGAAGACGTCGACGGCAGCCTAACCCGGATCGAACGCGACGGCGCCGGCCTTCCCACCGCCATCGTTGCCCCGGACGGACAGCGCACCGTGTTGTCCGTCGACGCCAACGGCTATCTCGCCGCCGTCGCCAACCCGGCCGGCGAAACCCATCGGATGAGCTACAGCGCCGACGGCCTGATGCTGAGCTTCGCCGATCCCAAGGGCCAGGCCAATACCTTCGAATACGACGACCTGGGTCGTCTGGTCCGCGATACCGACGCCGCGGGCGGCGGCTGGACGCTGGCCCGGACCGAGCAGGCCTTGGGTTTCACCACCCGCATGACTTCCGCCGAAGGCCGCGCCACCGACTTCCGGGTCGAGGTCCGCGCTAACGGCGACCGCCACCTGGTCAATACCTACCCCGACGCCAGTGTGGAAGACCGGGTGTTCACGATGACAGGCGAAAACCGCTACACCGGTGCCGACGGCACCCTTACCACGCTGCAGCAAAGCCCCGACCCGCGCTTCGGCATGCAGGCGCCGGTGGTGTCCAAACTCATCACCCAGACCCCGGCCGGTCTCACCGCCACCCTTACCCGGAGCCGCGCGGCCACGCTGTCCACGCCCACCGACCCGCTCAGCCTCAACACCCTCACCGAAACCACCACCGTCAACGGCAAAACCGCTCAAACGGTGTTCGACGCCGCCGCCCGCCGCTTCACCGCCACCTCGCCAGCCGGGCGCAGCACCGTCGCCACGCTCAACACCAAGGGCAAGCCGGTCTCCGCCCAAGTCGCTGGACTGGAACCGGTGCAGTACGCCTACGACAGCCGCGGACGCCTGCAGGACGTCAGCCGCGGCCAGGGCAGCGATACCCGCTCACTGCGTTACGACTACCACGCCTCCGGGGCCGCCCAAGGCTATCTCGCCGGCGTCACCGACACCCTCGGCCGCAGCATCCGCTACGACTACGATGCTGCCGGGCGCATCGTCCAGCAGACCTATCCCGACGGCCGAGGCGTGCAATTCTCGTACGATGCCAACGGTAATCTCAGCGCCCTGATTCCGCCGGGCCAGCCCGCCCATCTGTTCGATTACACCGCTGTCGACCGCACTGACAGCTATACTCCGCCCACGGTCGATACGGCAGACCCGGTGACCCGCTACCGCTATAACCGCGACAAGCAGCTCACCCAGATCACCCGGCCCGGCGGGGACACCCTGAACTTCGTCTACGACAACGCCGGACGCCTCGCCACCCTCAGCGCTCCGCACGGCGACACCGGCTACGCTTACGACAGCGCCGGTCGGCTCAAGACCGTAAACGCGCCCGAAGGCATCGGCTTGAGTTACGGCTACGACGGGCCGCTGCTCATCCAGGAAAACCTCAGTGGTCCCTTCAGCGGAAACTTAAGCCGGAGCTATGACAACGACTTTCGAATCAGCCGGCTTTCCGTCAACGGCACCTCTCTTGCCTACGCTTACGACAACGACGGCCTGTTGACCCGCGCCGGCGACATGACCCTCAACCGAGACGCCCGCAACGGCCTCCTCACCGGCACCACACTGGGCCAGATCAGCGACCTCCTCGCTTATAACGCCTTCGGCGAAGTCCAGAACTACGCCGCACAAACCAACGGTGGCCCGCTGTTGTCCATCGCCTACAACCGCGACACCCTCGGCCGCATCATCGACAAGACTGAAACGATCCAAGGCGCCACCACCCATAGCAGCTACCGCTACGACCTCGCCGGTCGACTAATCGAGGTCCAGACTGACGGCCAACCCACGGCCAGCTACGGCTACGACGCCAACGGCAACCGCACCACCTTCAACGGCCAAACAGTCGCCAGCTATGACGCCCAGGACCGCCTCAAGACCTACCACGGCGCGAGCTACGATTACACCGCCAACGGCGAACTCAAGGCCAAGACCGTCGGCGGCTCGGCTACCCGTTACGGCTACGATGCGTTCGGCAACCTGCGCCATGTCGACCTGCCCGGCGGCGGCGCCATCGATTATTTCGTCGACGGCCGCAACCGCAGGATCGGCAAAAAACTGAACGGACAGCTCGTGCAAGGCTTCCTCTACCAGGACGCCCTGCGCCCCGTCACCGAACTCGACAGCCAAGGCAAAGTCGCCGCCCTGTTCGTCTACGCCGACAAAGGCAACGTCCCCGCCTATCTCATCAAAGGCGGCCAAACCTACCGCATCCTCTCCGACCACCTCGGCAGCCCCCGCCTGATCGTCAATACCGCCGACGGCACTGTCCTGCAGCGCATGGATTACGACGCCTGGGGCAACCTCACCTACGACAGCAACCCCGGCTTCCAGCCCTTCGGCTATGCCGGTGGCCTCTACGATCGGGATACCGGGCTGGTAAGGTTTGGAGCCAGGGACTATGATCCGGAAACCGGCCGGTGGACGGCCAAAGACCCGATTTTGTTTGGGGGAGGGGATTCCAATCTTTATGCCTATGTCGGAGGAAATCCACTGCGGTACACAGACCCGTTGGGGCTTGATGCAATAGATATTAGATATGACTACTACCCAGTAAATACCGGATTTGGATTCAATTTGCCGTTAGGGCATGGCGCTGTTGTTACTGTCGATCCTAAATCTGGAACAACCAGGTACTACGAATTTGGTCGCTACAAAGACAAAAAATGCGGGAACATAAGACAACGAAAGGTTCCTAACGTGAACATGGGAAAAGAGGGCCTTCCTACTCAAGAGTCACTGGATAACTTGTATAACTTTATCTCTAAAAACTATGGGCACGATTCGCACGTCTCGCCCACCTACTATCCAGACACAGATTACCAGAAGGCCAATGATTATGCCGACGAGTTCAGCAAGGAACATGATTGCTATAGTTTAGTTGGAAATAATTGCAAGACATTTGCTCACGACACTGCAACAGCTGGTACGGAGTAGCTCTGTGGCACTAAATAAAATTGTGCGAGTTTGACGAGCAGGCCATGAGTAAAACAATTGTGTTTATGCTGCTGTTCTCGGCAGCGATTAATGTTGCACTGCTTTATCGCGTATTTGACTTAGGTGTGACAATAACCTACGGAGAAGAAGAAACACGCCAGCGAAATCAACAGGTAATGGAGCTAGAAAAGTTGCTCCCTTTATTAATGGGCACTACAACTCAGGAGCAAGTCTTACGTGCTGCGAACAAGGCCGGTCTGGAGGTTATGAAAAGTGGCGATGATGGCATTCTTGTTGGTATGACGCATTTTTCTTTTTCTGGCAACAAAGTTACCTCTGTTACTTTGAACTGATGCACGAAGCTCGCGTAGCTCCGAATAGCGCAGCATATTCGGAGGAATGTTTTACGCCGACAAAGGCAACATCCCCGCCTATCTCGTCAAAGGCGGCCAAACTTACCGCATTCTCTCCGACCACCTCGGCAGCCCCGCCTGGTCGTCAATACCGCCGACGGCACTGTCCTGCAGCGCATGAATTACGACGCTTGCGGCAACCTCAGCTACGACAGCAACCCCGGCTTCCAGCCCTTCGGCTATGCCGGCGGGATATACGACCGTGATACTGGGCTGGTGAGGTTTGGGGCCAGGGACTATGATCCCGAAAGCGGGCGGTGGACAGCGAAGAACCCGATCTCGTTTGGGGCGGGGATTCGAATGTTTACTCATATGTTGGAAATGCCCCTTTGACCTTCGTGGATCCAACGGGTTTGGACAGAATAAAAGTTTGTTTGAAACAAAAAACATTTTCTCTGCTCGACGATGCCGGCACGAGCAAGATGGAAGCGCCCGCCTATCCTGGATGCTCGTCTAGTCCAACAACGCCGGGAAGATACTAAGCTTCTCGAAAGTAGAGTCACCTAATGATGTATTGGCATTCAGGCTGGCGAAAGAATGACTTCACCAGCTCGGGTAATTTCTGAATGCGGCGCAACGCTCCGAGGGCTAATCGCTTC
>JAQTYA010000207.1 GCA_028688525.1 Methylococcus sp. | reverse complement strand
GCTGATCCAGACGTTTATTGAGGCTCAACAAGGCCGGCTCAAGCTGTTTATCCTGCCGCCGTATTCGCCCCACCTGAACCCGGATGAACAAGTCTGGGCCCAAGTGAAGCGCCGCGTGTCCAAGCGCCTCGTGCAGAGCAAAGACGATATGAAGCGATTAGCCCTCGGCGCGTTGCGCCGCATTCAGAAATTACCCGAGCTGGTGAAGTCATTCTTTCGCCAGCCTGAATGCCAATACATCATTAGGTGACTCTACTTTCGAGAAGCTTAGTAACTCCGGCCTCGGCAATGCCAGGTATTTGCAGTTCGATACCAGCCAGGTCGGACCGGTGAAGGCCGTACAGGGCGTTCTGGAGCAGGTGTTTGCGATCCATGTCGATGCTTCCCAGCTGCCCTATTACGGGTTCGCTCGGCGGAACTGGAAGATCGATTCTCAGAAGACGCTCAACACGGGAGGCGGCGATCTCGTGGTGGATACCCAGGTGACCGGTGCCGGCGGGATCGACAAACTAGACGAGGGCAATCTGGTCTTCCGCAAAGCGGTCGCCCTGGCCGGGAACCATGACATCCGCGCTGGCGGGATGGTCTCCAGTGTCGCGACGGGCAATGCGTTCGGCACCGGTTCCATTGCGCTCTCGGGGACCGGCAATCTAAAGTTTCTCCCGGACGATGCAGTACCTACCGCCGTGAGTCTGAGCGTGGCTTCGCGGTCTAGGCTGCATAAGGATGGGGCGCAGCTTTCGTTTTCCGGAGGCAATTCGATCGAATTGCGTCGCGGGGCCAATCCTTCGCTGAGCGTCAAGATCGGCGGGAACTCCGGCAATGAGGTGGTCAATCTCGTGGAGAGCGGGCCTGCCCCGACCCTCGTGATCAAAGCGGACGACCTGGGAGGAACCGAAAATCTGCTGGTCGAAGGCTCGGGGGGAAATTTGCCGGCCCTCACCAACGGTATCGTGAGCGCCAACATCGTAGGCAGTAGTGGAGACGCCCAGGACGGCCATTTCCTGACTTACCCGGCTTCGGCAGAAGACAACGGCGGGTTCCGCTATGCCACGGCTTTCACCGGGGACATCAACTCGGCCGCGGCTTCCCAGGTCTATCAGGCGATTTCCGACCAGACGCTGACGGGGGCGGCAAGCGTGTATGCCCTTTCGATCGGGGATGGTCTCACGGTGCATGACGCAGGGCAGACGTTGAGCGTCGGAAGCGGTACCTCCGCTGCGGGAATCATTCTGAACGGCGGCAGCCTTTCTGCCGGGACCTTGGCCTGGGGTGCGGCCCAGGCCGCGATTTATACCAATGCCGCAGGCGGCACGATAGACGCAGCGCTTGCCGGCTCTGGCGGCCTTGTCAAGTTCGGTCCAGGGGAACTGGCGCTGAGAGCCCCCTCTCCCGGTCTGTCCGGCTCCACCTTTGTCAACAGCGGCACACTCGCGCTCTCCGCCGCCTCGGCTTTGGGAGGTGCTTCCAACACACTGACTCTCCTGCCGGGCAGCGGCTTGCGGGTCGATACCGGCGGGACCGTGGCCGGAACCACGGTTGCAAACGGGTATTCGACGATTGACCTCAACGGAGGAACGCTGGGGGCAGTGGACATTCAGAGCGCCAGCGGACCGTCCGGTCCGATTCAGGGGGCTACGCTGCGCGGGCAGGGCACTGTCACCGGGAATGTCGTACTCAATGGATACCTCGCCGGCGATCCGAATAGCGGGGCCGGAACCTTGACCTTTGACGGATTGGTCAAGGCGGAGGCCGGGTCCGCATTTATCTGGTCGCTCCCGGTTCTGGTCGACAACAGCACGGGTACGGCGGGAAGCAATTGGAATCAGCTGGTATTTACCAACCCAAGCGCTACCTTCGGCAGCAGTTCGCAATACGTCGCGCTCTTCTTCAATTTCGGGAAAGGGCTCGATCCCAACAGCGGCAACGCCTTTTGGAAGACTGACCACGCCTGGACGCTGTTCACTTTCTCCGGACAGGCATCGGCAAAAGGCCTCGTGTATGTGTATTTCCCTTCGGAAGACTTTCCCCAGGGACATTTCTCCGTGGAATACGCTGGCAACAGTTCGGTGCTGCATTATAGTTATACGGGCGGCGCAACATCGAATTGACCGGCAATAGGGCCATTCCGAACTGGGCACCGTCCGTGGAACCGGGATGGCTTTTGACCGGACTGCGCTTTTCCGTTTTGTCACGAATACCACCGGCGGCGGGTAGCTGCAAGGCTGCTAAAGCGCTTCGGCTCACGCGCCGGCGGTGGTTTCTTCCGCTTTTTATATTTCCTTTACGCTGCTCCTAAGTATCTTTAGCGCTTTTTTACCTCGCTTCCGCTAGTCTTTGTTTTTCATTAAGTTAGCAAGGGGCGTGTTATGGATGCTTTCTATCTGTTCTTGGTAGCCATTGTCTTCGTCCTGACTATGGGGCTCGTATACTGCCTGGATGCAATGAGGGGGAAAGAATGAGCTGGATTCATCTGCTGGGCGTGGTGCTCGCGCTGGGAATATTTATCTATCTCGTGTTCGCTCTCCTTTATCCGGAGAAATTCTGATGACGGCTAACGGCTTATTGCAAATTTTTGTGTATGTCGGTGTGCTGTTGGCCTTGGCCAAGCCGCTGGGCAGTTACATGGCGGCGGTGTACGAGGGGAGATCTGCGGCGGCGCGCTGGCTGGCACCCATTGAGCGCCTGATCTACCGCATCGCAGGCGTCGACCCTCAAGCGGAAATGCGCTGGACCGGCTATGCCGCCGCCTTCCTGCTGTTCAATCTGCTGGGAGCGCTGGCGGTCTTCGCGCTGCAGCGGTTCCAGGCGGTTTTGCCTTTGAACCCGCAGGCGCTGGCCGGAGTCAGCCCGGACTCGGCCTTCAACACGGCGGTCAGTTTTGCCTCTAATACCAACTGGCAGGGCTACGGCGGCGAGACGACGATGAGCTACCTCACCCAGATGCTGGGGCTGACGGTGCAGAACTTCGTGTCGGCGGCCAGCGGCATGGCCGTGCTGGTGGCCTTGATCCGCGGCTTCGTCCGCAAGAATGCCGATACCATCGGTAATTTCTGGGTCGATATGAGCCGCAGCACGCTTTACATCCTACTGCCCTTGTCCTTCATCCTGGCCTTGCTGCTGATCGGGCAGGGGGTAGTGCAGACCTTCGGCCCTTATCAGAGCGTTCCGCTGATGGAAGCCACCGGTTACGACAAGCCGAAGCAGGACGACA
>JAQTYA010000206.1 GCA_028688525.1 Methylococcus sp. | reverse complement strand
CATCGGGCAACCCCAGGCCGAATTCGACGACCCGGTGATCGAGGAAGGGCACCCTCCCTTCCAGGCCGAAACCCATCATCATCCGGTCCACCTTGACCAGCAGGCTGTCAGGCAGATCGGTCACTAGGTCGGTGTACTGGCAATGCTGCAGATGGCTCCAGGCCGCGGGCGCCTCGCTCCAAGCTTTCAGGTAAGGCGCGCGGAAGTTCCGCCGCTCGGCCGCCAGCGCCGGCCCGAATAGGCGTTGCGAACGCTTGCGCCACCATTCGCTGCGGGTGCGAAAACCGCCCGTACCCGGCGCCAAGAAATTCTTGGCCAGCCAGACCAGCCGCGGCTGGCGGTAGCGCCGGTAGCCGCCGAACGCCTCGTCGCCGCCTTCGCCGGTGAAAACCACCTTGAGCTCCTTCGCCGCCGCCTCGGACAGCGCCGAGGTCGGGAAACTGGCGTAATCTCGCATCAGGTCGTCAGCAGCCCAAACCGTGTGGGGAATCCGCCGGAACAGATCCTCGCGGCGCAGACGGATGGCCGTATGCCGGGTGCCGAACGCCTGAGCGATCTTCTCGGCCTCCCCCAATTCGTCCTTCATCGCCGCGTCGACATAACCGATAGAAAAGGTGCGGACCGGCTGCGCCTGCAAGCGGCTGAGCATTGCCAGCAGGATCGCCGAATCGTTGCCGCCGGACAGGAATAAGCCATACGGCACGTCGGAGCGGACATGCTCCCTCATCACCTGTTCGAACAGCCCCTCGAATTCGGCCTCGGCTTCGGCGAAGCTCAGAGACCGGGTTGTCACCTCGAGCGGCGTCCAGTACCGCCGCTTGCGCAAGTTGAGCTCGGCGTCGATTTCGAGGATCTCGCCCGGCCCCAGGCGCCTGATGTCGGCAAACAGGGTCTGCTCGCCGGTAGAACAATGCGTGTGCAGGAACTGGGAAAACGCACTGGGCTCGATGGACGGAGCGTTCGGCAGCAACGGCAGGATCGCCTTCAGCTCGGAAGCGAACACCAGTCGGTCGGGCAGCAGCGCGTAAAACAGCGGCTTGATGCCTAAACGGTCGCGCCCCAGCACCAGCCGCCGGCGCATCCCGTCGTACAGGGCGAATGCGAACATGCCGTTGAAGCGATCGATAAAGCCTTCCGGATCTAGCGCATAGGCATGCAGAATGGTTTCGCTGTCCGAGTGGGTGGCGAAACGGCGCCCCTCCCGCTCCAGTGCCTCGCGGAGTTCGACGTAGTTGTAGATCTCGCCGTTGGCGACCACGGCGAGCTTGCCGTCGTCGGCCAGGAGGGGCTGGTGTCCGCCGCTCAGGTCGATGATAGAAAGCCGGGTATGGGCCAGGCCGAACTGGCCTTCGGTGAAAATCCCATGACCGTCCGGGCCCCGATGGGCCAGACGCTCGATCATGGGCTTCAACATCTCTTCCCGGACGCTGCTTCCCTTCAGAATAATCCCGGCTATTCCGCACATGGCTGGTCGCCTACGAAAGGGTGGATACGAAAAAAGGCGCCCTCAGACGAAGACGCCTTTCCTGAAGCTGCGGAGAAGACCTCAAGCCTTATCTCTTCTTGCCCCGCGAATGCATCAAACGGCTGATCAGGCCGAGTGTGATGTCGATTACATGGCCCAGAAAACCTCCGACCATGGCCAGCACATCGCTGCCGGTCATGTCGCTGAAGCGTTCGCGCCGCAGACGCAATGCGATGGGCGTGCCGAACACGCCGAGCACGATGCCCAGCACCAGACTACCGGAGAACCAGGAGCCGGACGACGCAGGCGCAGCGGCCACCTGCCCGGTCTGCTTCTTGGTGCTATCGCCGGGTTTTTCCGCGTCCACCGTCGGCGGCGCCACCGAAGGCTGTGCCTTGCCGTCCGGCCCCGGAGCGTAATTATCCGGAATCGCCGCGTCGGTCACGCCCGGAATGGTCGGGAAAGTGCCGCTACCCTTGCCGACGATCAGCTCGCCCTTCATGCCCTTTTCCATGTGCTGGGCGATGTCACAATGTACCAAATAGGTTCGGTCTTCCTTCGGAAGAATCAAGGTGCCGCTGATCTTTGACGGCCCTGTGATTTCCAAGTGGAACATGCCCTTGTCGTACATGTACTTGGGCAGCCCATGCATCATCCATTGATGGCGGACGTTGTCTTCGTTGATGAAATGGACGGTCAAGCGCGTACAGGGTTTGAAGTGCCACTCGTGCTCGCTGAACCCATACATGGTCCCGGGAAAATCCTTGGCGTACTTGTGTCCCGCCCGCACGGTGATTTCCGCTTCTTCCGATATCCGGCTGCAACCGCCCGGCAGCTTGTCCTTGTTCTGGCCCATGATCATGCCGCCATCCATGTCCATGAGATGGCCGTCGCCGTGATCCATTAGCCGGTTGTGCTCCCGGATCTCGACGTTCTCGGCAGCCGCGGCGCCCACACTGAACGCGAACAGCCCGGCCGAACACAGGTAACTCAAACGGGTCGTGATCGACTTGGTTTTCATGGTTATTTATTCCGTACAGCGGCGATCCATTCGGATGCGACTTCAATCAGCTTCACACGATTGAGATAAGCGAAGTAGCCGGCGATGCCCAGCAACAAGCCCAGGAAAAGATTACGCCCCGTATTGACAGGCGCCGCCGGTTCAACGGCAGGTACGGCCGGCTTGGCAGCGGCAGGAGGAGCATCGGCCTGGATAAAGGTCTTGGGATCGCCGAGGCTGTCGTCGAATATATCCTGCCAGGGTGAAATCTTCTTTTCCCAATATTTTTTGGTGAAATACTGGTCCAGCTTCATGCCATGAGTCAGAGGCGTGCCGTTTTCGTCGAGATACTGCTTGTAAGCGATCAGGCTGAGACTGCCGCCCTCGCCCATGCCGTCGGTGGTGAACGCCCGCTCGACATGGTCGTGCATCATCCACAGACCGGGACCGAAGCTGCGCAGGCCGTCATCGACCGTTTCAAGTTCCAGATCCAGCCGCTGAGCCGGGGCGATCGTGTACACATCGCGCCGGATGCGGGCTTCAGGCCGCTGCTCGACGCCGTCATAATGCGTCTCCACCGCCTTGTGGCCGTGGGTATGCAGCGAGATGACCTCGGTATGGCCATTGAGCACCCTCAGCTTCACCTTCTGGTTGGGTTCGACGACCACCAGCGATTCGCGCAAGGTGTACGGGAAAGCACGGCCGTTGAGCAGGTAATAGTCGTCGGTCGCGTCGGTGATGTCGTAATCCTGGTTAATCGC
>JAQTYA010000205.1 GCA_028688525.1 Methylococcus sp. | reverse complement strand
CGCTGCGCGAGGCGCCGAGCACCCATTCCACATAGGCTGAAACTGTTAGCCGGCGAGGCCGTCCGGAAACGTTCTTTAAGGTCAAAGACGAGATCTTGACCGGGTCGTCCGGGCTGACGAATTGCAGTAGTTCGCTGTGAATTCCGTGGGATGCGTGTTCGAAGCGGCTATACCCCTGGCCATGGCGAATCACATAGCTGGCACCGTCGACCCGTATCGGCTGAGCCGTCGGGCTCCACAAGGCGTTGGTTTCATCGTCACGCAAATAAAAGGCTTCCCCGGCAGGATCGCAAACCGGGTCGTTCGACCAGGGCGTCAACTGGTTTTCGCGGCTGTTGCCACACCAAGTGCAGCCGCTGCCCAACTCGGAGACCATAAAGCCGAACTCGGGATTGGCGATCACGTTGATCCAAGGGGCCGGTGTCCACTGGCCGCTGTCGAGCAGAATCACGTATTCGCGTCCATCGTCGGCAAACCCGCCGAGTCCGTTGAAGAATTCCAGCGGAGGTAGCGCCATCCGCGGTGAAGGCTCGTCGGGAGCGGGCAAGGCTTTTGGTGCGACGAAAGCGGCGGCCGGTCGGGGGTGTCTCAACAGTTGCTCGGCTAAAGTGCCCCGATTGCTCACCAGCACCGCGCGCGCGGCGGATTGGAACAGCCAATGTTCTTCTACTGAGAGCAGATCGGTCCGCATGACAAAAATAGCACCATGCCCTTCATGCTCTTGGTGGGCAGAAAGCGCCTGGCTTTCCCGAACCATCCCCTCCAGCAGAGACTGCAGATCCTCGACGTAGGATGCCTCCTTCTCGTTGAAGATCACGAGGTCGACGGCAAGGCCTTTCATGCGCCAGTATTCGTGGGCGCGCAGCAATTGTTCGACGAGGGCTCGGTCTTCTGGCTCTTTTACGCGCAGCAACACGATCGGCCGATCTCCCGAAATGCCGTGCCGCCAGAGCGCGGTGACGTTCAAGGTATTCACCTGCATCAGCTTGCCCGCCGGTCGCAATGAAGGATCGGTATAGATCAGCCGGTTGGCTAGGGCCTGAAACAATTGCGCTTCGTACGGCTTGGTGCGAAGGTGATGCAGTTGCACATGGGCATGAGTCCACGCCAGGGCTGACACCCGCTCGAACGTAGCTGGGTTGTGGTACTTATCGGCCAGATCCTCCACCGCTTCGCGCGAGGCGGCAACCAGGGTGGTGAATGTCACATGTTCGGTAGCGCCTGCTGCAATGCAAACCCGCGTGCGCAGGCTGAATATCGGATCGAGAACGGCCCCCACCGTGTTGCTCAGCGGACGGCCGTCCATCACTGCAATCGGTTCGCGCAGCGTTTGTCCGCGCCCGATGAATCGAGCCCGGTCGGTTTCGTATTGGAACCCGTCCCCAGTGTGGCGGCCTGCCAGCACATGGGCGGCCCAGATTTTCGGGTCGCTGGCGGCGCGCTGGCGCCGTTGCGCGATGAGTGCGCGGGGCTGGGGCAGATACTCGGTTTGGACGAAGAGATTGGAAAAGGCCGGATGCGCAATATCTGCCGGCACCGCTGCGAGTACGATCTCGGCATAGGAGGTGATTTCAATCTCCCGGGCGCCGACCCCGTTATTGGTTAGGCTCAGGCGGCGGATTTCCGCATCGTCTTCGGGCGAGACGACGATCTCCAGGGTGCTTACGATGTCGCCGTCGGTGCGGGTGATCCGGGCGCGGTCTTCAACAAAGATCACTTCGTATTGATCCGGGGCTACCACCGTCGGCTGGTAGCCGGCAGACCAAACCTGGCTGTTTGCGATATCGCGCAGATAGATATAACTCCCCCAAGCGTCCCGCGTCACGTCTTCGCGCCAGCGCGTCACGGCGAGCCTCTGCCACAGGCTGTAGCCCGAGCCGGCTGCGGTGATCATCACAGCGTAACGGCCGTTGGACAGCAGGTGGGAGGAGGGCGATGACGAAGTCGGCGAGGGCACGCGCCGGACCGGCGGCTGCACAGATTCCTTGAGTTCGGAAATATCCTGGAGAAACGGCATGCTGCGGGTATCCGCGCCGTGGGGGATGCGTTCCTGCAGCAATAACTCCGCGGCTTGGACCAGAGGCGAGCGATGGAAGCGATGGCGCATCGCCCCGTCATGCACCACGTTGGCGAAGGCGACCAGCGACATACCCTGGTGGTGAGCCATGTAGCAGCGCACCATCGCGACGCGCTGGCCTTCCGCAAGCCGGATCGGGGTGAAATCGAGCGCTTCATAGTAGCCGAAGCGGCCGAGAGCGCCCTCCTTCTCCAGATGTTGGAAATTTTTCGCGGCGGCATGCGGGAGGTACATGGCCGCCAATGCCGAGGCATAGGGGGCGATCACCAGCTCTTCGCCGAGCCCCCGTTTCATCCCCAAGCCGGGCACGCCGAAAGCCGAATATTGGTAGGTGAAAGACAGATCGCGGCCATTGAAAGCCGACTCCGAAACGCCCCAGGGCACACCGCGTTCTACGCCATACTCGATCTGCCGCTTTACCACCTGACGGCAGGTCTGGTCGAGCAGGCTATAACGCGGTGTAAACGTCACCAGCGAGGGCATCAGGTATTCAAACATCGATCCCGACCACGACAGCAGCACGGTGCCCTGTGCGGCGCGCGTCACTCTGCGGCCGAGATGGAACCAGTGGGAGCTCGGCACATCGCGCTTGGCGATGGCTACGAAGCTGGAGAGGCGGGCTTCGGAGGCCAGCAGATCGTAATAGCTGGGGTCGAGAGCGCCTTCCGCCACGCGGTAGCCGAGCGCGAACATGTGGCATTCGGTGTCATAGAGGAAGCGGAAATCCATGTCGCGGAACAAGGCGTCCAGCTGTGCAGCCATCTTTTCCAGACGCGCGGTGAGAAGATCAGCCTGCTGTTGAGCGCGCCGCAAGCTCATCGCCAGTGCTGCCAAGTCTCCTGGCGAGGGTGAGGCTTCGAGCCGAGCCAAACCCTGCGTGTAGCAACCGGAGAGATCGCTCAGGCGGGTCTCTAAAGTCAGCTGTTTTCGGAACAGCTCTTGATGAAGGCACGGCGTTTCCGGTTCGCCCGGCGCATCAATACGGCCTGCGAATTCGATCCAGGGCGCCAGGCTATCCACATCCCGCATATGCGACCGGATGTCATCCCGCAGTAAGCTGGCCCAGGCCAGCACTTCGCTGTCGACCGCATCGCCGCGTTCGGCGGCATAGGCGCGCGCCAAGTCCAGCAAGGTGTCGGCGCAGCGCGTCAGCTGCTG
>JAQTYA010000204.1 GCA_028688525.1 Methylococcus sp. | reverse complement strand
AGCCGTTTGCCGAACTGGCGCTGGATCAGCTCGGCGATCAGCGACAGCGTCCACAGCCCAAACTCAAATTTGAACTGCAACGGCGTGTGGTCTTTCACCGCCTGCGCCAGCCAGCGCATCTCTTCGGTGCTGACTTTCGGCGGACGCCCCGGAATTGGCTTCGCCAGCAGGGCTTGCTGACCGCCGTTGGCAAAGTCGGCCAGCCAGCGGAATACGCTGCGGATATTGACTCCATACGCCGCCGCTACGCTCTGCACCGTTTGGCCTTCACGCACCGCTTTGATGGCCTGCTGCCGCATCACCTGCAACGCATGATGATCTAGGGTTCGCCCGTCCGAGTTCCGTTTGCATTTCATGGCTCCAGTATATCAAATATGTGACATTACTTTGTTTAGGCTTAGTAACATGGTTATACGGCCAGTTATCCACGATAAGCGGCCAAGTAAGCCATTCAAGCCAATTACCAGAATCCCAGCGCTCTTTTCGCCGATCTCAATCCGTTATGAGCATCGAACGGGACAGCATGCCTCCGGATAAGACTCGGGCCTTGTAGCCATGTTGCAGCAGGATGCGCGCGGCGGTGTAGGCGCGCTGACCGGAGCGGCAAACCACGTGGATTTCACGGTCAAGGGGAAGTTCGGCGAGACGCGAACGCAGCTGGCCGAGAGGAATGTTAACGGCGCCCGGCACCTCCTCCACGGCAAGCTCCACCGGCTCGCGCACATCCAGGAGGAATTCGCCTTTCGCAGAGTCCCAATGACCCAACGGCATATCGCCGTCGAGCCCATTGGCCGCGACCATGCCGGCGAAGTTGACCGCATCCTTGGCACTGCCGAACTGGGGCGCGTAGCAAAGCTCGGCTTCTTCCAGATCATGGATAGTTACGCCCATTTGGATCGCCATCGCCAAGGCGCTGATCCGCTTATCCGCCGCCGCGCCGTCTTCGCTGCAGGCTTGCGCGCCGAGGACTCGCCCATCGGATTTCCTGAATATGACCTTCAAGTCCATCGGTTTGGCGCCCGGATAGTAGCCCGCATGGGAGTTCGGAAACAGGTAAATCTTCTCGTAATCCTGGTCGCCGAGCTTCTTGAGCGTCTTCTCGTTGACGCCGGTCCAGGCGGCAGCCGCCCCGAACAAGCCGATGATGGAGGTGCCTTGAGTGCCTCGGAAACGGGAATCGCGCCCGGCGATCACGTCAGCCGCGATGCGGCCCTGGCGGTTGGCGGGACCTGCGAGCGCTACGAGGCTCCATTGGCCGGTCACGAAATCCTGGACCTCGACGGCATCGCCGACGGCGAAGATATCCTGGTCGCTAGTGCGCATCCGGTCGTCGACGCGGATGCCGCCAAGCTCGCCGATCGCGAGGCCTGCGGCCTTCGCCAGCGCAGTATCCGGACGCACGCCGAGCGCGAGGATCACAATATCCGCCGGGTAGATCATGCCGGATCGGGTAGATACCTCGAGCGCGCCGCCGGCCGTCTGGCTGAACCCGGCCACGCCGTCGTTGAGCGCCAGGCGTACGCCGTGCCGTTTTATGTACCCTTCGACCACGCGGGCGTGCTCGGGGTCGAGCGGAGCCAGAACCTGGCTGCCCATTTCGACCAGAGTCACCTCGAACCCGGCATGAATGAGGTTTTCCGCCGTCTCCAGGCCAATGAACCCGCCGCCGATCACCACCGCGCGCCGCGCTGGCTTGGCCATCTGGATGCCGGAGTAGGCGGACATCCCGGAGAGGAATGAGGTGCCGCCTTCGATCCATTGACGAATCTCCCGCGCATCCGGCACGGTCCTGACGTGAAAGATTCCGGGAAGGTCGATGCCGGGAAGAGAAGGACGGACCGAGATGGCTCCCGGCGACAGGACGAGCTTGTCGTAAGCCTCGGTCGTTATTTCCCCGGTCTCGACATTCTTCAGTTGCACGGTCTTGTCCTGCGGCGAAATCCCCGTCGCCTCGCAGCGCGTACGAACATCGATCGCGAAGTGTTCACGGAACAGCTTTTCATTCGCTACCAGCAGGCTCGATTCCTTCGCGATCACGCCCCCGATGTGGTATGGCAATCCACAGTTCGCGTAGGAAATATACGGCCCGCGCTCGACCATGAGAATCTCGGCCCGTTCATCCAATCGGCGCAGACGCGCCGCGCAGGAAGCGCCCCCGGCCACCCCACCGACGACGATGACTTTCATTTTTCAACCTTCGCTTCGAGACCCACAAACATCTCCTAGACAGTCAATTTGACTCGGCACGGTAGGCTTCGGCAGTCCCAAGCGCCCCCATCGGACTGCTCTACTGTCCCGGAAAGCCCTTTCCCGCCATGCACGAGCCATACGCCTGATTATAGGAGTTGGCCGCTGCAGCCTGGTCTTGCTGGGTCTGCTGTTGGTTTGCCCCGCTTTGCCGACGCTGCTGGCGCTGCTTGGATGCACCCGCGGCGGCTCCCATCTTGGCGGCATCCTGCATCTGACTGCGCGTATATTCCTCGGCAACCGCGTCGGGCACATAGTCGTGCTGGTTAGCTTTGCTTTTTCCCTTGACCGCACCGGCCATCGCTCCAGCCGCCGCTCCCTTGGCCCGCCCTCCCGTCTGAGGCTGAGGTGCAGCAGCAGGTGATGCGGCGTTGGGGTTGTAGCCGGTTTGCTGTTGCGCGATGCTCTGGCATTCGGCCTGCGCCTCGGCCTGGGTGGCGCTTTGCGCCGCGGGTGAGCCGGCCAACGCCAAAGCTAGGATTGCCGGAACCCAGAGAACGGATGCTTGCTTTACCATGATCTATCTCCCGTCGTGTTTGATGAAGCTTTATCGTCAGAATGGTTTCAAGCTGAATGGGTGAATCGTCGACCATGTGATCTAATTCGTCGGAAGCGCCGTCTCGGCCTAGGGGAGCCCGGCGTCTCGGCGCCGCTCAATCCCAGTAATAAAGCCCAAACAACCCTGTAATTGATCGATTCTGATCGGAACAGAGCGTATCGGCTCTGCAACATTTCTCAGCATAGGAAAAAATCTGGCTGCACGGTATCAATAATCCGACAGAAAGCTCTCCATGCGCTAATCGCCACAAAAACATGAACGAGAACCCCACGCTCGCTTTGCCGCCCGATAGTTTCGTCATCGATTCTACATTCACCGACTTCGAGGCTTTTAAGGAGGCCTTAACGGGCGGGAAGCTGGATTTGCGTCAACTTGAACGAGGACACCCATCCATCCGTATGATTTGGGCGGGGTGCGGGGAAATTCACCTGGGTTATCTCGCGTGTA
>JAQTYA010000092.1 GCA_028688525.1 Methylococcus sp. | reverse complement strand
CTTTCACGGCGGCGACGGGGGTTCGAATCCCCCTGGGGACGCCAATATCATATGAATCAGGGCACTGCGGTGCCTTTTTTCATGTCTGCCATTTGCGTTATGACCGCGGTCGACATCGCATGATGCCCGTGCGCCGTCTCCTATTTTCGTCAGGTCTCAAGCAGCGAGGTCGTGCAACATAAGCGGGTTAGCTTCTTGGAGCAAATAGACTGAGCGCGGAGAAAGCGTAGAGATGGCGACTTTCGTCCTGATTCATGGCGCCATGCACGGCGGGTGGGCATGGGCTTCGGTCCGCCGGTATTTGCAGCGTGCCGGGCATGAAGTTTTCACTCCTAGTCTTACAGGGCAGGGGAAGCGCCGACATTTGTTGACGCATTCGGTGGGCGTGGAGACGCATATCGAGGATATTACGTCTCTTCTCTGGTTCGAGGATCTCCGCGGAGCAGTGCTCGTCCTGCATTCCTATGCCGGTATCCTGGCCGGTCCGGTGGCGGAAGCCGCCGCGGATCGGTTGAGCTGCATCGTCCTGGCCGGTGGATTCCATGTGCAGCCGGGGCAGTGTCTACTGGATATCGAGCCTGCCGATACGGCACAGTATTACAGGCAACTAGCGGCGCAACGGGGTGACGGCTGGTTCTTGCCGCCCTTGCCGGAGTTCCTGGATCGGTGGGGGATAGCCGACCAGGCTTTGCGGGGCCATGTGGGTGCCCGCTTGACCCGCTTCCCTTTCAAATGCCAGACGGACCCGGTTGCCTACGAGGCTTCGAAGCTCCGCTCGTTGCGGCGCGTCTACATCGAGCATATCGCGCCGCCGCTACGGTCGCTCCAACCATCTCTCGTCACGGCTCTTGCCGACGGTTTCGAGCACATTCAGATCGTTGCCGGGCACGACATGATGTTGACCGAAGCGGCACCGACAGCGGCGCTGTTGGCGGGACTGGCGAGCCGCTGAGTATTCACTCAGGGCTTGCCGCGCCCCAGTTGTGGTCCGGCGGTTATCTCGCGTATTGGCGGTAAATCGGTCTAGGCTCGTCCGCGGCGGCTTGATAGCGGACGCTAAATTCCTGCAACCGGGGCAGGGCGGCTTCCAGAGCTACGCCTGGAGCGAACTCCAGGGCGTCGAAGCCCACTCGCCAGAGATAGAAAACCTGATCCAGGATGAATGTTCCGCGTGCCCGGAGTTCGCCTTGGTAACCGTGGCGTTCGCGCAGCAATCTGGCGACGGAAAAGCCGCGGCCGTCGACCATGCTGGGGAATTCCACGACGACCAGTGGAAATTGGTCCAGATCCCCAACGAACTCTTCCATGCGGTCGCCGCCGCCGATGCGCAATCCCAGCGCACCGCCATGTGCGACTAGCGTTTCTTTTTCTCTCAGCCAGCGCGCGACCGACACGGTGCAGGGGGCTGCGCTTGCCGGTTCGTCGTCGGCCAGGTGATGCCAAGTATCGTTGACGATTTTTCCGTTTTTAATGATGGGCATAGACGCGCTCCTGAAACGGGTTGATGCCGAGACGCCGCACTGTGTCCAGGAACGGCTCGTCGTCGTGGCGGAGTTCGATATAGGTTTGCAAGATGGTTTCCACGGCTTCGGCCACGCTCGCTTTGTCGACGGCGGGGCCCAAGCGTTCGCCCAGGGAGGCATCGTTGCTGGAGCTGCCGCCGAGGGTAAGCTGGTACCATTCCTCGCCTTTCTTGTCGACGCCAAGGATACCGATGTGCCCGACGCTCTGGTGGGCGCAGCCATTCATGCAGCCAGAAATGTTGATGCGCAGGTCGCCCAAATCGTGCAGATAGTCGATATCGTCGATGCGCGAGTAGATGTCTTCTGCCACCGAGATCGAGCTGGCGTTGGCGAGCGAGCAGTAGTCCAGGCCCGGACAGCAGATCATATCGGTGGCCTTGCCGATGTTGGGTGTGGCCAGCCCTATGGTGGCTAGCCGCTGCCACAGTTCGAGCAGCTCGTCCTGGTTCACGTCCGCGAACACTAAGTTCTGGGTGTGAGTGGCGCGGACCTCGCCGAAGCTGTAGCGGTCGGCGAGGTCGGCAATTGCCTCCATCTGGGCGTCGGTGACGTCGCCCGGCGGCACGCCGCGCGGCTTGAGCGAGAGGAAGACCGAACGGTAGCCGGCGATCTTATGGGCGGTGGTGTTGTTCCTGAGCCAGGCATCGAAGCGGGGTTCGGCGGTGGCCTGCGTTTCCAGCGTTCCTGCGCTTGCGGGTTGGTAATCCGGTGCGGTGAAATGCCTTTTGACTCGCTCGATCTCGGCCGTATCCAGGACCAGCTGCCCGCGGATATGGGCCCATTCGGCTTCGACCTGGCGGGTGAAGTCCTCGATGCCGGTCTCCTTGAGCAGGATCTTGATCCGCGCCTTGTATTTGTTGTCGCGCCGCCCGAAGCGGTTGTACACGCGCAGGACTGCTTCCAGGTAAGACAGCAGGTCGGCTTTGGCGAGGAACGGGCGGACGGTCTGGCCGATGATCGGGGTGCGTCCGAGGCCGCCTCCGACCAGGACCTCGAAACCGGTCTCGCCGGCGTCGTTTTTGACCATCTGCAGGCCGATGTCGTGTACCTGGGTCGCGGCACGGTCTTTCGCAGCGCCGCTGACGGCGATCTTGAACTTGCGCGGCAGGTAGCTGAATTCGGGATGCAGGGTCGACCACTGCCGGATGATTTCGCAGTAGGGGCGCGGGTCTTCGATTTCATCGGGGCAGACGCCGGCCAGCGGGTCGGAGGTCACGTTGCGGATGCAGGCGCCGCTGGTCTGGATGGCGTGCATCTGCACCGTCGCCAATTCCGCCAAGATGTCCGGCACGTCTTCCAGTCGCGGCCAGTTGAACTGGATGTTCTGGCGGGTGGTGAAATGGGCGACGGACTTATCGTAACGGCGGGAGATATCGGCAAGTTTGCGCAGCTGCCGGGAGGACAGCAGCCCATAGGGAATAGCGACGCGCAGCATGGGCGCATGGCGCTGGAGGTACAGCCCGTTCATGAGGCGCAGGGGCCGGAACTGGTCTTCCGTCAGCTCGCCTTGGAGAAATCTATGGGTCTGGTCGCGGAACTGGGCTACGCGTTCGTCGACCAGCCGCTGGTCGTATTGATCGTATTGATACATGGCGTCTTCGCTGTTGGGTGTTCGCTTCGGCGATATCCCGAGTTTATTACTATGAAATCGACGATAACACCATGGCGGTCGGAGTCGACGCCTGCAGCCGGTGTGTGGTGGTGGGGCTGGGATAGCGTGCGCGCCGCCGGTGCGCATGGCATCGGGGCCCGGTGGATTCGTCAGTCCGGATGTTCTTCTTATATAATCGCGGGTCAGATTTGGGAACAGGCGGGCCGCTCATGCAGCGGCCACGCGATTAATTAATTTATAACAATTCGAGAGGACATGGCCTTGTTACGTGCATTTGCATTACTGTCGCTCTTCCTGGGGCTGCCCGAGCTTGCTCTGGCGGAAGAAACCCAGAATCTTGAGCTGACCGCGACCCATCGGGGATTATACTGCGTTCTGATCTTCATCGTGTCTTACGCCTTCGTGATGACCGAAGAGTTCACTCATCTTCGGAAATCCAAACCGGTGATCTTGGCCGCGGGCATCATCTGGGCCCAGGTCGCGTACATGGCCAGCACCGCCGGCGTTGCTGCCGAAGAAGTGCACCGGGCTTTCGAGCACGACCTCAAGGAATATGCGGAGCTGATGCTGTTCCTGCTGGTTGCCATGACATACATCAATGCCATGGCCGAGCGCAACGTATTCGAGGCGCTGCGTTCCTGGCTGGTATCGCGCAAGTTCGGTTACCGCAAGCTTTTCTGGATCACTGGTGTGATCACTTTCTTCCTGTCCTCTGTAGCTGACAACCTGACGTCGGCGCTGCTGGTCGGAGCGGTGGTTATGGCGGTAGGCGCGAAGAGCCCCAAATTCGTCAGTTTGGGGTTCATCAATCTGGTGATCGCAGCCAATGCCGGCGGTGCCTTCAGCCCATTCGGCGACATCACCACCCTGATGGTATGGCAGGCGGGCAAGGCGGAATTCTTCGACTTCTTCGAGCTGTTCATTCCTTCGGTGGTGAACTTCGTGGTGCCGGCCGCCTTCATGCATTTTGCAATCCCGAATGAACTGCCGGAATTTCCGGAGGAAGAAGTGGTGACCATGAAGCCGGGCGCCTTGGTGATCTGCGGTCTGTTCGTGCTGACCATCGGCATCGCCGTCAGCTTTAAGCAGTTCTTACACTTGCCGCCGTTCATGGGCATGATGGTAGGCCTGTCCATCCTGATGTTCTACGGCTACCGTCTCAAGTTGCATTTTCCCGGCTCCAACGGCGACAAGTTCGACGTGTTCGCCAACGTGCGCGATGCCGAATGGGATACCTTGCTGTTCTTCTTCGGCGTGGTGTTCGCGGTCGGCGGCCTGGGTTACATCGGCTATCTGGAGCTGGCTTCCGTGGCGATGTACGACGGCCTCGGCGCGACCACGGCCAACATCATCGTGGGTATTCTGTCCGCTGTGGTCGATAACATCCCGGTGATGTTCGCAGTGCTGAACATGAACCCGGATATGGATATCTACCAGTGGATGCTGGTAACCCTGACTGCGGGTGTGGGCGGCTCCATGCTGTCGGTGGGTTCGGCGGCGGGTGTGGCGCTGATGGGGACCTCCCGCGGCATGTACACCTTCTTCAGCCATCTGAAGTGGACGCCCGTGGTGGCTGCCGGCTACGTCGCCAGCATCGTGACGCATTACCTCATCAACGGCTGATCCATCTCTTTCTAGCCGTCTGTTAGGGCGGCTGGGAGTAGGGACGGCGAAAGCCCGCGGCTTCGGCTGCGGGCTTTTTTTTGGGATTTGTTAGGCGTTGCAGCAGGCGGGCCGTTCCTGCTGCGGGGATACCTTGTCTACGTCGAAATAGCAGCCGGACAAGGCGTTATGGATTTCGCCCAGCTTGATCTGGAAGGCGTCGATGAAGCGGTGCAGTTCGGCGTGTCTCTGGCTTTCTTCGTTTTGCAGCAGAGCGATGGCCTCGGCGAGGTTCGCACGGACGCAGTCGCCCTGCGGCAGGTGGTCGAGCGCGTCCAGCATGTCGCGCAGGCAATAATGGCAAGAGCGGGGAAACTGGGCATCCTCGAGCAGAAAATTTACCACCGACTCGCGGCCGATGGCTGATTGGCGATGCCTGCGGTACATGTGGTAAGCCGTCATCGACTTCAGCACGCTCATCCACAGCAGGTTCTCGAAGGGTTTGAGGCTCTCCTTGGCCTCCGGCGACAGATCGCCCCAGCGGACGTCGAGGATACGGGTCGTCATGTCGGCGCGTTCAAGGTTGCAGCCGAGCCGGACGAATTCATAGGCCTCGTCGTGGCTCATGGTGCCGGCAATCAGACCGGCAATGCCCTGCACGTTGAGGATGATGTCGTCAAGATAGGCAAAGCGGTGTTTCGCCGAATCGCCTTCCGGCATGCGTGCCGTAGCTTTCAGGTAGAGCTCGTTGATTTGCTCCCAGCCTTCCCGCTGGAGGATGTCGCGGATGCTGCGGGCGTTTTCGCGGGCGGCGCGCAGTGAGCTGATGATCGAACCGGGATTACGGGTCTCCGAAATCAGGAAGCGGGGGATCTGGCTTTCGGTCGGCGCCGGATAGAGCGTCTTGAACAAAGCCTCGCTGTCGGTGATGGTCAACAGCGATCTCCAGCTCGGCCGGATGTCTCTGGGGAGGTCCAGCATCATGTTGGCATTGGCGTTGATCATGCGGGCAGTGTTTTCCGCTCGCTCCAGGTAGCGCGACATCCAGTACAGGCTCTCCGCTACTCGTGACAGCATAGCCATGTCAGACTCCTTCTCCGTCGATGATCCAGGTATCCTTGCTGCCGCCGCCCTGGGAGGAGTTCACTACGGTCGAGCCTTTTTTCAGGGCGACGCGGGTTAATCCGCCGTTGGTTACATAAGTGTCCCGCCCGCTCAGGATGAAAGGGCGCAGATCCAGATGGCGCGGCTCGGCGCTATGGTCGACCAGAGTAGGGGCGGTGGACAGTGTGAGCATGGGCTGGGCCATGTAGTTACGGGGATCGCGGCGGATGAGTTCGGCGAACTCGGCGCGCTCCTCCGGGCTGGCCTTGGGGCCGATCAGCATGCCGTAGCCGCCGGATTCGTTGGCTGGCTTAACCACGAGTTGGTCGAGGTGGTCCAAGACATACCGGCATTCGTCCGGATCGAAGCAGCGGTACGAGGGTACATTGGGTAGGATCGGTTCTTCGTTCAGGTAATAGCGGATGATGTCGGGGACGTAGGTATAGACCACCTTGTCGTCCGCCACCCCGGCGCCCGGCGCGTTGGCCAGCGCGACCTTGCCTCGCTTCCAGGCCCGCATCAGTCCGGGCACCCCGAGCACCGATGCCGGATCGAAGGCTTCAGGGTCTAGGAACAGGTCGTCGATTCGCCGGTACACCACGTCGACTTTGTGCAGGCCCTCGATGGTGCGCATGTAAACGCAATCGTCGTTGCCGACCACCAAGTCACGCCCTTCCACCAGTTCGGCGCCCATCTGTTGGGCGAGATAGGCATGCTCGAAATAGGCCGAGTTGTAGATGCCAGGCGTCAGCACCACGATCTGCGGGTTGGCGCTGGCCGGGGCCAGCGATGCCAGGCATTGGCGGAGCTGTGCCGGGTAATCGTCGACCGGGGCGATGGCGTAGGATTCGAAAAGCTCCGGCAGCACCCGCTTCATTACCAGACGGTTCTCCAGCATGTAGGAGACGCCGGAGGGTACCCGCAGGTTGTCCTCTAGGACGTAGAAGCGGCCGTCCTTGTCCTTGACCAGATCGGTACCGCAGATATGGGCCCAGACGCCGAGGGGAGGATCGATACCGACGCATTCGGGCCGGAAATTTTTGGAGTCGGCCAGCAAGGTCCGGGGAAACACACCGTCCCGGACGATGTTCTGGCCATGGTAGATGTCGTCTATGAACAGGTTGAGCGCGCGGGTGCGCTGCTTCAGTCCGCGCTCTACGATCCGCCATTCCTCGGCGCGGATCAGACGGGGAATGATATCGAACGGCCAGGCGCGGTCTATGGAGCCCTCGTCCTCGCAGTACACCGTGAAAGTGATGCCCATGCTTAGAATCTCGGCGTCTGCAGCGGCCTTGCGTTCCTGAATGTCTGCCGTGGAGAAACTGTCCAGGTGGTTGAATAGGGCGAGGGCATGGGGACGGGCGCAGCCCCGCTCATCGATCAATTCGTCGAAACAGCCTGGATTGGGATAGTCTTGCAAGGCTAAGCTCATGGTCGTGTTTCGATCCTCAGAGGCAAATACTTTCAGGGCTGGACTGGTTGGACACGCCGCTGCTGCAGCATAGGCGGCAGTCCTTTCCCAGGGAATAAGCGATTTACGGGCCATGCGGGATACGGCGCCACATCCCGGATTTGCCGGGGCGGGAACCGCTTTGGCGGCAAGCGTCGAACAGAATTGGGGCGCGTGGGAGGTCCGCTGCGCCGAATCGGTGCAAGGCCGGCGGCTTGAGCTCCGGGGCGGTTTCGAGCTACATTCCGAAAGCTCAATCAAGCAGATCACACGTAAGGAAACTCGATGACTTACTGCCTTGCCATCAAGGTCGACAAAGGGCTGGTATTCGCCTCCGATTCCCGTACCCATGCCGGCGTCGATTACGCCAACGTTTACAGCAAGATGTACCGGTTCGATTTGCATAGCGACCGTATGATGATCATCCTGGCCGCCGGCAATCTGGCGACGACCCAGGCGCTGATCAATCATATCCGCCGCGATCTGGAGAATCCGGGGGCGCTCTACAACCTGAACACCGCGGCCTATCTATACGACGCGGCATCCTATATCGGCGGCACCAGTGTGCGGGTTCAGGAGCAGCATGCCGGTGCGATGCAGCGCAGCGGTATCTCCGGCGAGGCCAGTTTCATCCTGGGGGGGCAGATTCAGGGCCAGGAGCCAGAAATCTATTTGATCTACCCCCAGGGCAATTACATCACCGCCTCGCCGGATACGCCTTATCTGCAGGTCGGCGAAACTAAGTACGGCAAGCCGATTTTGGATCGGATGATCGGTCCGGCTACGACCTTGGAAGATGCGGCACGCTGCGCCCTGGTGTCTATCGATTCGACTATGCGCAGCAACATCTCGGTCGGTCCGCCCATAGACGTTGCCATTTATCGGCGGGATAGCTTCGCCATAGGTCAGTATCTCCACCTGGATTATTCCAGCCCGATCTATGCGTCGATCCAGAAGCAATGGGCGGAAGGCATTCGTAATGCCTTCACGTTGCTGCCTCGCTTCGACTGGGAGTGAACCCGATTTGTCGCCTCAGAACATGAACAGCATGACCAGCGCGCCGATTGCTGCGCCGATGACGATGATTTTGAGGCGGTTGCGCAGGTACCAGGCGGCGGCTTGATCGGCCGATTCGTGGTAAAGGTCGTCGATCTGCTGGACCCGCTCTTTCCAGCCGCGGGCAACCTTGCCGGCGACCAAAGCACCGAACCCCACGATCATGCCGACGGCGAGCCACGCCGTGAGCACCTGCGCACCGCGCGGCGTGAGGCCCAGAACCGCTTCGAATACCGTATCCAGCAGCATTTCCAGCGCTTCGAGAGCGAGTTCGACCGCATGGGAAAGGAGTTCGATCACCAAGTCGCCTTCGATGGCGACGACGATCAGAACTATGACAGCAATGACCAGATAGAATTTCCCCGAACGCATGAGCTTTGATCTATGCCGCCTGGTTGTTGGATGAATTTCGCGAAAACCGCTCGGCCGGTTGGAGCCGGTCTCGAATCTGTACCGGAAACTTTGGATTTTAACGCAAACTACAAATTTTACCGTCCGGATTTACGGTGAACTCGATGAATAGCATGAAGCAAGACTCGGACCAAGGATGTTTGGGCAGGATGCCGCAGGGATGCCTCGCCGATGGCATACAGCCCTTCCACGTCATGGATATCCTGGCGCGCGCCCAGAGGCTGGAGGCTACCGGACGCTCGGTCATTCACCTGGAGATCGGTGAGCCGGATTTCCCGACGCCGGAGCCGGTTACCGCCGCCGCCGTCCGCTTCCTCGCCGGAGGGCAGGTGCGCTATACCGCCGCCGCCGGGCTACCCGCGTTACGCGAGCGCATCGCGGGCTTCTATCGCGAATGCTATGGCGTGCGGGTCGAGCCGCGGCGGATATTCCTCACTCCCGGTGCTTCGGGAGCATTCTCCCTGGCATTGGCCGCCGCGCTATCGCCTGGGCGGCGTGTCCTGCTTGCCGATCCGGGCTACCCCTGCTATGCCAATTTCGTCCGCCTGTATTCGGGCGAGCCGCATGCCGTGCCGGTCGGGCCGGAACAGGATTTCCACCTCAATGCCGAACTGTGCCGTGCTCACTGCGGAGGGCAAATGCCGGTAGCGATCAGCGCATCGCCTTCCAATCCGACCGGCACGGTCATGAACCCTGCGGTACTGCGGGGGTTGGTCGAGTGGTTTGCGTCCGAGCGCGGCATCCTGATTTCGGACGAGATATACCACGGGCTGGAATACGGCCAACGTTCGGTCAGCGCGCTGGAATTCGGCGATAGCGCCTTCGTCGTCAACAGTTTTTCGAAATATTTCGGCATGACCGGCTGGCGGCTGGGCTGGCTGATCGTGCCGGAGGCCTACGTGGACGCCGTAGAGCGCGTGGCCCAGAACATCTTCATCTCCGCGCCTACGCTCTCGCAGCATGCGGCTTTAGCAGCGTTTTCCAGCGAGAGTTTCGCCGAGTTGGAACGCCGCCGGCGAGCGTTCGAAGCGCGCCGGGATTTCCTTTGGGAAGCCTTGGTGCGGCTGGGGTTCGGAGTGCCGGTCCAGCCTTCCGGGGCGTTTTACATCTATGCCGATTGCTCGGCGTTCAGCGGCGATAGTGGCGAATTTGCGGCTGCGCTGCTGGAGCAGACCGGCGTCGCCGTCACGCCGGGCAAGGACTTCGGCCTGCAGGCGCCGCAGCGCTACCTGCGCTTCGCCTATACCGCGGATATTCCCATCTTGAGGGAGGCGGTGGAGCGGATTCGAGACTTCGTCGTGGGCTGACGATGAGCTCACGCTACTTGGGTGATTTCCTGCATCTGGGCTTCGATCCAACGCTCGGCCTGGGCGGTGATTTCCGCCGCGTCGAACTTGCCGGCGTCGATCGGCGGCCCGACCCGGACCTGGATGGTGCCGGGGTACTTGAGAAAGGCCCTGCGGCTCCAGAACTCTCCGGCGTTATGCGCCACCGGTACCACCGGGCAGCCGGCGCGGTGCGCTAGCATGGCGCCGCTGGCGCCGTAGTGCCCCTTCTTGCCGGGTGCGACGCGCGTGCCTTCCGGAAACACCACGACCCATAGCCCTTCCTTTAGCCGTTTGACGCCATCGTTCAGCACTTGCTTGAGCGCCGCCGTCTTGTGCGCGCGGTTGATGGCGATGGGCTTGAGCGTCGCCATCGCCCACCCCCAGACTGGCAGTTTCAACAGCTCCTGCTTGAGGATGAAAACCAGGGGCGGGAAGATCACCTGCAAAGCGATAGTCTCCCAGGCCGATTGGTGCTTGCAGAGGATGACGCCGGGCTGGACCGGTATGTTTTCCCGCCCTTGGACCTGGAGGTCCAGCCGGCAGACGGTCTTCAGCATCCAGAGATTGAACCGGACCCAGCGATTGGCCAGAGCCCAGCGCACGTTAAAGGAGAAGGGGCGGGCGGCGATCATGCACGGACCGATCACGAAGGTGGACAGCGTCATGCCGGCGAAGAACACCGCCGAACGCAGGACGATCTCAAGCTTGGCTAAAAACGATGTTTTGTGCGGCTGCATAAAGGTCGGGGAAGGTGGGAACGTCGAGTTCGGGATGCCGGTCCAGCGTACGCAGGCCCTTGCCGGTTTCGACCAGCATCGGTGCGGCGCCGGCCGCCATCGCCGCTTCGATGTCGCGCAGCGAGTCGCCGACGGCTGGCATGCCCGCCAGGGCCACGCCGTATTTCTTGGCGAAGGCCTGGAACAGGCCGGGTTTGGGCTTGCGGCATTCGCAACTGTCCTCGGGTCCATGCGGGCAGTAGAAAATGTCGAAGATCTCGCCCCCAGCCTCAGCGACCGCCGCCCGCATCTTGTCGTGGATCGATTCCAGCATGGCCGGGCTGTACAGGCGCCGGGCGATGCCTGACTGGTTGGTCAGTACGACCACTCGGAAACCGTGCTTGCTCAGCAGGGCGATGGCATCGAGGGCGGCGGGGATGGGATGCCATTCCTCCGGCGACTTGATGTAGTCGTCTGAGTCCTCGTTGATGACCCCGTCCCGGTCCAGGATTACGTAGCGCATGTCATTGAGCAGGCTGCAGGGCGGAAATGTCGGCGATGTTCAGGAACAGCCCTTCCACCAGGGCGAGCAGACCGAGCCGGTTGATGCGCAGGGATTCGTCCTCGCTCATCACCATCACCTTGTCGAAGAAGGTATCGACGCTGTCGCGCAGCTGCGCCAGCCGGCACAGCGCCGTGGTGTAGTCGCGGGTATGCAGCAGCGGTAGGATGTCGGCGTGGGCCTGGCGTGCTGCGGCCAGCAGCGCCTTTTCCGAAGGCTCGACCAGGATCTGTTCGTCGGCATTCGCCACCACCGTTTCGCTGGATTTGCGCAGGATGTTGCGGATGCGCTTGTTGGCCGCGGCGAGGCTCTCCGCCGCGGTCAGCGACCGGAATTCGCGTACGGCGGCGAGCCGGCCCATGAAATCCACGAGGTTCGTCGGCCGTATCGCCAGCACCGCTTCGAATTCGTCGTGGCGGTAGCCTTGATCCAGGCAATAGCCGCGTAGGCGCTCGTAGAGGAAGTCGAGCAGGGCCGAGCGGGTCACTGCCGGATCAAAGTCGTGGGGAAGCAGCTCTAAGGCCTTGTCCGTCAGCGGTTCTAAGTCCAAGTCGAGATTTTTTTCGATGAGGATGCGGATGGCGCCCAGCGCGGCGCGGCGCAGGGCATAAGGGTCGCGGTCGCCGCTGGGGATCAAGCCGATGCTGAATATGCCCGCCAGGGTGTCGATTTTTTCCGCCAGCGCCAGGATCTCGCCGGTACGCGAGGCGGGCAGCGCTCCGCCCGAAACCTTGGGCAAGTATTGTTCTTCGATGGCCCAGGCGACCTCTTCGGGCTCGCCTTCGGCCAGCGCGTAATAGCGGCCCATTAAACCCTGCAGCTCGGTGAACTCGCCGACCATGTGGGTCAGGAGGTCGGCCTTCGCCAGCAGGGCGGCGCGCTCGGCGAAGCTGGGATCGCGGCCTAGCGTTTCCGCGATGGATACGGCCACATGCTGCACTCGCCGGGTCTTGTCGAGCACCGAGCCGAGCTTGTTCTGGAAGGTGACGTGGCCTAGCTCGTCCACCCGGTCTTCCAGGGTGCGCTTGCGGTCCTGGTTCCAGAAGAATTCGGCGTCTGCCAGCCGCGGCCGGACCACGCGCTCGTTGCCCTCGCGCACAAACTCTGGCCGGCGGCTGTCGATGTTGCTGAAGGTGATGAAATAGGACAGCAGCTTGCCGTCCGCGTCGACCACCGGGAAGTATTTCTGGTTGTCCTGCATGGTGGTGATCAGGACTTCCGGCGGCAGGGCCAGATAGTGCGCTTCGAAGCCGCCCAGCACCGGCACCGGCCACTCGACCAGCGCGGTGATCTCGTCCAGCAGCTCCGGGTCGATCAGCGGTTTGCCGTTTACTGTCGCGGCGGTTTCTTGTGCGAGTCGTTCGATGCGGGCCCTGCGTTCGGCGAAGTCTGGCAGCACGTGGCCTTGCGTCGAAAGCAGCTCGGCGTAGTCCGCGGGATTGGCGATTTCGATCGGATCGGGCGCATGGCAACGGTGGCCGCGGGTGATGCGGTCGGCTGTGACGCCGAGAATCTCGCATTCGATCACGCCATCGCCGTAGAGCAGTACGGCCCACTGCACCGGCCGGACGAATTCGGCCAACCCTGCGCCCCAGCGCATGCGCTTGGCGATGGGCAGGGAGGCCAGGCTTTGGCGGATGATGTCAGGGATCAGGGTTTCGGTGGGTTTGCCGCGGACTTCCTGGATGACGCCGACCCATTCGCCCTTGTCGGTTTTCAGTGTGATGAGCTGAGCGACCGAGATACCGCAGCTCCGCGCGAAGCCCTCGGTGGCCTTTGTGGGCGCGCCGTTGGCGTCGTAGGCGGCGTTCAGAGCCGGGCCTCGCCGCTCGACGGTCTGGTCCGGCTGGGATGCGGCCAGTCCGTGGACTCGCAGAGCGAGCCGGCGCGGGGTGGCGTAAGATTCGATAGCGCCGTGGCTCAAACCTGCTTTTTCCAGGCCTGCGGCGACGCTGGCCTCAAGGGACTGGCTCAGTTTGAGCAGGGACTTCGGCGGCAGCTCCTCGGTGCCTAGTTCGAACAGCAGGTCGCGGGTCTCAGCCATGAGCGTGCTCCTCCTTGGCATTGAGCATCGGAAATCCTAAGGCTTCCCGGCGCTGGTAATAGGCTTCGGCCACGGCCTTGGCGAGTTCGCGCACCCGCAGGATGAAGCGTTGGCGCTCGGTGA
>JAQTYA010000091.1 GCA_028688525.1 Methylococcus sp. | reverse complement strand
GAGCGTACCAAGTGGTGCAATTTCGAACCTCTCGTCACCACCTGTACCGATGGTGAAAACGGCGGCTGGTTCCGCAATACCACGCATGCGGCCAATTTCTGGGGCGCGCTGTACCAGCCTCTGTTGAAATCGGCGCGCAAGGGCGGGGGCGTCCAGCCAGCCTTCATCCACGACTATCTGGACCGCTACGGCGTGTTCGGCGAGGTGAAGGTGAAAACCGGCGCCTGGAATACCGGCTGGCACCACGGCCGCGACTTCACCCAATGGACCGGCTCGGAAGACCAGAAGGCCGGCCTGGCCGAACTCCAGTCCTTGAGCGATGCTTTGCATGCCGAACTCGGCCACCGCCGCGAATGTCCCGCCGGCCAGGAATTGGATACCGCGCTATGGCGATTGCTGCGGGCGGAAACGAGCTGTAATTTCTACTGGGGCCAAGAATGGGTCGGACGGGCCCATGCCGATTTGGAAGAAGCCCGCCTTGCCCTGGCCCGCTATCTCGCCGCCAAGCCACGGCCCCGGCATCCCCCCGAACGCCACAAGTAGCATCAGAAGCGGAAACCATTCCGTCATCGCCGCTTGTGTATGATGGCGGACGAAATACCTGCGAACTTCCGGTACTCACGCATCCAACCGAGGAATTTTTCATGACCGAAATAGCGGAATACGTGGATGGCCTGCCCAATATCTGCGGCAACGAAAGCCAGATCGACGCGGTGCTGAAAAGCCGCCCGGCGGAGGTCTTCAAACCCTCGAGCCCCCTGGCCTTCGACCGTGTCCGCAGCGCCTGCGCCATCGCCTTGCACATGCACCAGCCCCTTATTCCAGCCGGCGGCGGCGATCTCGGCAGCGCCGAAATCATCAGCAACCTTCAGTACATGATGGAAAACCAGCACATCGGCGATAACCACAACGCGCCGGCGTTCCACTGGTGCTACAAGCGAATGGGCGAATTCATCCCGCAGCTCATGCAGGAAGGCAAAGAGCCGCGGGTGATGCTGGAATACTCGGGCACGCTGTTCCACGGCCTGCGCAAGATGGGCCTGGACGACGTCCTTGACGGACTGAAGGCCATCACCTGTCATCCGGAATACCGCCGAGCGGTCGAATGGCTGGGCTGTCCCTGGGGGCACGCCGTCGCGCCGTCCACGCCTAGCCAGGATTTCCGGTTGCACGTGAAGGCCTGGCAGCAGCATTTCGCCGGCATTTTCGGCACCGAGGCACTGGGCCGAGTGCGCGGCTTTTCGCCGTCCGAAATGGCCATGCCCAATCACCCCGACGTCGCCTACGAATACATCAAAACCCTGAAGGACTGCGGCTATTTGTGGGTGATGGCGCAGGAGCATTCGGTCGAGCGTCCGGAAAACGGCCAGGGACCTGAGTTGAAACACCTGCCCCACAGGCTGATTTGCCGCAACTCCGCCGGCGAAAGCGTCAGCATCATCGCCATCATCAAAACCCAAGGCAGCGATACTAAGCTAGTAGCGCAAATGCAGCCCTATTACGAAGCCAAGAGCCTGTCGCGCTGGGAACTCGCCGGCAAGAGCGTACCTCCGCTGGTGACACAGATCGCCGACGGCGAGAACGGCGGGGTGATGATGAACGAATTCCCGCCGAAGTTCCTGGAAGTGGCACGCGAAGCCAGCGGCAGCGACACCCCGCTGATGAACGCCACCGAATACCTCGAATTCCTGTTCGGCCTAGGCATCCAGGAATCCGATTTGCCCGAACTCCAGCCCATCCATCAGAAAAAAATCTGGGACCGCTTCCAGCCCGGCGACGGCCCGGACAAGCTCGCCCAGACCGTTGAAGAACTGAAGAAGGAAGACCACCGCTTCCACATGGACGGCGGCAGCTGGACCAACGACATTTCCTGGGTGCACGGCTACGAAAACGTGTTAGGCCCCATGGAAGAAGCCAGCGTGGCGTTCAACACCAAGGCCATCGAAGCCGGGGTGAACCCCGCCGAAACCCGCTACCGGAAAGCGCTGTTCCACCTGCTGACCGCGCAGACCAGCTGCTACCGCTACTGGGGACAGGGGCTGTGGACCGACTACGGCAGGGAGCTCTGCCGCCGCACTCTGTCCATACTCCAGCACGACTTCTAAAACCTGGCGAAAATATCTGCTCCGGAAGCAGCCCCATTGCAGCTTCCGGATGTTATCCTTTCACGATTTTCACCTTTTTACCGGCATCCGGCACAGGCTAAATACTGTCGTCCAGGATATGGAAACTGCCGGGACCAACCTGATCTCCCATGGAACATCACCCCAACGTTTCGCAAAAACTCCGTGTCACCTGCACCAATTGCAGCCTCAGTTCGCTCTGTATCCCGCGCGGGCTTGCTCAACCGGACGTCGACCGGATCGCCGATATCGTCGGCCGCAAGAAAACGCTGGCGCGCGGCGAATACCTGTACCGGCGCGGCGATTCTTTCCGCGGCATCATTGCAATCAAAGCGGGCACCGCCAAACTGATCGCCCAGGATCGGCGGGGCGAAGAATTCGTATCTGCCTTCCTGCTGCCGGGCGAATTGCTGGGATTCGACGGGCTGTCCAAGGAAATCCACCAGTGTTCGGCGATCGCGCTGGAGACCTTCAGCTACTGCGAGCTCCCCGCCGCCCAGTTGGACAGCCTCTGCCGCGAAGTCCCCAACTTGCTGCGCGAGCTGTTCCGCCATGCCGGAAAACGCATCGACAACGCCACCGATCTCGCCTTGCTCGCCAAGCGTCCGGTGGAAGCCCGTGTCGCCGCCTTTCTGGCCGATCTGTCGGAGCGACTGCAGCAACGCGGATTTTCGGGTTCCGAATTCCGCCTGAGCCTGACTCGGCAGGAGATAGGCGAATACTTGGGGATGGCGCTGGAGACCGTGAGCCGCGTCCTGAGCCAGTTCGCCACTCAGGGGATCATCGCTATCAGCAGCCGCAACGTCCAGATTCTGAATACCGCGGCCTTGCAACGGATCGCCCGGGAAGAATAGCCTTAGGCCTTGAGGCCCGTCCCCCGCCGCAGCAGTATCAAGGACGCCAGAACCAGCGCCAGAATCAGCACGCCGACCAGGGCAAATGCCTGTTCGACCGGCACGTCGGAAACGCCTAGGAAGCCGTAGCGGAAGGCGTTGATCATGTACAGGATGGGATTGAAGCGTGACGCCTGCTGCCAGAACGCCGGCAGCAAATCGATCGAGTAGAACACTCCACCCAGGTAGACCAGCGGCGTCAGCACGAAATTCGGCACGATGGAAATGTCGTCAAAGCTGTTGGCGAACAGCGCATTGAGGAAACCTGCCAGGGAAAACAGCATCGCGGTCAGCACGAACATAGCCGCTACCGCCCAGGGGTGGACCGGACAGAAATCGCTGAACAGCGCGGAAATCGCCAGTACCACCCCGCCGACCACTAGCCCGCGGACCACGCCACCGCCGACGTAGCCCGCCAGAATCACGCCGTCAGGCACCGGCGCCACCAGCAACTCCTCGATGTTGCGCTGGAATTTGGTGGAATAGAACGAAGCCACCACGTTCATGTAGGCATTGGTGATGACCGACATCAGTACCACGCCGGGCACGATATAGTCGACGTAGCGGTGGCCGCCCATGTCGCCGATCCGATCGCCGACCACAGTGCCGAAGATCAGGAAATACAGCCCCGTAGTCACTACCGGCGGCAAGACCGTCTGCGGCCAGATCCGCAGGAACCGGTAAATTTCCTTGAACAGGATAGTTTGGAACGCAATGCGGTAGCTCATGTCGACTCCTCACTCGTTTCCAACATGCCCACGAACAGCTGTTCCAGCCTGTTGGCGGCATTGCGCAGGCTCGTCACCTCGATGCCCTCCCGCCCCAGAGCGTCGAACAGGCCATGGACCCCGAGCTCGGTCGGCACCGTGGCCAATACGGTGCGGTCGCCCCTGAGTTCCAGCCCGTAGCCGGGGATTTCCGGCAGCGCGGCAACCGGCTGCCTCAGCTCCAAGATGAACGCGTTGGCTTCCAGCTTCGCCAGCAGACTGGCCATGTCGCTGTGCTCGACGATCCGCCCATGGTTAATGATGGCGATGTTGCGGCAGAGGTTCTCGGCCTCCTCCAGGTAATGCGTGGTCAGGATGATGGTCGTACCTTCCCCGTTGATCCGCCGCAGCAGAGCCCACATGGAACGGCGGATCTCGATGTCGACCCCGGCGGTGGGCTCGTCTAGGATCAGCAGCCGCGGCCGGTGAACCAGCGCCCGGGCGATCATCAGACGCCGCTTCATACCACCGGAAAGATGGCGCGAGACCGCGTCGCGCTTATCCCACAAGCCGAGCTGGGCGATGCACTCTTCGGCCCGGATCAAGGCTTCGCGGCGGCGGATGCCGTAGTAGCCGGCCTGATTCAGGACGATGTCGATGACCTTTTCGAACTGGTTGAAATTGACCTCTTGCGGCACCAGCCCCAAGCAGTGCTTCGCCGCATCCCGCTCGCGGTCGAGATCGTGGCCGAAGATGCGCACCGTGCCGGCGGTCTTGGTCACCAGCGAGCTCAGGATGCCGATGGTAGTGGACTTGCCCGCGCCGTTCGGCCCGAGCAGCGCGAAGAAATCCCCCGCCGCCACATCCAGATCGATACCCATGAGCGCGTCTTGTCCGTTGCGGTAGGTCTTGCGCAGATTGCGGATGGAAAGGGCGGGCGTCACGGAAATTTAACGGTTCGATTGATTACAATGGGCAATTCGTCCCCACACCGAAGGCGCGCCATTGTATCAGAACCCTCCTGTAGGCCCCGCTGCGGCCTCTGTAGCACCTGCCGACCCGCTAGGCCGCCGCAATCCGCCGGAACTCGTCGCAGCCATCGATTTGGGCTCCAACAGCTTCCACATGATCGTCGCCAGCCTCCGGGGCGGCGAGCTGGTCCTGGTCGACCGCCTGCGCGAAATGGTTAGGCTGGCCGCCGGTCTCACGCCATCACGCAACCTGAGCCCGGAAGTGCAGCTGCGCGCGCTGGAGTGCCTGGAACGCTTCGGCCAGCGGGTGCGCGGCATGCCGCACGGCACAGTCCGCGCCGTAGGCACCAACACGTTGCGGGCCGCCCGCAACGCCCAAGCCTTCCTGATCATGGCGGAACAGGCGCTGGGCCACCCGATCGAGATCATCTCCGGCATCGAAGAGGCCCGCCTCACCTACCTCGGCGTCGCCAACAGCCTGGCCGCCAACGGCCGGCGGAGAATGGTGATGGACATAGGCGGCGGTAGCACCGAGTTCATCATCGGCGTAGACAACACCCCTCGCGACAAGGAAAGCCTGCGCATGGGCTGCGTCTCGATGAGCCTCGCACATTTCGGCGACGGCAAAATTACCCCCAAACGCTTCCGCCGCGCCGTCATTCATGCCCAGCAGGAACTCGAACCTATCGAGCACACCTTCAGCAGCGATCATTGGGACGAAGCGGTTGGTTCATCCGGCACTCTGCGCGCCGTCCAGCGTATCGTCCAAGCCGCCGGCTGGAGCCGGAACGGCATCACCGCGGAGGGCCTCAACCGCATGGTGGACGCGATGCTGGCCGCAGGCCACGTCGATCGCCTGAACCTGCCGGACCTCAGCCCGGACCGCAGGCCCATCGTCGTTGGCGGTGTGGCGATCATCCATGCCGCGTTCAACGTGCTGCGTATCCCGGTCATGAAGGTCGCGGACGGTGCCCTGCGCGAAGGATTGCTGCACGATTTGCTGGGGCGCTTGTTCGACGACGACGTCCGCAGCCGCAGCGTCGCGGCCCTAGCCGCACGCTATCATGTCGATACCGCCCATGCCGGCCGGATACGCGACACTTCCCGCCGGCTGCTGGAACAATGGGCGTGGAATGGCCCTGTCGAGCTCGACGTGGCCCGGCTATGGCTGGATTGGGCGGCGGAACTGCATGAGATCGGTCTCGATATCGCCCACAGCCAATACCAGAAACACGGCGCCTACATCACCGCTAACGCCGACCTAGCCGGCTTCTCGCGGCACGATCAGAACATCCTGGCCGCCCTCATCCGCGCCCACCGGCGCAAATTTCCGACTAAGCTGTTCCGGGAACTCCCCGCCCCTTGGAACGATGCGGGGAAAAATCTGGCCGTGATTCTCCGTCTCGCCGCAGTCCTCAACCGGGGACGCCACCTCTTGCCGCCCGATATGACGCTGAACCGCAGCGAAAACGGCATTGCCTTGCGCTTTCCCGACGGCTGGCTGAACGACCACCCGCTGACCAGCGCCGACCTGGAACAGGAAGCCGAATATCTGCGCGGAGCCGATATCTCGCTGAGTTTCGTCTGAGGCGCTACGCCTAGATGCGAGACCGTCGCGGATCAAGACGAAGCCGCCAAATCGAAATGACAACTCATCATCATTCAAGCTCGAAGCCGCAATGTTAAACAAGGATCAGGACCTGAACCCGCAATTCGGCTGGAACGACACCGCTGTCAAATACCCCGGAAACCAATGTCTGAACTTGCTCTTTGACGAGCAGGCCGCTCGCACCCCCGACGCGACCGCGATCTCCTGCGGCAGCCTGGACATCAGTTATCGGGAACTCGGCGCGCGCACCGACCGGCTGGCCGCCTACCTGAAAAAACTCGGGGTTGGAACCGAGACGCTCGTCGGCATCTGCCTGGACCGGACACCGGATCTGATCGTAGGCCTGCTTGGCATTCTCAAGGCCGGCGGCGCCTATGTGCCTCTAGATCCCGAGTATCCGGCAGACCGCTTGGCGTACATGCTGGAGGATACCCAGGCGCCCGTGCTGATCGGCAAGAATAGTATGCGGACAAGACTCCCCGAATTCACCGGCCATTTCGTCTGCCTGGAATCGGACAGAGACCTCATCGAGGCGGAAGGAATCCCCCCGGTATCCGCTCCCGCCGATGGCGGCAGGCTCGCCTACATCATTTACACCTCCGGCTCGACGGGTAAACCCAAAGGGGTCATGATCGAGCATCGCGGCATCTGCAATCTTCTGCATTGGGCACAAAGCGTCTTCGACCCGGACGACCTCAGATCCATGCTGGCATCGACTTCGATCTGTTTCGATCTATCGGCATTCGAAATATTTCTCCCGCTAATTTGCGGCGGAAGAATCGTGCTGGTCGAAAACGCGCTGGCACTATTGAGCCTCCCGCCGAACGCGAACATCAGCTTCGTCAACACGGTGCCTTCGGCTATCAAAGCGGTCATCAACAACGTCGCGCTGCCGCCCTCGGTACGTGTCGTGGCATTGGCGGGCGAACCGCTCAAGCCCGCCCTGGTCGACCAAATCTATCAACGCGGCAACGTCCAGCGGGTTTTCGACCTGTACGGCCCGTCCGAAACGACAACGTATTCGAGCTTTTCGCATCGCCCCAGACATGGGCTGGAAACCATAGGCCGGCCCATAGCCAACACCGAGATCTATATCCTTGCCCTATCGCTGGCCCCAGTGCCGGCCGGAGTGGCCGGGGAGATTTTCGTCGGCGGTGCCGGACTCGCCCGCGGATACCTGGGGCAGCCGGAAATCACGGCGGAAAAATTCATTGCCCATCCCTTCAGCGGGGATCCCGATGCGCGCCTGTACCGCACCGGGGACAGCGCGGAATACCTTCCGGACGGCCGCATCAAATATCTCGGCCGGCTCGATCACCAAGTCAAGATCAGAGGCTATAGGATCGAGCCCGGCGAGATCGAAACCGTCTTGCTCAAGCATCCGGATATTCAAGAAGCGCTGGTGACAGCGCTAGAAACTTCTCCCGGAGAAAAACGCCTCGTCGCCTATGTCGTCATGCGGAGCACGGCACCGGAGCCGGCGCAAAGCCAGTTGCAGGATCATCTGAGGAACTGGCTGCCCGAGCACATGATCCCGTCCGCCTTCGTCCGCCTCGAGCATTTCCCCTTGACCCCCAACGGGAAAATCGACCGGAAGCAGTTGCCGGAGCCGTCGACGATCCACGCCACAGCCCTATCCGACCGGCCGAAAACTGACACTGAAAAGAAGGCCGCAGCGCTCTGGGAAACGCTGCTGAAAGTACAGGACATCGGCCTGCAGGAAGACTTTTTTCAACTCGGCGGAAGCTCGCTGTTAGCCGTCGAGATGCTGGGTGAGCTGCAAAAGCTGAGCGGAAAAACGCTTTCCCTGCACAGCCTCTTCCCTCACGCCACGGTCAAGTCGGTGGCCATGGCCTTGGACCTGAACAGCGACACTACGGCCGGCTCTCTCATACCGATGC
Organism: Methylococcus sp.; assembly: GCA_028688525.1. Taxonomy (GTDB): domain Bacteria; phylum Pseudomonadota; class Gammaproteobacteria; order Methylococcales; family Methylococcaceae; genus Methylococcus. The sequence goes on along the minus strand of JAQTYA010000091.1, from coordinate 5,337 downwards.
AGCCGCATGGGGAGCTTCCCGCGCTCTTTCTCGTCCCCGGCGTGGGCGGATATCCCATCATGTACCGGGATCTCGTTCCGCTGCTGGAAGCCCGCCGCCCGATTTACGGCATTCAAGTCATGGGCTGCAACGAATTGCTAACGGAAAATCTCGAGGTCCTCGCAGCGCGTTTCGCGAGCGAGATTCTCCAACTGCGGCCGCAAGGCCCCTATCACCTGGCGGGCTATTCCGCCGGCGCATGCCTCGCCTTCGAAATCGCGCAGCAACTGAAGCGGCAAGGCGCCGCCATAGGCCACCTCGTCATGCTGGACGGCGAGGCGCCCGGTTATCCCCAGCCGGCGCCGTTCTGGCGGCGCTGGGGAACCGTTCTCGCCACGCTCGCGGCTTTGCCGCCATATTCCGGCACCCACCCTTGGAGGCAAGCCGTCAGGGCCGAGGCGGCGGTGTTGAGAATGCGGCTGAATGAGTTCGAGTCCGGCATCGTCCCAAGAGAGCGGCCGACCATGGCCGACGTGCATACCGCAATGTTTGCTTCGGATGAAGACGGCCGGCTGGAGCCGCTGTCTTTCTTGCGGCGGCTCGGGATGCACTGGGCCCTTCTGGCATCGTACGATCATCCGGGCAGACTCGATTACCTCGGAAAGCTGTTCCGTAACCAATGGATCAGATTCCAAGGCTGGGGCGAATTGTCGCGAGACTGGTCGCTGAAGACGGCCCGCACGCTTCTGGATCGGATTGAATCCGCCTATACGGATCGCAACCCGCCCGCCAGCGCGGAACCGGCCGATACCGGACCCGCGATTTCGAGCGCGGCAGCAGCGGCGCTCTATTACGAAAACATCTTCAGGAGCGCAGCGCTCAAGTACATGGCCCGCGAGCCTCTCCTCTACGATGGCGACATGACCGTCATCAAGAGCCGCTGGCGGCCAGGCGTGGACGGGCCCGTTTGGGTCGAACTCGCAGATCACGAAAAGACGCTAGGCTGGAGCCGCTGGGTCCGCGGAAAGATACACCGGCATCGCCTCCCTTGCAGCCACGCCCATGCGGACCTCTTCGGGGGAAAGAACCTTCAGGCCATGGCAGAAATATTGAACGCCGCGCTAGACGGAACGCCTCGCAGCAGCAGCCTCAGGATTACCGGACTCTGAGCGCCCGGTAAATCGCCCCCAGCCGCTGTCCCTGTATCGCCGCATCGTATTCGGTCTCGATACGCCGCCGCCCTGCGCCGAGCACACTGGCCCAGCAAGGCGCCGCGGCGAGGCAGGCGTGCAGGCTATCCACCAAGGCCTCGACATCGCGCTCCGGTGCCAGCCAGCCGGTCTGACCGTCCGCTACGATCTCCGGTATGTCGCAGTGCCGGCTGCTGACGATAGGCATGCCGCTGGCCGCCAGCTCGATGATGGCGACCGGCGCGCCGCCTTCGGTATCCCCGTCGCGCCCGGTGATGCTGGGCGATAGGAAGACGTGGTTGGCGTAGGCTTCGCGCCAGAATACTTCGTGAGGCTGGAACCCTAGCATCCGCGTTACCGGTCCGAGATTCGTCCGCTCGATCACCGCCAGAATTTTCCGCTTCTCCTCCCTGCTTTCCTCCGAAGCGCCGGCATCGCCGATAACCGTGATCTCTAGAGGCACCACGCGATTCAGGCGAGCCAGAGCCTCCAGGGCGTAAGGAATGCCCTTGCGCTCGTGAAAACTTGCCGCGATCAACACCTTTAACGGCGTTCCCGGCGCCCACTCCCGCGGGGCATAACGGATCGTCTCCACTGGCACCCCGAGATGCTGAACCCGGATGCGTTCCGGCGCGCAACCCAAGCCGGCCAGAGCCTTAGCCATGGCATGGCCTTCGCACAGATAAAACGTTCCCTCGTCGGCGAACATCTCCCGGTAGCGCTCCCGCCAGACCGGATGGACCGCCGGCATTCGCGACACGTCCTGCCCATAGAAGGTCACGACATGAGGAATCCCCAACCGCCGCACGGCTTTGTGCACGGTCCAGCCGTTGTTGCCGAAGTGCGAATGCACCAGATCCGGCCGGATGCGAGCAGCCAGCTTGTCGAAATAGGCGAATCCTTCCCTGAATCCCGCCAGAAACATCGCGCGGTGCAGTAGATAGCCGGCCGGGCTTTCCCTCTTCAGACAGTGGATGTTCGGCACCTCGAACTGGTGCAGGTTCCTGACACTGCGGCACACGATATGGCTTTCGATCGACGCCGGCAGGTGGCGGACCTGGCTGTACAGCCAAGTTTCGGTCAGCGGCAGCCAGACTGGCGAATAATGGACGACCTTGAACGGCTTGTCTGTCATGGGATTCGGTGGCGAAAAAGGGAAAGGCCGGCGGCTATGCGGAACGACGCAGGACGATGCCGCGGACGGCGTCGATGACATAGGCCACATCGCCATCGCTCAAGCCGGGCGACAGCGGCAAGCTGACCGTTTGGCGGCCGATACGCTGCGCGTGGGAAAAATCCTCCGGCCTCCAGCCCAGCACCTCGCGGTAATACGGATGCTCCGGCAAGCTAAGGTAATGGACCCCGACCCCGATCTTGCGGGCCGTCATCGCGTCCAGGAACGCATCGCGGCCGATGCCGCATTCGCGCTCGTCGATCAGCAGTGTGTACAGGTGATAGGCATGGCGGGAATCCGGCGCCGCCTCGGCCGGCAGGGCGACCGGCAGGTCGGCGAAGGCCTCCTGGTAGCGCGCCCAAATCTCGCGGCGGCGGCGCCAGCTTGCCTCTACCCGTGCGAGTTGGTGGATGCCGATGGCCGCCTGCAAATCCATCATGTTGTATTTGAAGCCGCATTCGACCACTTGGTAATGTTTGAAACCCTCGTCGCCGAAGCGCTTCCAAGCGTCCCGGCTCATGCCGTGCAGCGCCAAGGTCTTGACCCGGCCGACGGCCTCGGGATCGCGGCCGATCACCATGCCGCCTTCGCCGGTAACCACGTTCTTCGTCACGTAGAAGCTGAAGCAGGCGAAATCGCCGAAGCTGCCCGCGGGCTGCCCGCGGAATTCAGTCTCGATGGCATGGGCGCAGTCCTCGACCATGCGCAACCCATGGCGGGAAGCGATGTCGCCCAGGGCGGCCATGTCGCAGGGATGGCCAGCGAAATGCACCGGCAGAATCGCCCGCGTCCGCTCGCCGACGGCGGCAGCCACTGCCTGCGGATCGAGATTCAGCGTGACCGGGTCCACATCCGCCAGCACCGGTTTCAGCCCCGCATGTAGGATCGCGTTGACGGTTGCGCAGAAGGTCAGCGGAGTGGTGATGACCTCGTCGCCCGGCTCCAGCCCCAGCGCCAACAGGCTCAGGTGTAGGGCCGCGGTGCAGGAATTCACGGCGGCTACGCGCTGTTCCGGCACGCCCTTGTAGCGGGCGAAGTCCGATTCGAACCGGGCCACCCGCGGCCCTGTCCCTATCCATCCCGACTCAAGGCAGGCGACGACCTCGTCGATCTCGGCCCGGGAAATGGCAGGCGCGCCGAAAACCAGGAAATCGTCCCTGAGTGCCGGACTGGTTTGATTGTTCATGTGCTGTGTCTGTGCTGCAGATTGGAGCCGTGGTCCGGTGCCGCGAAGCCCGGTCCCCCATGCCTTGGTGTTAAACTCCGAGGTCTTTTTTTGGCGGCTTCTCGGAGGATGTCCCGATCATGCCTTGCGCGTATTGCATTACCCCGGTACGTTCCCTGGCCCGAAACAGCGGGATTATAGCCGCCGAGCCGCCCAATGCCGAAACCTTCGGCCCGGTCGTTCGGGAGCAATCCCGATGAAGGTGCTGCACGTCGAAGGCGGCCGCAACCTCTACGGTGGCGCCCGGCAGGTGCTGTATCTGCTGGACGGCCTGAAGCGGCGGGGCATAGCCAACGTGCTGGTCTGCCCCGCGGGCAGCGACCTCGCACGGGAAGCCGCCGCCCATGCCGAGGTGCATGCCATTCCGATGGCAGGCGACCTCGATTTCCGCCTGATCGGCCGGCTCTACCGGATCATCCGGCAGGTCCGGCCCGACCTCGTGCATTTGCATAGCCGGATCGGCGCGGACGTCATGGGCGGAATTGCGGCCCGTTTATCGGGTGTCCCGGTGGTACATTCCCGGCGCCAGGACAATCCCGAGATGCGCTGGGCGGTCTCGGCGAAATACCGCCTGCACGACCGCGTAGTCGCAATCTCCGAAGGCATCGGCAAGGTCTTGGCCTCGGAAGGCCTGCCGGCTTCGAAACTGCGCTGCGTCCGCAGCGCGGTGGACCCAGAACCGTTCCGGCAAACATGCGACCACGCCTGGTTCCGCAGCGAATTCGGCCTGCCCGAGGGCTGCATGGCGATCGGCGTGATCGCCCAGCTCATCGACCGCAAGGGCCACCGCTTCCTGCTCGAAACGCTACCGGCTCTGATCGCAAAATTCCCCAGTCTCCACGTCCTCATCTTCGGCAAGGGCACACTGGAGCAAGCTCTAGTCGAAACGGCCCGGAGACTCGGTGTAGAAAAGCACGTCCGTTTCCCCGGCTTCCGGGATGATCTGCCGCGCGTCCTGCCCTGCCTGGACTTGGTGGTGCATCCGGCCCTGCGCGAAGGCTTGGGAATCTCGCTGCTGCAAGCCGCCTCCGCAGGCGTCCCCATCGTGGCTTCGCGCGCCGGGGGCATCCCGGAGGCCGTTCGCGACGGCTTCAACGGCCTGCTGGTGCCTCCGGGCGATACCGCGGCCCTGGCCAATGCCATAGGCCGGCTGCTCGACGCCCCGGACCTAGCGCGGCAAATGGGCCGGCACGGGCGGGAGCTCATCGACCGGGAGTTCTCGGTCGATGGCATGGTGGAAGGCAATCTGGCGGTCTACCGGGAATTGCTCGCGGAAAGAAGCGTCCCGCTCAGCTGATCCAGTCGAGCGGATCCTCATCCGGCGACGGCTTGAGACCGGGTTGCTCGATAAACAGACGGTGCCAGATGGCGAACTGCATCAGGCAGAAGATCTCGCGGCCGGCATTCCCCTTCCTCCGCTGGGCCTGGAACAGCGCCGGGAACTGCCGGGTGTCGAACCATTCGCGCACCGCCGGATTGGCCGAGAGCTTGCCTTCCAAGCGGTCCAGGACCTCTCCGCCCAGCCATTCGCGCACCGGTACGGTGAAACCGCGCTTTTTGGTGTAGAGATGATCTTTGGGCAGATAGCGCTCGGCCCAGCGGCGCAGGAAGATCTTGGGCTGCTCGCCGTCGGTCTTGAGCACATCGGGCAACCCCAGGCCGAATTCGACGACCCGGTGATCGAGGAAGGGCACCCTCCCTTCCAGGCCGAAACCCATCATCATCCGGTCCACCTTGACCAGCAGGCTGTCAGGCAGATCGGTCACTAG
>JAQTYA010000203.1 GCA_028688525.1 Methylococcus sp. | reverse complement strand
ATGATCATCTGTTATTGGTGGAAGCGGGGTCACCGAGAACCCTGGAACGCTACACATTGAATCAGCAAGGCGCAGCCTATGGCTTTGCACCCAGCCCCAAGCAAATCGGCCCCAATCGGCCCGGCGTGCGCGGTGCTTTGCCCGGTCTTTATCATACCGGACACTGGACCCGACCGGGTGGCGGGGTAGCAGGTGTCAGTGTATCGGCTCAACTCGCTACGCAAGCTATACTCGACATACCCAAACAGGAAGATTTATGGGGATTTTTGGCAGGCCAAGTTTAATTTAGCGAAAAGCAGATAGGCGCACAGATTCACGCTGATAAAGCGGTATGGTCTGTAAAAAGGATTTGACCGTCTCTTTTTTCCGGTCCGATAACATTGCCCAAATATACTTCTCGCGCTGAGCCGTGGTCGGCCCTTTGTGACAGTGAGGCCATTGAACACGTTTGGGTTTGATCCGAATCCAGACTAGTCTGTCAAAGATCGGCAGCTGCCATAAGGTAATCTCTTTATCGTAGCCGTGAAATTTGTCAATCGTTGGCCCGCACCGGCGACAGATGACCGTCTTGCAGGTTATCTACACAGGCCTATCGCGATCCATCAGTGGGCCGTGTTAACGGCCCACTGATGAACTTGTTGGCTAACCTAGCTCATTGCACTAGTTCGATCTCGCCCGGCCGCCAGGTTTTGTTAATCCATGGTTCCAGCGGTCCATACATACGCAGGATAGTGAACCAGCTCTTGCCCGGTTTGGTCTGTAGCCAGTTACCTTCTTTGCCATTCGGCGCAGTCGGTCCGAAATAGACGTCGTAAGAGCCATCCTCATTCTTGTTCATTCCCTCGGTCAGGCTGCCGACCGTCGGGAATTTTTGGCTGGTTTGGAGCTGCGAACGTGTTTGTGTGTCGTATACCGTAACGGCCCAGAAGTTGTTTACCGGCACATTCGGCGGCAAGTGGAGCTTGTAAGTCTTCGAACCATCAAGCGGCGTCTTGTTGGCATCGAGAAATCCAAGCGCGTAATCCGACCCTTCACCGGCACGAGTCACCGCCATGGCAGGCGTCACGCCGCCGGCATTGAAGTAAAAAAGGGCGCGAGCATCGATATCCATCGTGCCGTCCGATTCAAACGAGGTATTCTTGTTGGCAAACCCCATCGTCCAGCTGCTATTGGGATTGTCGGGATAAATCGCGACCCCGCTGATGCGAGGATGGTAGGTGATAACCCGCGAAGTAGCGTTGCCGAGGGTACCGGCTTCGGTGAGAAGTTTCTTGACCCTATCGTCGGGCTTGAAGGGTTTGCCCTTGACGATGCCGATCGAGGCAATCTCACCGCGTACCTCCGGTCCGATCGCGTCAATCGGCTCCCTTTGGATGATTGAATCTAGGATCTCGTAATACCCGAGATCGTTGGGAAATACTGTGTTGAAAGCTTTCCCGGACACGTTGACGAATTCGGTCGGCGCTGGGTCAGCGGCGTTCTTGAGTGGATAGATTTTGAGCCCGCCGGTGATGTTTTCTACCGCCGGTTCCAGCCCATCCTTGATCGAACCGCGCAGGAACAGGAAGTTACGGTAAGTGGTCGGCTTAATCAGGAAATACCCATCGGGCACGTCGCCGGTATAGCCCGGAGGCAGGACCAGATACTTGCCGCCCTTGCCCTTATCCGGTCCGGTGACCCCCATGTTGCCCACAAACCTCTGCCAGCTGTCGTCTAGGAAACCGAGCATGCCTGGCGGGACTTCAATGACCGTCGGCCCGTCCTTCTCCAGATCCGTACCGGAATAGGCGTAGAGCGTCGAGGTATTGGCGGTGACTACGAGAGTCTCCGAGTCCATAAGTTGTTCAAAGATGGCTACCTTGTTCGGCGCATCAGCCCCTTCCTTTGCCAGACCGTCTAGGACACTGTTGATCGACACGGCACCGATATTGTCGAGATAGACATCCAGCGCACGCATTCGGTGGAGATTATCGTAGACAGTCTCGACGGTATCGCCAGTTGGCACACCGTCAAAAAACTTCAGACTGCCGATGGGCGTATTGACATTGTCAGGAATGGAGATGGATTGCAGGGTTTCCTGCGAAACCTCGGCGCAGGTAGAACCGGCAACAACCAGTGCACCGATAAGTGTGGATGTGAGCAGGTATTGTTTATGTGGAGATGTCATTTAAGTCGTTTCCAAGTTGGTGAATTATCGAAGCTGAATGCGTGGGCCGACATTGTTGAGCCAGCCCACGGGATTCTCAGCAGTATTGGTGGATCACTTCACGAGCTCAATCTCGCTTGGACGCCAGGTCTTGTCGATCCATGGCTCCAGCGGGCCATACATCCGCAGGATGCAGAACCAGCTCTTGCCAGGGAGCGTTTGCAGCCAGTTGCTAGCTTTGCCTTCAGGTGCTTTCGGCGCGAAATAGACATCGTAAGATCCGTCCGCATTCTTCTGGAAGCCTTCGCTCTGGCTGCCGACCGAGGGGAATGACTGGCTAGTCTGCAGCATGGAGCGCGTTTGGGTGTCATATATGGTGACCGCCCAGAAGTTGTTTATCGGGACGTTGGGAGGTAGGTGGAGCTTGTATGTCTTGGAACCATCGAACGCATTCTTGTCGGCATCCTTGAAGGCGATTCCGTAGTCGGAACCTGCTCCCGGATGGGTGACTGCCATCGCCGGAGTGACGCCAGTGTAGCCGAAATAGAAGCTGGTGCGGGCATCGAGGTTGCGCGCGCCATCGACTTCAAAAAATACATCCTTGTTGGCAAAACCCATCACCCAGGAGCTGTCGCTGTCGGGGTAGATGAAGTATCCCTTCTGACGAGGGTTGTACAAGGTAGCGCGGGCCGTGGCGTCGCCGATGGTCGCAGCCTCGGTGAGCAGACGTTTCATTCTCGCATCCGGATTGAAGGGCTTACCCTTGACGATGCCGATGGCGGCGATCAGACCACGCGATTCGGCATCCAGTGCATCAATGGGCTCCTTCTGGATGATTTTGTTGAGGGACTCAAAGTAAGTGATGTCACTGGGAGCGATTGTATTGTAACTTTTCCCCGTGATGTTCACGAATTCAGTGTCAGGCGGGTTGTCCACCGCGTTGAGAGGATAAACCTTCAGATGGTCCTTGATGTTCTCCAACGCGGGCTCCAGACCATCAGCGATTGAGCCGCGCATGAAGAACCAGTTGATATAGGTCGGTGCTTTCAACACAAAGTAGCCTTCGGGCACTTCCCCTGTGTATCCCGGGGGAAGCACGAGATACTTGCCCCCCTGCCCCTTGTCCGGACCGGCCACGCCGAAGTT
>JAQTYA010000202.1 GCA_028688525.1 Methylococcus sp. | reverse complement strand
GGCTTGAGCGCCACGGCCGAGCCGGCCACCAGCACGGCGCCGACCAAGCACAGGCCCACCGCGACCGCAACGGTTTTCTCGAAGCTGTCGTTGGGCAGAGCGAGCACCCGCTGCACGTAGACCCGCGCCTTTTCCTTCAGCGCAGCGAACTTGTCGCCGCCCTGGACGTTCGTCGGATTTGCTGTATTAGGCATGACGTTTAATCCTTCTTGCGATGTTCGCCTTGATGACCGCATAGTCGATCAGCGGCGCGAAGATGTTGGAGAAGAGGATGGCCAGCATGATGCCTTCCGGGAACGCAGGATTCACCACGCGAATCAGCACCGTCATGAAGCCGATCAGCGCACCGAACAGCCAACGTCCCGTATTGGTATGCGCCGCGCTGACCGGATCGGTCGCCATGAAGCTCATGCCGAAGGCAAAGCCGCCCAGCGTCAGATGCCAGTACCAGGGCATCGCGAACATGGCGTTGGAATCGCTGCCGATGATGTTGAACAGCGTCGAAGTCGCCACCATGCCGACGAAGACGCCGGCGATGATCCGCCAGGAAGCGATCCGGGTGTAGACCAGGAAAGCCGCGCCCAGCAGACAAGCCAGGGTCGAGGTTTCTCCCATGGAGCCGCGCTCGAAGCCGAGGAAGGTCTGGAACCAGCCGATGCCCGCCTCGCGGATCGCATCGACCCCGCCCAGCGCGCCTAGGCCCAGAGCCGTAGCGCCGCTAAAGCCGTCTACCGCAGTCCACACCATGTCGCCGGACATCGAAGCCGGATAGGCGAAGTACAGGAACGCGCGGCCGGTCAGCGCCGGATTGAGGAAGTTCTTGCCGGTACCGCCGAATACTTCCTTGCCCAGCACCACGCCGAAGGAAATGCCCAAAGCCACCTGCCACAGCGGTGTGTTCGGCGGCAGGGTCAGCGCGAACAGGATCGACGAGACGAAGAAGCCCTCGTTGACGTCATGCTTGCGCACCACCGCGAACAGCACTTCCCACACACCGCCGGCGACCAGAGTCACGACGTAGACGGGGATAAAATACAACGCGCCGTGCATCAGGTCCGACAGCGGATTCCAGGGGTTGTGGCCAAACAGATTGATGATTGCGCCGCGCCAGCCCGGAGCCGATTCCATCCCCATGGACGTCATCGCCACATTGGCTTGATAGCCGGTGTTGAACAACGCCATCAGCATGCACGGCAGCACCGCGATCCAGACGTAGGTCATCACTCGCTTCAGGTCGACAGAGTCGCGCACATGCGTCGCGCCATGAGTCACGTCGGACGGGGTATAAAGAAAGGTATCCACCATCTCGTAGACGGGATACAGTTTTTCCAAACGCCCGCCCTTGGCGAAGAGCGGGTGCAGCTTGTCGAGAAATTGCCTTGCTGACATGAGACTTAGCCTTCCTTCTCAATCTGGGTGAGGTTCGAGCGCAGAACCAGACCAAAATCATGTTTGCCCGGATCGACGAAGGTGCACAGGGCAAGATCTTCTTCGTCCAGCTCCAGACAGCCCAGCGCCTGAGCCATGTCGGTGTCGCCCACCAAAAGCGAGCGCACCAACTGGGTCGGCAGGATGTCCATCGGCATCACGTCCTCGTACACCCCGACCGGAACGACCGCGCGCGGGCTGCCGTTGGTCGAAGTCGTGAACGGGAACTTGCGGCCCCGCTCCTTCGGCAAACTCGCCAAGGTCACGTTGAGGAAGGAATACTTCGATGCGCTCGGCAGAATCCAGCCCATGAGCTCACGGGCCCGGCCTTCCTCGACCACGCTGACCTGGTTGTGATAACGCCCCAGGTAGCAGCCCCAGGCACTCGCCTCGCGGCCGTACAGGACGGAGCCGGAAATCACCCGCACCTCCTTGTCTGCCGAGGTCTGGCCAGCGGTCAGATCGCACAGGCAAGCGCCGGCCCGAGTACGCACCAGACGCGGCCGGACAACACCGGGACCGGCCAGGGACACGACCCGCTCGGTGCTGATCCGGCCGGTGGTGAACAACGCGCCGATCGCGATCACGGACTGGTAATCCAAGTGCCAGACGCATTTGGACGGTCCGACCGGATCGAGATGATGGATATGGGTGCCTGGGAGGCCGGCGGGATGCGGACCATCGAAGTCCGCGACCTCGACCTTGCCGCCATCGACCGAAGGCACGGTCTGCGACGGCGCTTTGCAGAGGTAAACCTTGCCCTCTGTCAGTTTGGAGATAACGGTAAGGCCGTTCTTGAAATCCTCGGCGCGCTCATGGATCACCACATCGGGCCGAGCGGCCAGAGGATTGGTATCGATCGCCGTCACGAAGATCGAATGCGGCTTCGCCTCCGGACTCGGCACCTTGCTGTAGGGACGGGTCCGCAGGAAGGTCCACAAGCCGGACGCCAGCAGATTCTCCCGCACCTGCGCATCGCTCAGGCCAGCCAGATCGCCAGCCTTATAAGAGGCGAAAGTGACCTCTTCCGTGCCGTCCAACTCGATCACCACCGACTGCAGCACGCGCCGCTCGCCACGGTTGACCGCCTTCACCACGCCGGCACCGGGGGAGGTGAAATTTACCCCTGGATTCTGCTTATCGGTGAATAGCACGCTCCCCAATTTAACGCGATCGCCCTCGGAGACCTGCATCGTCGGCTTGAGACCGATGAAATCCGGCCCGACCAGGGCCACGGATTTCACGGCTCCGCCGTCGGCATGGATCACCTGTTCGGGCGCCCCCGTTATGGGCAGGTCTAAGCCTTTCTTCAGTTTGATTACCATAGTGAAGCCCACTTTCCAGACAAAAATCGGCCGTGCCAACCCCTCGCATGACTGTCGACGATCCATGGAGACGCGGGGGAAAGCCGTGGGAACTGTACAGGGATGTTGTGATAGCGGAACCGCGCAGAAACCCGCCGGAGACCCGCCCCGGCAGACCGCCCGACCGGGCGCAACAACGCGTCCTCAGGAGCCCTGAGCCCACGAAAACAAAGCGATTCCGTATTAGATCACAAAACCATCAGGGCAACAATTGACGGTCCCGCGCCACTTTTGTGCACCAGAAGCGACAAATTGGATCAATTTCGGACAGGAGGGGGAGGATGACGGGCAAAAAAAACCGGGCCCGAAAACGAGCCCGGAAACACCATCCCAGAGGATAAAACTTGAGGAAAACATCGGCTGTTACAGCAGTTAGCCACTTCCGCGACAACCTTGGGACACATCGTACGTGATCGCGCGCCCTGTCCGCCTTGATGTAGGTCAAGTTTTCATCAACTCCCGTGGTGTTTCGGAGCCTCCTAAATAGTTCGCACCTTATGATCC